>CAYMZV010000153.1:0-9700 GCA_964394965.1 uncultured Chryseobacterium sp.
TGGTTCATCAACGTTGGAATCCGAAACTCGTTTTATCAAACGACTTTTTTGGGGTGGTATGATAATCCCCGTCCGAGTGGACAGCCCGGCGACTATAATTTCACATGGCCGAAAAACGGTTGGTACGTAAGGGCCGATGTGAGCCTCGGCTTCGATTTCAATTTTGGTTGGTGATGTTTTTTAATTTTACAGTTGTTGAAAATCATTCCAAAAATCCTTTTCTTTTTCCTGCTGTGTTTCATGACGCAGTTCGTTTCCGCGCAGGAAAATCACGTCGCCAAGGATTCCATTCTCCCGCACAATTTTTTTGAATTCGGTTATGGAACGGGAATGGTGAACAGCCGTTTCACCATGGCAGCGGGAATCATCAACGCCGGTTATGGAAATGCAATTGTCACGGCGCGACTTTGCCGATCGTCGGGAAGTGAATATCACGGTTACATTTTTGAAGATGCATTCCTGATGGGTTACCGTTTCCATTTCGGGAAATTTTTCAACACAACGGTTTCCGGCGGTTACAGCGATCTCGCTTTTGAAAAGGGGTATCACACTTATTTTGATGCAACACCCGATATGTTCAGCAAGGCAAGCGGATTTTCCCTCGAGACAGAAGTGGAATGGAAAATTCCCAATGGAAATAAAATTTCCCCGTTCAGCATTTCAGCGGTTTATTACACCACCTTCAATTCACGCATGAACCTGAATGGTTTTATGGTGGCACTGAAATTCTGTCCGGAACGTTATGGAAATCATTGGTACAACAAACGGCAGGACAATCTTCACTACGACGAATAGCCGACCACTTTTTTCAATGCACAGGAGGAATGAATTCCTAGCCCGGATTGAGCGCTTTGCCATGCATTAGCGAAAGCCGGAACCGAACGGAAATTCGATGCACAAATGTTTCGCTCCAGAACATCATCATTTCACAGACAGTTTTCATTCGCACATCAGCAAATTGGCACATCGGCACATCCCTTTTTTCACGATATTTGTCTCCCGAAATATCGGACATAAAAATAGCTACGCCCATGTCAACTGAAGGAAGACAAATTATTTTTTCAATGGTGAATGTTTCAAAAATACATCCACCGCAGAAACAGGTTCTCAAGGACATTTATCTCTCGTTTTATTACGGTGCAAAAATCGGTGTCATCGGATTGAACGGTTCGGGTAAATCATCCTTGCTCCGCATCATTTCCGGCATGGACAAGGATTACATCGGGGAAGTGCATTTTTCTCCGGGCTATTCCATTGGCATGCTCGAGCAGGAACCGAAATTGGACGAAACAAAAACGGTGATGGATATTGTGAAGGAAGGTGTGAAAGAAATCAATGATACGCTGAAAGAATATGAGGAGGTGAACAATAAATTTTCGGAGCCGATGAGTGATGATGAGATGACAAAACTCATTGAGCGCCAATCGCGCCTTTCCGAAAAAATCGAACAACTGGATGCATGGAATATTGAAAGCCGGCTCGAGCGCGCGATGGATGCATTGCAATGTCCCGAAGGTGATACGCCCGTGAAAGTATTGTCGGGTGGTGAACGCCGCCGCGTTGCATTGTGCCGTTTGCTCTTGCAGCAACCCGATATCCTGTTGCTCGATGAGCCGACGAACCATTTGGATGCGGAATCGGTTTTGTGGTTGGAAAATCATTTGCAGAGTTATCCGGGAACAATCATTTCTGTAACACACGACAGGTATTTCCTTGACAATGTTGCAGGATGGATTCTGGAATTGGATCGCGGTGTAGGTATTCCGTGGAAAGGAAATTATTCTTCGTGGCTCGAACAGAAATCGCAACGTTTGGCGCAAGAGGAAAAAGGGGAAAGCAAACGCAGGAAAAATCTCGAGCGCGAGTTGGAGTGGGTGAGAAAAGGCCCGAAAGGAAGACAGTCGAAATCGAAAGCGCGTTTGGCGAATTATGAAAAGATGCTGAGTGAAGATGTGAAGACGAAAGACGAACAATTGGAAATGTTCATTCCGAATGGTCCGCGTCTGGGAAATGAGGTGATTGAAGCGCTCAATGTGAACAAGGCATTCGGTGAAAAATGCCTGTATGAAAACCTGAATTTCAAATTGCCGCCCGCGGGAATTGTCGGAATCATCGGACCGAACGGCGCCGGTAAAACAACACTCTTCCGTTTGATCATGGGAGAGGATAAAGTGGACAGCGGAGAATTCAAAGTCGGACCAACCGTAAAAATAGCATACGTGGATCAGGCGCACTCGGAAATAAATCCGGAGCACACCGTCTTCGAAGCGATCACAGGAGGAACGGAATATGTGGAATTGTCGGGAACAAAATTGAATTCACGTGCGTACGTTTCGAAATTCCAATTCGCCGGACAAGACCAGGGAAAAAAAGTGAAGGTGCTTTCCGGTGGAGAAAGAAACCGTTTGCATTTGGCATTGACACTTCGTCAAGGTGCGAATGTGTTGTTGCTCGATGAGCCTACAAACGATATTGACGTGAACACGATGCGCGCGCTAGAGGAAGCGTTGGAAAATTTTGCAGGATGTGCCGTCATCATTTCCCACGACCGTTGGTTTTTGGATCGCGTGTGTACGCACATCCTCGCGTTCGAGGGAAACGGTTCGGTTTATTTCTTCGAGGGAAGTTTTTCGGAATACGAAGAGAACCGCAAGAAACGGTTGGGCGATTCCGAACCGAAACGATTCCGTTACAAGAAACTCGCTGTGTGAGTTGAAAAGCTGAAAGGGTTTAAATAATTAAGATCATGAAAAAGTTCACCGTCATTTTTTCCGCTCTCTGTTTTTTAGTCACCACCGCTTTTACGGGCGGTGAAGTTTGCAATGGGAATGATTTTTTCCAGCAAGGTGTGAAAAGCAAAATGGGATATTATTCTGCAGACGGAAATCAAACGGGATCCGGAACTTCGGAAGTGACAAAAGTTTATACTTCGGGAGATTCCACCGTTGCGGTTTTGAATTCAAGTTACACCGATTTGAAATCGAACAAGTCGCAGCCGAGTGAAGTGAAAATGATTTGTGTGAACGGACTTTTTGTAATGGACATGAGCGGTGCCATGAATCAGGCAATGGCTGGCCACAACTTTAAAATGGTTTGCAATGGAAACATGGTCGGATATAAACAGAGTTACACCGTCGGGGAAAAATTGGATTCCATCAATATGAAAATGGACATGTATATGAATGACGCCCTGTTTACAACAACGGATGTCCGTATTTACAATCGTGTTGTGGAATCGTATGACAACCTTATTGTACCGGCTGGAACTTTCAAATGCTATAAGATTTCTTACATGTCGGCAGGAACAACAACGATGAAAGGAAAAACATTTCCGGGAAATAAACCTACGAAGTCGGTGATGTATTATTGTCCGAAAGTGGGAATGGTGAAAATGGAAACCTATGCGGCGGACGATAAACTTTTCAGTTACAGTCAGCTGCTCGAATTGACGAAACCTTGATCAATTTGCTGATTTGCCGATGATCATTTCAAGAGTCGGACAACAATTGGCACATCAGCAGATTAGCACATCAGCAAATCATTATGGCGAATAAACCATCAATTCCCAAAGGCACACGCGATTTTTCTCCCGATGAAATGGTGAGAAGGAATTATATTTTCGATACGATCCGTTCCGTTTTTAAAAAGTACGGTTACCAGCCGATTGAAACTCCGGCGATGGAGAATATCGAATCGCTCACTGGAAAATATGGTGACGAAGGAGATCAATTGCTTTTTAAGATTTTGAATTCTCGTCCGTATGAGGCAAAAGATTCCGACAAACAAAAAATGCGTGAAGCTTTTGACCGGACATTAAATCAAAATACTAACAGTGCCGATTTAACTGAACGTGCTTTGCGATATGATCTCACCGTTCCATTCGCACGTTACGTTGTGCAACATCAAAACGAAATCACTTTTCCATTCAAGCGTTACCAGATTCAACCGGTGTGGAGAGCGGATCGTCCGCAAAAAGGCCGTTACCGCGAATTTTACCAATGCGATGCAGATGTGATCGGAAGCAATTCATTGATCAATGAAGTGGAATTGGTACAAATGGTTGATGAAGTTTTTACTGCGTTGAAAGTTCCTGTCACAATCAAGATCAATAATCGGAAAATTTTACAGGGAATAGCTGATTATTGCGGTTGTCCAGATAAACTTATTGATCTAGCTGTGGCAATTGATAAAATTGATAAGATTGGAAAAGAAAATGTTGTTAAAGAATTGCTTGAAAAAAATATTTCAAGTGAGAGGGTGGATAAGATATTACGATGTCTTTTCCCCGAAAAAAGTGACCTGGTTACTTTATCCAAAGAACAATTGGAGAAATTTGGATTTTCAAATTCAGAGATAGAAGCTAGATTGACTTTACAATCGGAACAAAGTTTGTTTCATAATGATATTATTACCCTTGAATGTTTGGAAACCACTTTTTGGGAAATAAATGATGATGGAACTGAAAAAAAACATGAAACAGGTTTGTTAGGATGCAGAGAATTATTGAATGTTTTTGCTTTAGTTGGGAGTTTAGGATTAAAAACCGCCAAACTTGAATTCGATACAACTCTCGCTCGTGGATTGAATTATTACACCGGCGCCATCTTCGAAGTGAAAGCGAACGCAGGAACACTGACAAGCTCCATCACCGGCGGCGGACGTTACGACGATCTCACCGGCGTTTTCGGTTTGCCGAATGTTTCCGGTGTCGGAATTTCATTCGGTGCCGATCGGATTTACGACGTGTTGAACGAATTGAATCTCTATCCCGAATCCGTAACGGCAGGATCACGTTTGCTCTTCATCAACAAAGGCGGAAAATCGGAAACCATTTCTTTGCAACTCCTGAAAAAAATCCGCGAAAAAAATATCGCCGCCGAAATTTATCCCGACAATGTGAAATGGGAAAAACAGGCGAAGTATGTCGACGCAAAAAAAATCCCGTTCACGGCAACCGTTGATGAAAATACTTTTGAAGCGGATGGAAAAATCTCTTTGAAATATCAAATCCATGGAAAATGGCAGACAGAAAATATTTCCCTTGAAGAACTTGTCAATAAAATCAGTTAACCTGTGCCTTTGTGCCTCCGTGGCATTTTAAAGTTTTACCGATATGCCAGTACACGAACTCTGTCCGACAAAACCACTCACGCTGGAAATCATTTCCAAACTTCTGCGTGATCTTCCCCAATTGAAACTTTCTGTCGAAGCGGAAAAACGTGTGGCATTCGCGCATGAACGTTTGCAGAAAATAGTTTCGGAAGCGAAACACCCGATTTACGGAATCAACACCGGTTTCGGCGATTTGAAAAATGTGCAAATCTCCTCCGAAGAACTTTCGCAGCTGCAAACCAATCTCGTCATGTCGCACGCTTGCGGAACGGGTGATGCAGTGCCGATGGAAATTGTGCGGCTGATGTTGCTGCTGAAAATCCAGGGACTCATTCACGGAAATTCCGGTGTGCAACTTGCAACTGTTCAACTCCTGATTTCATTCTGGAACAATCATATTCTTCCTGTTGTTTACGAACAGGGTTCACTCGGCGCTTCCGGCGATCTTGCTCCGCTTGCGCATCTTGCACTGCCATTGCTCGGAAAAGGCGAAGTGAATCTGTACGGAACAATTCGTCCCGCTGCCGAGGCCATGAAAGAATTGAATTTGCATCCCGTGAAATTGCAGGTGAAAGAAGGACTCGCCATTTTGAACGGCACACAATTCATGAGCGCATGGGGAATCTGGAATCTCTTGCACGCAAAAAATATTCTGGAAGCGGCCGATGCAATCGGTGCACTTTCCCTCGATGGATTCGATGGATTGAAAGAACCGTTTGATCCGCGTTTGCATGACATCCGTCCGCATCCGGGACAAATTGAATCTTCGTCGCGCATTCTTGACCTGATTGAAAAGAGTCCGATTGCAAATAAACCGCGCGACAAAAAACACGATGTGCAGGATCCGTATTCATTCCGTTGCATGCCCCAGGTACATGGCGCGTCGCGTGATGCGGTTGCGTATACGGAACGTGTTTTGTTGACGGAAATAAATTCTGTTACGGATAACCCGACTTTGTTTCCACAGCAAAATGAAATTCTTTCCGGAGGGAATTTTCATGGACAACCACTTGCACTTGCCTTGGATTTTCTCGCGATTGCATTGTCAGAAATTGCAAGCATTTCCGAGCGCAGGATATTTTTATTGATCTCCGGAAAACGCGGATTGCCTTCGATGCTCGTTGCCAAAGCGGGATTGAATTCCGGATTCATGATTCCACAATATACGGCCGCATCGATTGTGAGTCAGAATAAACAATTGTGCACACCGGCTTCGATCGATTCGATTGTTTCTTCGAATGGACAGGAAGATCACGTGAGCATGGGCGCGAATGCGGCGACCAAGTGCGGACGTGTGGTGAGGAATGTAGAATGTGTTTTGGGAATTGAATTGATGACTGCGGCACAGGCATTGGATTTCCGAATGAAAGCGGAAACGCTGCTTACGTCGACACAACTTTCAAAATTACATGCCGCATTCCGCGAAGTGATTTCCTTTCTCGAAACCGATCGCGAAATGTATCCGGATATTGCGGCGGCAGAAAAATTCGTACGCAATTTTGATTTTTTCGCACTCTAATGCGCAAACTGTTATTTCTTCTTTCCGTTTTCATTTTCCCGTTCCATGAAACGTTTGCCTGCGATTGCCAAATGGCGGCAGTGAGCACACAATCCATTTCACCTTACGAATTGATTTTTTATGGAAAGGTCGTGGCCGTTTCCGGTTGCGATGTGAATGCAAAGGTGAATTTCACGGTTGAAAAACTTTTCCGCGGAAAATGTTTTCCATCCACTTCCGTACAATTCGATTGTTCGACAGATTGCCAGATGAGTTTTTCTCCCGGACAAACCTGGATCATTTATGCGACGTATGAAAAATACGGTGAACCGAAAGTCGAATTCTGCAGTTATTCGCGACAGCAATTTGCCAATGAAAAAGACGATTACAATACGGTTGCTCATGGAATGGATTTTTCAAATGAATTGGCTTGGCTTGAAAAGAATCTCGGGATTCAAAAGTTGAACGAGGTTGACATTCAATCGCAACAGCACCACGAAAATATCCGTCCGCAGGGTTATGAATTCTTGTGGTATCTCGGATTCGGCTTTGTCGGTTTGATTGTAATTTATTTTCTCACGCAGAAATTCCTGAAATGAAATGACTCAGCACGACCGTTTTTCCATTTACAAGCATCACCCTTGGCATGGCGTTTCTCCGGGAGACGAGTTGCCGCAAATCGTGACGGCGTTCATTGAGATTGTTCCGGGCGACACGATAAAATATGAAGTCGATAAGGCTTCGGGCTATTTGAAAATCGACCGGCCGCAACTTTTCTCGAATACATCTCCCGCATTGTACGGATTCATTCCACAAACCTATTGCGGAGAATCGATCGCGGAATATTGTGCGAAGGAAAGCGGAAAAAAAGTGGAACGAGGCGATGGCGATCCGCTTGACATTTGTGTGTTGTGTGAACGTCCGGTTACGCACGGGGATATTCTCCTGCGTGCAATTCCCATTGGAGGATTGCGCATGATCGACAAGGGAGAAGCCGATGATAAGATCATAGCGGTGCTTTTCAACGATCCGGTTTATTCGCAATACAAGGACATCATCGAATTGCCAAAACCATTGGTTGATCGTTTGCGTCATTATTTTCTTACGTACAAAGTGATTCCGGGAGAAACACGTCAGCCGGTTGAAATAGATGCAGTTTACAATCGCGATGCCGCACATGAAGTCATTCGAAGGAGCATTTTGGATTACAAGGAATTGATCGCACATTGATTTTGATGAGTGGCAATGGTATGTTGGGGGAATGTTTTACTTTTCTTGTCAGTAAAAATGAAAAAATATTTTCTCTTTGCGTTTTTCATTCGGGAATTGATGATTCCCCACTTATGCTGTCTTGCGCAAAACAGGATGATCGATTCCTTGACAAATGTTTTGAAAACTGAAAGGGAAGATACCGGCAAGGTGAATACGTTGAATCTGCTCAGCAAGAACTTAAGATTGGTCAGCAATTATGATCAGGCGATGCAATATGCGGATGATGCATTATCGTTGGGGAAAAAACTGAATTTCAAGAATGGCATTGCAAATTCCTACAACAACATCGGAGTGCTTGACCGCAATAAAAGCAAATATGCGGATGCACTCAAGAATGAACAGCAGGCATTGGAAATCTGGAATGAGAACGGAAATAAGGAAGGCTTGTCGATGGTCTATATCAACATTGCGAATGTTTATTCGGAAGAGGGGAGATATCCCATTGCCTTGCAGACTTATTTGAAGGCGCTCACGATTTCCGAAGAAATAAAAAACAAACGTGCCATGGCCATGTCGTACGCCAACATCGGATTGCTTTACGATTATCAGGGAAATTTCAAGAAGGCATTGGAAAATGATTCTTGCGCCCTGAAAGTTTGGGCGGAGATAGGTGACAAATTGGGAACTGCAAATGCATACGGAAATGTGGCAACGATTTATGAAGCGCAAGGCGATTATGTGAATGCCTTGAAAAACCATACGTTGGCATTATCCATGCAACAGGAAATCGGCAACAAGAAAGGAATCGCTTACGCTTACAATAATATCGGTGTTGTTTATCAGGATGAAGGGAATTATGACGAGGCGTTGAAGAATTATTTTGCGTCACTGGAAATAAAACAGGAAATCGCCGACAAAAAAGGAACTTCTTCCTGCTGGATGAATATCGGCACGGTGTGCATGTATCAGAAAAAATATGCGGAATCGAATTCCTATTTGAACAAGGGTCTTGAACTTGCAACATCGATTGGAGCAAAACAGGAAATAAAAAATATCTATTTCGCCCTTTCGCGATTGGACAGTGCGACGGGAAATTTTCAGAAATCATTGGAAGATTATAAAAAATATGTTTCCTGCAAAGACAGTCTGCTCAACGAGGAAAACACGAAAAAAACAATCGAGGCGGAATTGCAATATGATTTCGATAAAAGAACGACAGCCGACTCCATCCGGAATGCCGAAAGGAAAAAACAGGATGATATAAAGCGCGATCACGAAATCCAACAGCAGAAAACTTATGCCTACGGAGGTGCAATCGGCTTCGCGCTCATGCTCGTCGTGGCAGGTGTGTCTTTCCGTGCCTATCGCCAGAAACAAAAAGCGAATGTGATGATTTCAAAACAGAAAGCGCTGGTGGATGAAAAGCAAAAAGCGATTCTGGACAGTATTCATTATGCGGAGCGGATTCAGAAAAGTTTACTGCCGACAGAGAAATACATCGAAAGGAATCTGAAACGGTTGCATGAAAAGAAATGATGGAATCCATTGCCAATCTTTCACCGTTCCCCATCTCCCTTCACGCATCCCTTGTCCCCCGTCCCTTCCCATTAATCGAAACCTTGTTTTGGCAATTGCATATTCCTTATCTTTAAAACAATACTAACTCCCGGTATGAGGCTTAGGTTCTTCTCAGGAAAGTTTTTGTCATTTGTTTTTCTTGCACTGGTTTTTTTTATCGGTGAGGTTTCCTTGCGCGCACAGCAATATAATTTCCTGCGTTATTCGGTGCGAAATGGTTTGCCTCAATCACAAGTGAGTTGTGTCTATCAGGACAATGAAGGATTCATGTGGATCGGTACACAAAGCGGGGTGAGCAGA
>CAYMZV010000154.1:0-9680 GCA_964394965.1 uncultured Chryseobacterium sp.
TTCACCGTAATGACCGCTTCGCTGGCGTTTCTTGTTGTATTGCGAATAGCGGAGATAATTTCCCGCCTCGTCGTAACGTATTACATAATGCCACATTCCGGTTACGACCGTTGCCAGATATCGTGAAGAATCCTTGTCCGACAATCCGTACATGGTTGAAGAAAGTGTAACCGACTGCAGCGAATCGCTGGCGGCAACCAATCTTTCGTCACTGGTTGTGTCGTTGATTAAAAAAGGAAAAGTGGAAATGGGAAAATGATAACCGTCGCGTTGCCCGATGGAAGACATTTTGTAAACCATGATTTTCCGTCGGGTCAGTTTTTGTGCCGAAAGGTTCTGGAGAAAAAAAGCGAACAGGAAAAATAAAATGAAAGAGGTTCTTTTCATTGGACAATGGCTGATTTTATTTCGAAAACTAAATTAATGCATTTAAAGATTCCAAACTCCAGGTTCCAGATTCCAAGCTCCAGGTTCCAAACTTCAGGTTCACCAAAAATATTTGGAATCAGTTTTTTTCTGGAGATTGAGATTTTGAAAATGGGATTCTCTCAGGAAAAAAACTTCCCTTTCATTTCACCAAGGCGAACAATTTTCCGTCGAAGTAATTTCCATCCTTCACGAAAGCGCTTTTCAACAATCCCTCTTCGTGAAATCCATTCTTGAGCAATACTTTCTGCGAGGCGATGTTGAAAGAAAATACCGGAGCCTCGAAACGTTTTATGCCGCGGATCTTTTCCCCGTATTCGATCAATACCGGCAAAGCCATGGACATGATTCCCTGATTCCAAAAAGGTTTTGCCAGCCAATATCCGATTTCATCGCGGTGTGCAATGGGTGGATGAAGGTTTTTTCCATGGAATCCGACACCGCCAATCAGTTCACCGTATTTATTCCGGATGGAAAAATTCAATTCATGTCCGAATTTCAATTTCTGTTTCGCACAATAATCCAAAAACCAAAATGCATCGGCTTCCGAATAGGGAAACGGGATCATGAGCGTGTTATCGTAAATTTCCTTGTCGCGGAAATGCTGAACATAAAATGGAATATCGTTTTCGTTCGGGGGCGCGAAATGATATTGCGAATTGATAATGAGATTTTCCATTCAATGTAAAGATACGTTTCCGACCTGTCGGAATGAAAAATCCCGTTTCGGAAATTTCCGAAACGGGATGAGGATGTTGAAGCGTTTTTTATTCCTAAAAATCCAGATGGATTCCTGCACTGAATGGATAGACGGTTGGGCCCTTATCCTGCTCGAATAAAGTAGAGAGAGAATATGTTGCGAAAATGGTGAAATTGCCATAACCCACGCGGGCGATGATGTCGTAGCGGAAAGGATTCACATTGAAATCATCTTTCTCTTTTCTTTTGTAGGTGTGCCCGTTCTCTTCGTATTTCTGTTTCAATTTATTGTGGAAAACGTTGTAACCGAATTCCATTCCCGCACCGAAGTGAAATGAATTTCTCGCATCACTGTTTTTGGTATTGAATTCGAGAAAGAGGGGAACATTGACATACGCCATATTCAACCGGTTGCTTTTGTAATTCAGTGAATCAAAAGTGGCGGCGGCATAATCGACGTTCGGTGTGAGTGAGTACGAATTGCGGAAATCATAATGGTACCAGGTGAATCCGATTCCCGTTGCGAGATTTACATTGTTGCGGTAGATGTGAATGTTTTTCTGATAGATGTTCCATCCGAAAACATACGACTTGGCATAATTCAATTCCAGGAATTTCATGCCGGTGGGCAACACAACCTTGTTGTCGAAAGTGGTATACCCATTCACACCGAAGTCAACGCCTTGCCAGAATTTAAAATCATCATCCGTCGCTTTTTTCTCGCGATTCGAGCGTTCGTCGTCTTTCACCTTTCCTTCATCCACAATCTTCAACCGGTGTCCACCCACCACAATGCTTGTTGTATCACTTTCATTGCCATCATCGCCATCACGCTCGGCAATGCTGGCAGAGCCGGAAGCGTTGACTATTTTTTCAGTCGGTTTTCCCTGGTAATGAATATCTGATGCACCATTCGCCGTGGCAGTGATTGAAGTTGTCGGTGAAACACGGCCCGAAGATGCCCCACTCGCTACGATCATCACTTTGTCGGCCGTCAATTTATAGGCTTTCAATTGTGAAGCGCCGGAAAGCACCGCATCCAATCGGGAAGCTGTTCCCGACAAATGAATCGTGCTCGCACCGCTTAAATTCGTTCTCACGGAACCACCGCTTAAATCCAAATCGGCGGAAGCGGCACCACTGCCAACAATCTGAAGCGAATCGATCACCAATTGATTTGTACTTGTGGTGGAAGACGCGCCACCGATATCCAACAGGTGCAAATTCTTGACAGTGATCTTGATCATAAAATCATCATCCGATTTTGGCATCGATCCGGAAATCGCAAGCGTGCCATCCGTCACTTCCGTTTTTATGTCTTTGATATCGTCCGCTGTTCCTTGCACAACCACCGAACAGGCTTCCCCTTGCGTAAGCTCAACAGGAAAAGCGGATGAGACACGGATGCCTGTGAAATCACCAACCGTTCTGGTTTCAGAAGTGGCTTGCGCAAAACCGATGGTTGCAAAAAGAATTGCGATGGAAGAAAAAATCGTTTTCATGATCATGAGATTGGGGGCTAATTTATACTAAGACGGTCGAACAATAACGAATGTTACAGGCGATTTTCGATGATTTACATCACCTTGAAATTCAGCCAAATAGAATAGGTTTGGCCGCCATTGTCGCTGGCATCTGAGAAATCCAAAGACTCGAATTGCTTCACGACAGAACTTTTCAGGTCAGGACGGTCGGTGTTCACATCGATCACATGCGCATGTCCTTTTTCGTCAATCGTAAAAACCACACGCACTCGTTCCGACGAGACATTGTTTTTCATGTTATCGGGAACGTGAATGTTGTTTTGGATGTTTTCAAAGATGAGCGACGTTTTATCCGATGGCAATAGGCCTTGTGCATGAGCGGGAGCGGTGGCGAAAAAAATCACCAGGGAAAAAATTGTTGCGAGCGTTTTCATTTCAGGATGTTTTTAAATTCATGATGTTGTTTTCATGAATGAGACGCCCACGCACAGGAAAATGTTACAGAAAAAAATCGCTGACGGATAATCTGCACTGAAAATGAATTGAAAAGGGTCATCCGCAGACGACCCTCATCGATATTTTTTCATTTCATCGCACCACAACCCATCCTCATTTCGCCAACACTTATTTCACCTTGCTTGCCGAATATTTTTTCATGTATTCGCAAGCACCATCCACCATTTCGGCCGAACCGGCGAAGAAGGAAGTGCGCTGGTGAAGGGAAGTAGGTTCGAGTTCGAGAATCCTTTTGAAACCGTCTGTCGCTTTTCCACCTGCCTGTTCGATGATGAATGAAATCGGATTGCATTCATACAACAGTCGCAGTTTTCCATTCGGTGAGGCGGCGGTTGTCGGATAAATATAAATTCCTCCGGTAATCAGGTTCCTGTGAATGTCGGCAACTGCCGAGCCGATATAACGCGAAGAATAGGGACGCTTTGACGCCTTATCCTCCTCCTGACAATACTTGATGTATTTTTTTACGCCATCCGGAAAGTGAACATAATTCCCTTCATTGATGGAATATGTCTTCCCGATTTCAGGTGTTTTCATATTCGGATGGGACAAACAGAATTCGCCGATGGAAGGATCAAGTGTAAATCCATTCACACCTTTTCCCGTTGTGTAAACGAGCATCGTGGATGATCCGTAAATAATGTAGCCGGCTGCAATCTGTTCCGTTCCGCGTTGCAGAAAATCTTCCATCGTTGCCGGACCACTCAATGAAAGCCGTCGGTAGATGGAAAAAATTGTTCCGACGGAAACATTCACATCAATATTGGAGGAACCGTCGAGCGGATCCATTGCCACAACATATTTTGCATTTTTCGACTGTACATTGTCAACGGGGATGATCTCTTCGTTTTCTTCCGAAGCGATTCCGCACACCTCACCGCCTACACTCAATGCGGCAATGAATTGTTCATTGGCAAAAACATCCAGCTTTTTTTGTGCTTCACCCTGCACATTTGTTTCGCCCGCTTCACCGAGAATGTCGGCAAGTCCGGCCTTGTTCACTTCACGATTGACAATTTTGGCTGCAATCCCGATGTCGCGCAACAAACGCGAGAGTTCCCCTTTTGCATAGGGAAAATCGGTTTGTTTTTCGATGATGAACTGCCCAAGTGTTTTTACCCTGCTCATTGTATTTTTATTTTTACAAAGATGCGATTTGTTCGGACTTGAAAAAAGAATTTATTTTTTCACTTTCTCCTGAACGATGTCCATGAAAGGACGTCCGGTCAATTTGCTGTCAATCCAACTCTGGAAATCAAAATAGTCGGAACGGAAATCCTTGTCGAGTTTTCCCAAATCATTTTTCAACGTGACAAATGCACGATCGATTTCCTTTTTGGAAGTAAGCGTGATTATTTTCGACATGAAATTCATCAGACACTCTTCCTGCTGGAATGCCTGCGATTTTTTATTGAGGTATCGTCCCGTTGAACGAACGAGATATTCCACCAGATCGTGATTTCCCAATTCGTAGTGAATGATGAGATTGAAAATCCGCGCATAACAATTCATGTCGGGACTGACAGACTCGAGTGAAGTGTCATTCAAGATCCTGTTGAGCCATTGAATCGCTTCCTTGTAATTTTCCATTCCGAAATTGCAATACGCGATGTTCCAGTAAAAATTGATTTCTTTCGACCGATTGAAAAGCCCCTTGTTTTTTTCCAACCACTCAGTCACTTCCCCGATGTGTTTCTGTATTCCCTTGAAATTTCCCGAATAAAGATGAACCGCAATCATTCTCGGATAATAAATGGAATTCGCCTTCAACCGCAATGAATCCGACAACCCCGGCAATGTCTTGAGTTTTTCCAATGTCACAAGGCAATTCTCGAATTGATCCAACTCCAATTGTGCAAGACTGAAATTGCTGATGGCGGAAACATATTGGTGCAGGTTTTCATGCGCGATTTCAGGATTCGATTCATGCAGTTCCAAATCCTTTTTGCTGAACTCATAATTCTTCTCCCAGTTTTCAATGATGCGGTTGTAAACGCCGTGCATGAAATAGAAATAGTGTTTCGCTTCAAACGACAACGCATTTTTTTCGTCCTTGTAAAGCGGGGAATCCAGGATTTTGGCAAACTCGCTCAATACGGCAGGATTCCGCACATCATCACCCAACGCTTTCGAAATTGAAAATGAACGAAGGTGATTGACAAGATATTCATATACATTTTCCGATTTGCGGAACATGTCCTTCGCCGTTTGGAATCCTGTCGTGAGATGCGCCTGTAATTCCTTTTCCTCTTCCGTCACCAACAGCAACATCGCTTCACGCGTATAAATTTCAAGCAACAGGAAATGTTGCCCGTGTACAATCGCCAGCTCTTTTGCCTTGGAAAGTATTTTTGCACTCTGGTCATACAGTGCCTTGTCGTACAGGAATTCCGCCTCGCGAAACAAATCCTTCAATTTGTTCCCGATGGTTTGCCCGGTAGAATAATTCCGAAGGCATTTCAGGATCATCTTGAAGAGATGGTTTTTTTCCGTTGGGAAATTTTTCGCCGCTTTTCCCTTTGAGAATTTCTTTTTCAATTTCTCCTCATCATATTCCTGCTGGCTGTCAATGGCGTCAAAAAGTGTGAGGTAATTGCTTTCTTCGGCCGAGGAATATTTGGAAACCGACAGTTTGAAATAACGTTTTTCGCTTTTGGTAAGCGATTTTACAAGCTTAAAAAGGTCGTCTGAACTCTTCATGTTGAATGTGGTGGAATAGCCGTGAATAGTGGGGTTGAACGGTTTCTGATGGGCAATTTCCGCGAGTTGAACAATCAATATTAAACAGAATTAGGATTGATTCAAAGTGTGAACCGCAATAGTTTTGCTGCATCAATCACACTCGCATGAAAATTTCCATACTCATCACGGCATTTCTAATCACCGGGATAATTTCATTGCCGGCCCAATCCATCAAACGGATTTACGCACAGGATGATTTTTTCCCTGTCCATAAAAAAACCGGAGTGCCGATACGGGGGTTGGATGAAAAAAATTATTCCAATCATTTTTTTGCCATGACAATCATTGAATTTGAAACCCTTCCGGTGAAAGGTGAATTGATGCTCTTCGATGTTTCGGGAAGGGTGGTCAAAACCATTTCTCTTGCTGAAAACACATCTTCCTTCCAAATCGGTCATGACGACTTGACGGATGGAATCTATTTCTATAATTTATTTGTCAACGACCGGCTTCTTAAAAAAGGGAAAATTGTCGTTGACGCAAAATGAAAATTGCCAATGATAAAAACCGGAAACAAATTCTTACCAATAAAAAAACAAGAACATGAACCAGCCTACGAGCAACACCCAACCCTCTTCACAAATGAACAAATCAACCGCAATTGCCGGAATCGTATTTTTTGTCGCATTCGGGATCACCATTTATCTCTGTTTTGCAGAAGCGTGGCCCGTTTCAAAACTGAATGATATCCAAGCGAATCTTTTTGACGGAAGTTATTATCCGAAATTGACCTTCATGCTCACCCTCTTCGCCGTTTGGGTGCCGATGCTCTGCATTCAAAAATTGATTCAGATGATGGTGAAAAAATAATCGCGAAACCGTTTTTCAATTCGAGTGGAAAACAATAACCCCATGCTTTCCATCACGAACAGGAAGTCCTGCCCCAAGCAGGATTTTTTGTTCCTGATTTTTCCAAGGATTGTAAATGAATCAATTCCTCATCGGAATCTTCGTTCATTTCTGTAACTTAGCTTTACTACCCGGCTGAACATTTCGAATGAAAAGAATCCTTTTCTTACTTGCATTTCTCCTTTCAGGAATTTCCAGAAACCTTTCCGCACAAAACGGAACGACCGTAATTCCCATGCCGGGATTTTTCAATCCGATTTCATTGCGCCATAAAAATTGCATGGCCATTGACAACAATGGAAAATATTGGATCGGCACACGTGACCTTGGATTGCTCGGTTGGGACGGAAGCGCCTGGAGTTATTTTGACTATACAAGTGGAATGACCGACAACAATGTGAAATGCCTGTTGCAGGATCCGAATGGCTTGTTGTGGGTGGGAACGGATACCGGTGGCGTTTGTGTTTTCAATGGCGCGACATGGGGGAATTTTTCCGCGTGGAATTCGCCGATGCCTTCGCACACGGTTTTTTCATTGGCAAAAAACGGAAATGATTTATGGATCGGAAGCGATCACGGATTGACAAAATATGACGGAACGAATTGGACAACTTTCAACACACAGAATTCCGGACTGCCATCGGACACGGTCAACAAGATTGCTTTTTCCGCAACCGGAGAAATCCTCGCAGCCACTGCTCGCGGTTTGATCCGCTTTGACGGAACAAACTGGAGTGGATTGTGGAGCGGAGCGATATTGAATGTGGAAATCGTTTACACGCATACGGATGGAAGTGAGTGGGCGCTTTGCAATGGGGAACTTTGGAAAAAAACCGGAACGACTTATACAAAAGCGTCTTTGTTATTCGATGCACCTTCCATCACTTTCTCGGCAATAAATGACATGGGAATGGGACCGACAGGTGGAATTGCATTCACATCACCATTGGCACAGCTGAACGAAATCCATGGGACAAGAGTTTCCACTTTTTATCCGATCGGGATTTTGCCGAACATAAATTATACAAACGCACTGTTCGCCGCTTCACAGAATGGAAATTATTTTGCGTTCGTAAATTCTTTCGTCAACAACGGTTCACCTTACATCGATCTGATGCTGTTCAATCCTGCAAATTATTATGGACTCGGTTTGGGTGTGACGGGTGACAATTATAAAAAGCTCGATGTGAATGATGTCAATGCGGGAATTCTTGACCGAGGCGACATGCATTGGAACTTGAATTCGGCAAGTTATGAAACACCAAAAGGTTCGGGTGTGTCCAGTGTTTTTTGCTCTGCACTGTGGATGGGAGGATTTGATCCCGGTGGGAATTTGCATGAAGCTGCAATGATGTATCGCCTGCATGGAATGGATTATTTTCCCGGACCGATCAACGCACAAACTTTTTCAACCGATTCGGCAACGGCATGGAAATTCGACCGGCTTTGGAAAACGGATCAATATCAAATCAGTGAATTCCAATTCCAATTTGCACAGGGAAATGTGCAGAGTGGAAATTATATTCCGTCGAGTGACATTCTCGAATGGCCTGCAATTGGAAACATTGGAATCACACAACCGCTCGCCCCATTTGTGGATGTGAATCACAATGGAATTTATGATCCGCTTGTGGGAGGTGATTATCCATCCATCACCGGCGATCAGGAAATCTACTGGGTCTTCAACGATTTGCTTGTTGCACATGGAGAAACCGGCGGTTTGCCAATGGGAGTTGAAGTTCAGGCGCACGCGTATGCGTATGCATGTCCGACCATTCAGGATTCAGACCGCGCCATCAATTACACCACGTTTTACAATTTCGATGTCATCAACAGAAGTGCAACGGATTATCACAATATGGATTTGGGATTTTATCAGGACATTGATTTGGGAAATTACAACAATGATTTTGTCGGTTGCCTTCCACAAGATAATTTCGGATTCTGTTACAACGGAGTGGCGAATGATTCCTCCCCGACTCTTGCGAATTATGGTCACTATCCACCAACGCAAGCGACAGTGGTTTTGAATGGACCGCTTGCAGTTCCTGGCGACAGCATTGACAACAACAACAATGGAGTGATTGATGAACCGGGAGAGAAAAATCTCCTGACAGGATTCATTTTCTTTTCGCTGAATTCATCCAGTTCCATCACCGGTTTTCCAACGTCGACCCGTGATTATTATGATTACCTGAATGGAAAATGGAAAGACAGTACGAACTTGACTGTGGGTGGAAATGGTTACGGCGGAACAACCCCGACAAGATTCATGTATCCTTCACTTCCCGATGATGCACTTTCCTGGAATGAATTTACAGCGGTAAATATTCCGGGCGACCGATCTCATTTGATTTCCACCGGCCAATGCGATTTCCTTCATGGCGACACTTTGCATTATACACTTGCACTCGTCACTTCATTCGATTCTGCTGATGCGTGGAACTCGCATGCATATTACACGAACATGGTACACGATGTGAATAAAGTCCAACAATGGTATTCGAATTCTTCTGTGCCATCCTGTTTCGCGTTGTATGATGGCGTTTCGGAGCCGCAGGAAAATATCGCGTCGCTCCTGCTCTATCCGAATCCTGCGAATGACAAATTGAATATTGTCTATGAAGCGAAAAACAAAAATGCCATCATTGAAATCTATGACATTTCCGGAAACCGGATTTTCGCCGGCATGTGGAATGGCATTCACTCGTTGACGATTCCGTTGGAAAATTATTCGGACGGGATTTATTTTGTGCGGATGATTGACGGAGAAAAAATTGTTTCCAAAAAATTCATCAAGGATTGATTTATGGCTGAAGTGAGAATCTGCAAAGCGGAAAAATCCGATATGGGTGCCGTGCTCGCACTCATCCGCGAGCTGGCGGATTACGAACGCGCACCCGAAGAGGTTTTGGTGACTGTTGAAGATTTGGAGCGCGATGGTTTTGGAACACAACCGAGATT
>CAYMZV010000155.1:0-9606 GCA_964394965.1 uncultured Chryseobacterium sp.
ATTCTGTGTTGCGCCATAATTGACTTTTTGGAGTGCAAGAACATCATCCGTTTCGTTCACAATAAAAACATCTTTCCCGCTATTCTGTTTCAACGGGACTTTCTGTCCGTCAGCGGAAATGAATTCCGATTTCAAAATGGCAATATGTGTTTCCTCATTTTGACTGCCTTTATATTCCACAATTACAACTGTCAAATAAGACCACATCATAATCCCGCCCGTCACTCCAATTAGCAATCCAAGCAGCATGATATTTTTCGAAATCTTATTGAGCATCCACATCAACAACACGCTGATTCCAAGTGTGAATAAAATGGCAATGATGTAAGCGGCTACCGTGGACAATAACATGCTGAAAGTGTTTTTCAAATATAGAATCATTTTTTTTGCAAAGCATCAGTCAATTCATGCAAAGTCATTTCAATCCGATTCGCCAATGGAATGCGTAAATTTATGCGAGTCAAAAATCAAATTTTCCCAAATGAAAAACCTTTTCACGCTCCTCGCGATTTTTTTCCTTTCGCAAAACATTTTTGCAAATGCCGGCGATACAACTGTTGTCAGGACACACAATGCCGATCATTGGAGTTGGTATGGACAGTTTGACAATTGGGGCGTTTTCCCGGATACAAGCCATCACTACCGGAAATGCACACTGAAATATAAATTGGGTTGTCCGAGCGGTGGTTGCAGCCAGTGGGATTACACAACACAGATTTTCATTTTGCGCCACACCGGAACTTACGATTCAACGGCAACGCAACTTCCTCATTTTACGGTGAATGGAAATACGGTCGATTCACTTTTGTATTCGACCGTGCAGACATACACTCATTTTTACGACACACTCACTTCGTCCACCGACTCTGTTTTGTCGACCCAGTTGATGATCATCCATTTCCTGAATCCATTGACACCGACCATTGCCACCGATACCGTTTATGTTTTTCCCGGAAATTATTGGAACTACATTTATAATTCTTCCGGAAATATTGTCGATTCCACTTGGGTTCCTGCCGACACCACCATTTATAATTCCTATTACACGGTTTACAATCGCTACGAAGTGATTGACCCGATCGAAATTTCGCGTTACATCACACCGTACGCCGGAAATCTGACTTCGACATGGAACAACACTTGGGAATTCGACATTTCCGATTACGCTCCCCTACTCCACGATTCCGTTGAAGTGCGTGCGTTCTACAGCGGTTGGTCGGATGGCTATACCATCACACTTGATTTTGAAATGATCGAGGGAACTCCTCCGCGCACGCCGATACGCGTGACGAATTTGTGGAGCGGCTATTTCCCTTACGGCGATCCGAACAATACGATTGAAAATTATTTGACACCGAAAACGGAATTCATTGCACCGAACGAGTTGAACAGCAATGTGCGTTTTGATATTACCGGTCATGGCTTTGGTGGAACGGAGGATTGTTCCGAGTTCTGTCCGAAAATGTATTACATGAAATTCAACGGTGTAACGGAATATTCGAATCTCGTTTGGCGCGACAAGTGCGGAATGAATCCTAATTCCGCGCAACCGGGAACGTGGCTGTACGATCGCGCGAATTGGTGTCCGGGTGAAGCGGTGCATACTTTCGAAAATGAATTGACACCGTATGCAACACCGGGAGATTCGATTGTGATCGATGCCGACATGCAACCTTTTGTGAATGCGAATTTGAGTCAGGGCGCAGGCTATCAAATCGACGGACAATTGATTACTTACGGCGCTCCGAATTTTACACTCGATGCGGAGTTGCGCGAAATTGTTTCACCAAGCAATATTTTCAATGTGAGCCGTTACAATCCGATTTGCAATTCACCGATCATCATCATCAGAAATGACGGCACAACTCCACTCACTTCCTTGCTCGTTACGTATGGCGTTACAGGCGCGCCTTCATCTACGTACACATGGAATGGAAGCTTGAATTTCCTGCAAACGGATACCGTTTATCTTCCAACACTGAATTGGTTCGGAACCTCTCCGACATTTTCCGTCACCATCAGCAATCCGAATGGAGGAAGCGATCAGCTTGCCGATAACAATACGTTGTCGACCACGTATGTTGCACCACCGCAATATGTGAGTGACTTGCTTTTCCAATTGCGCACCAACAATATCGGCAGCGATACCTATTATGAAATACGGGATGGATCGGGAAATATCATTTTCAGCAGAAGCAATTTGGCGAATGCGACAACCTACAATGACACGTTGCATCTTGCGCCCGGATGTTATTCTTTCCGGATGATTGATGCGAGTAAAGACGGATTGAGTTTCTGGGCGAACAACAGTGTAACCGGAACTGGTTTCATGCGAATCAGGAATGCTGCGTCGGGACCGATCATCAAGAATTTCAATCCGGATTTCGGAACGGAGTTGTATCAGGAATTTACGGTCGGTTATACGATTGATGTTCCTGAAACGCCTTTGCAAACCGAGTTCACCGTTTATCCGAATCCGACTTCCTCAAACATCACCGTCGATTTGCAATCATCCGATCCGCAAGTTGAAGTTGTCGTTTTTGATTACACGGGAAATATCATCAGCGACAAAAAAGTGAATACCGAAGGCACCATGCAATCACTCAACATTGATTTGTCGGCTTATGCTTCCGGATTGTATTTTGTCCAAATGAGAAGTTCCGAAGGCGTGAAAACCGCAAGGGTGATCAAGGAATAGATTTGGAGTGGAGGAAATTCGATTTTGGAAAATGCATTGGATTCGAAATCGAATCGGGACTATTCTCCCATAAACGTCAGTGAAACATCCGTTCCCTTGGAACGGTTCACCGAAATTTTTCCGCCCAATTGGTCTGCAAGAATGGTGACCAATTGATAACCCAATGATTCTGCGTGTTCGGGATCAAGATTTTTGGGCAATCCTTTTCCGTCGTCTTTTACACTCAAACAATATTCTTTTTTCATTTCCTTTTCCCCCGTGCAGCCGAAATAAACGGAAATGGTTCCCTTACGATTTTCAGGAAATGCATATTTGAAACTGTTGGAAAGCAATTCATTCAAAATCAATCCGCAGGGAATGGCCGTTTCGATTTTGAAGAGCCCTGCATTTTCAGCCACATCCAGATTCATGACAATCCTTGAATCACCAGGATTGTAACTGACGTTGAGTGAATTTGCGAGCGACAAAACATAATCGCCGAAATCGATGAGGGAAAGATTTTTCGATTCGTACAATTTTTCATGCACCAAAGCCATTGAACGGATGCGATCGCGACTGGCGTGGTATTTTTCCTTGAACGTTGGATCTTCAATCTGTTCGGCCTGCAATTTCAGCAGACTGGAAATGATCTGCAGGTTGTTTTTTACGCGGTGATGGATTTCCTTGAGCAGCACTTCTTTCTCATGAAGTGAAACGGTTGAATCCTTCAATTCCTCACCGAGCATATTTATTCCGGCGGCAAGCGCATCAATGTAATCGCTCTTGTCCGACAATTTCGCTTTCTTCGAATATTCCAGATTTGCCAATGACATCATCACATCGAGAATGGCATTCACACGTTTGTTGTTGTATTCGCTTTCCTCTTTTCCCTTCCTGAAATTCGCTTCCATTGTTTCAAGCCCACGCAGAATCGCCGACTCCTCCGACTCCCTCGGTTTTTGCACAACACCGGAGAGCTGTTTCACCTTTTCAAATATTCTGTAAAAGTCCTGGTTCATTCCTCGCCGAGTTCTGTATTTCTTTTCATCCACGTCTTCGCATCCACTTCGGAAGTGAATAAGCGTGTAGGTACAGTAGGACGGTTCAATCCAAGGAAAAAATTACCGATGATCCTGCTCACCGGCGATTTCACGAGCATCGCGATTGCAGTTACATGCGGTTTCCTTCCCCGCATGGAGAAATGATCACGCGCCTCTTTGGAAATGGATTTGATCTGCCGGAGGTCAACAAGAATCGGGAAATTGGAATCGCCGGAAACTTTTATCACGGCTGCGGTATTGTCTTTCGCGTCCTGCAACAGGATTTCAGAATCGGGTTTTACTTTTGTAAGTATATATCCGTCCTTTTCAAGCGAGGTGTAAAAAATGCGTGTTTCGACCATAAAAAAATCAATTGGCGAAATTGGGGTTTCGCTGCGAATACTCAAAAATAGGAATTAGAATTTATTATTCTGCCTTTACAGAAAGTTTCAATCCCGTTCCGTAAACGGTTTCGATTGAAATGCAGGAATCGCTTTTCAGTCTCCTGCGCAAGCGTGTCACATACACATCCATGCTGCGCGTGTTGAAATAACTGTCGTCACCCCAAATTTTCTTGAGCGCCTCATTTCTTGGCAACACGGCATTGACATGCGAATAAAGCAATTGCAGCAAATCGGATTCCCTTGGAGAAAGCCGTTCACTTGAGCCGAGGATGGAAAGTGTGCGTTCGGAAATATTGAAAATGAATTTTCCAATCGCCACCGAATTCAATTGTTCCTGAACATTCCTATTGCGCGATAAAACGGATTTTAGCTTGAACAGCAGGATTTCAGAATCGAAAGGTTTTGAAATGTAATCGTCGGCGCCGATTCTGTAACCGCGCAACACATCCTCCTTTTGGGAACGTGCCGTGAGAAATACAAGCGGAATCCCGCCGTTTATTTTCCTGATTTCTTCCGCCAATGAAAAACCGTCTTTCGCCGGCATCATCACATCCGAAATGACAAGATCGAATTTTCCGGTTTCAAAAGCCGACAACGCAACTTCCCCATCCGAACAAAGTTTTACCGCATAACCGTTCAGCGAAAGATAATCGCGCAACACGCCACCGAAACTTTCATCGTCTTCCGCCAACAGTATGGAAATTTTTTCGCTCATGATTGAAAAATAATCTTGAAAGTGCTTCCCTTACCGGGTTTGCTGTTCACCGAAATCCTGCCGCCGTGTTTTTCCACAATCGTTTTCACATAATTCAATCCCAATCCGAATCCTTTCACGTCATGTAAATTTCCCGTAGACACACGGTAAAAACGTTCGAAAATCCTTTTCCACTCATCTTCCGCAATCCCGATTCCATTATCCGAAATCTCAACCACGATGGAATTGTTTTCAATGGAAGTTTTCACTTTGATCTCCGGTGCATTTTTCGAGTACTTGATCGCATTGTCAATCAGATTCAAGAACACCCGCTCCAGATGAAACGGATCGCCCATTATTTTCGACGCGGCATCTGTAAAATCAGTGGCGATTTTCCCCTTCCTCGATTCCACTTGGAGTGTCATCACATTCACAACCCGTGCAAGCAATCCATTCAAGTCGATTTCCACTTTCTCCAATTGCAATTCATTCCTTTCCGTCAACGCCAATTCCAAAACCTTTTCCACCTGCTCGTTCATGCGCCTGTTCTCTCGCTTGATCACTTCCGCATATTGGCGCACGCGTTCGGGATCATGCACAACGGCCTCGTTCATCACCGTATCCGCTGCCAATGAAATGGTGGCGATGGGTGTCTTTAATTCGTGCGTCATGTTGTTGATGAAATCATTTTTTATTTCACCCAGTTTTTTCTGTTTCAACGCTTCACGGAATGTCATGAAAAAAACAACGATGAGAAAAGCGGTGAAGAGAAATGAAATGAGAAACTGCGGCCACAGATTCGAAATGATCCGCGAATGATGTCCGTCCAACAACACAAAGAGATCTTCACTTTCAGGAGCAATGTCGCTCGGGAAAAGCGGTGTCCTGAAATCGGCACTTGCAAGATTTTTCAATTGCGAGGAATCGGAAACAAATTCGAATTTTCCCGTCGACTTATCCTTTACCGCAAAAGAGAATTTTTCGGTGATGCCTGCATTCCTGAAACTTTCCGTCAACGCATCATTGATTTGTTTCAGCGTAACACGCTCATCGGCCTTTCCCGTTTTCGTGACGAATTTCAAGTAAGCGCCTTTCACTGCCGATTTCAGTCGGTCTTCCTTGTGCATGATCATCGTCATGTTCGTATCATTTGTCACAATCACGGAATCATTCTCAATGATCTGCGGAGGATTCGGCGGTGATGGGGGAACGATTGGGCTACCGCTTGGGACTTTGGGTGGCAATGGAACCATTCCCGGCGTCTTGATGATGCGGATTGTTTTCCCGTTTTCTTTCATCACAATCGAATCGCAGATTTTTCCGGGAATGTTTTTGATATCAGGAATCATCTCTTCGCTGATCATTGAAAAGGCTTCTCCGGCTTCCATTTTTTCCGTTGCTGCAACCATGGCGCCGGAAACCTGTTCGGAAAATTTTTTCTTTTCGATGTCGATCGCTTTCGCCAACCAAAATACCTGCAGACAAATGACACCCGTGAGTGCGAGACTCATGGCAGCGAAGAGCCAACGGAATTTCCTGTATTTCATTTTTTCAAATTTACTCCGCGTTTCGCAACGGATGGCAACGTTAACCATTCATTAACGCTTTTTAGGATGGCGTTAACCGGATTGCCCTTTCAATCGATCTACGTTTGTTGCAGACTAAAAATAAAAAACATGAAACTGAAAACAGGTTTATTCACCGCCTTGCTGATGATTGCAGGTTTGACAAAATCAACAGCGCAACACAGCACAAACGATTCTCTCCGCATTCGCATTGAAGAGGATAAGAATGGAAATATGTTCGTCATTGACACAGCCGTTGCCGCGTCGCAACACGATCAATTGATGCAGTGGATCACTTCGCAGGGAATCGAACTTCCGAAAGAACCTGCCATTCCCGCCGGTGACTCTTCGCAAAAAGTGATGGTGGAAATTGAAACCATTGACGATACTTCCGATTCGGGAATGAAAATCATCCAACCGCCATTGCCTCCGAATGCACCGCTGCCTCCGCCCGCTCCCGGACAAAAAATAAAAATCGTGGACCTTCCTCCGTTGCCGCCCGGAACCGATGGACAAAATATGCGCGTAGTCATCATCAACGACAGCACGGGATCAAAGCACCAATGCACAAAAACGGTTACCGTTGTGCAGACATCACAAGCACCGGCAACTCCCGAAAATGCAAAAGTGAAAACGGTGGTGAAAAATGCGCCGGATCCGAATGCGTTGAAAGTTTTTCCGAATCCATCGAGCGGACATTTCACCATAAATATAAATATGGCTGGAAAGGAAAAAGCGGATTTGAGAATTACGGATATGAACGGAAAAACAGTTTATGCCGAACAGTTGGGAACGGAAACCGAAAACCTTTCAAAGGAAATCGACTTGAGCAAGAATGGAAAAGGAATTTACAATGTGGAAGTGCACAAGGGTGATAAAGTGATTGTGGAGAAAATTTCAGTGGAGTAACGCAACATCCCCGATGGTCTGTCAATCAGGAATTCGGACCATGTTGTGCAGGAAATCCGTCGCGAGTGACGGATTTCCTTTTATATTTAATCATCAAACATATTTCCACGGTGATTAAAATAGGATGCGCCTTTATTCTTTCGTTATTTTTTGCATGTAGTGTTTCAGCACAACAGGTTATTGGCAATAAAAAAGATTCCATTCCCAAGAATTGCATTTATGCGGAAGGCGGAGAATATGCAGAGCGCACGGCCTTAGACGGCTTTTACTACTCTGTTAATTACGCTCGTGTTTTTCATGAAAAAGATGATATCGGATCCGTAAGGATCGGTTTCGGCTATTTGCCAGGTTCTTATACATTTCCGATGGAAGGAAGCCAGTTGATTGGGAGAAGACGGAATTTTCTGGAAGTCGGATTAGGTATTATTCCCTTTGTACAATCAATTACACAATATGCATCGCCAGGAGGAAGTCAGTTTTATGGACTTCAAGACAGGCAGGTGTGGAATGGAGGTATAAATTTTTTTTTAAAGATTGGATATTGTTTCATACCTGCAAGGCGAAATAAATTAATGTTCAGTATCGGAGTTGCTCCAACTGTTGTATCAAGGCGATTCTTCGATATGTATAGTTACCCCCGAAATGGAATTCTGTTGTGGGGTGGAATCGGCATAGGTTACGCATTCTAAAAAGATAATTCCCTTTTTATTTTTCCTTCGGAGGCATCGTTCCGAAAACGATATCCCACAACGGAGAGGAAACACCGAATGCCTTGTCGTGATAACGGTAATGGTGAAGCGCGTGATGTTGCCACAATTTTCGGAATCGCGGATTGGGACGTTTGTGATGCACACTGAAATGAATGTATGCATAACACATGTAGCCGGTAACCATTCCCGCTGTGAAAAAAAAGGAAAAATTTCCCATGATGAGAAAATGGATTCCCAATAAAATTGCAATGATCAATGTGCCGGGCACGGGTGGCATGAACATGCGCTCGAGATCGCGCGGGTGATCGTGATGTATACCGTGCACGATAAACTGAAAACGTTTTGCCCGCTTTCCATCCACATGTTCATCAAGATGGAAAAGATACCGGTGCATGAAATATTCGAAAAGCGTCCAATATAAAAATCCACCGAAGTAGAAAAGCAAAATCAGTGGAACAGGAATTCCAAAATATTTTCCGCCGATCACCAAAAGTAAAAGCGTGATCAACGAATAATAAACAAGCGTAATTGTAGGGGAAGTTTTGGTGAGTTTTTCCAGAAATGGATTATTGAAAATCCGTGTATCTGCTTGCTTTTGCGTTTCCATGACATCCGTGTTTTATTCGGGGCGATGGTCAGACAAATGGTATTACAAAGTTACAATTCGGTTTTTATTTTTATCACGACAAAAATTATTCCATCCTTATTTCAGGATGAAAAAACCTGTCATTTTTTCAGGTAATTTTACAGGATGAATAATCAATACAGTTATTTCCTGGTTTACAAACCTTACGGAATGATTTGCCAGTTTACTCCGGAAGGAAATAAACCTGCGCTCAGTTCATTGCACAAATTCCCGTTGGACTGTTATCCCGTTGGACGATTGGATACGGACAGTGAAGGATTGTTGCTGTTGACCAACGACAAAAAAATAAACCAGAAATTTTCCGATCCGAAATTCCAACACAAGCGATCCTATCTTGTCCAAGTGGATGGCGATATTTCGGAAGATGCAATCAAGAAATTGAGTGCCGGACTTGAAATAAAAATCGAAGGAAAAAATTACAGGACACTTCCAGCGAAAGTTGCAAAAATAGAGGAGCCTTCCCTCCCACCGCGCATCCCGCCTGTGCGTTTCCGTAAAAGCATTCCCACTTCCTGGATCAACATTACATTGACAGAAGTGAAAAACCGCCAGGTAAAGGCGATGACGGCAGCCGTTGGATTTCCAACCTTGCGTTTGGTTCGTTCTCAAATCGAGAAAATGGATTTGGAAAACATGAAACCGAACGACGTAGTGGAAATGTCAGGCGAAGAAATCTATAAGAAGCTTTTCTGATTCAAAACCCAAATCCAAAATTCCCTCCCATGGTCAGCGAAATTATCCGTCAGTTCGATTTCAATCTTGCTTATGCGAAAAAGTTGGTTGAAGATGTGACCGAAGAGCAAATGACCATCAAGCCGGCTGCCGGTCTCGACAATCATCCGGCCTTTACGCTTGGACATTTGGTAACTGCCTGTGCCAACCTGATGAATAATCTGACAGGTGAATTTGTTGTTGCCGACGGTTACAAGGAAATTTTCCTGCGCAAGGGCAACGGCGGCGA
>CAYMZV010000156.1:0-9493 GCA_964394965.1 uncultured Chryseobacterium sp.
TTTGCACAAAACCCGAATCTTTCAATTGGTCGATAAAAGCGAATTGCCAATAGTGGTAATTGCTCAATGAGTCACGGTCGAGGTGATCAAGCGCCACCTGATAACGTGCAGCCGGGGTATTGTCTTTCGCCTTTCTCGCGAGTGCCGTGTCCTGCATTATTTTATTTCCTGTGGCGATAAAAGCGCTGTCCGTTTTCTGGAAATCTTTCATGCGCACGTCATTTTTCACTGTCAATTCGCGGAACAATCCTTCACACCACAAGGTCACATCCGAATCATCGGGATAAGCCGTGTGAACGCCCCATGCATATTCGATTGCAGCGATATTCCATCCGGTTGCATCCGTCTTATTTACAAATGATTTCAGTCTTCCCTGCTCGCCAACCGGTTTATCATCATCCGCATACATTCCCGTAAAAATGGCGGAGAGCAAAGCGGCAAGATCATCGCCACTGAATTCACGATTCTTTTTAATCACACTCGCGTACATGGCGCGGATCATTTCACGTTTGAGATAATGGTTCTCGGGATAAAGGCGTTGCTCCGCATAATCGGAATACATTGCCTCTGCAAATTCCCCATCGGCAGTGTGTTCTGCAACCTCCTCAAAACGCGACATTGCCTTTATGCGGTAAAATGTTTTTTCCGAAACAAGGAATGCCGCTCCTGTCGTATCTGCTCCACTGAGTTTGGAAAATTTCCTGACAATCGCTTTTCTCCTTTTGAAAACACTCGGGTGCGTTTGCAAATCATCGTCCTCATCTTCATTGTCGGGGCGAATCGCTTTCACGGTATCCACAATATCTTTCGAAGGGAAACGCAGGTAATTGGTTTCGAAAAACGATTTTGAAAATGACGTATCGCTGTAGGGAAAATCGGCGAGTGCGAGAATGTCGAATGTTGCAATGGCTGCATGCGGATCGTAATTCGAATTCACGAGCAATTCAAATCCTTCCTCATCCGCCTGCGATTCCTGACTGCGTGCATAACGGTGACGTTTCAAAAAACGGTTTTCAAAAGTTGTCTGGTCATATTGCCCGATTCCCTCTTCCGCTTTCACGCCTTCCTTGTAACCGATCAGGACATGGTGACGCTTGAAGTGGATGATTTCATGCGCGAGCACATACGCGAGTTCCGCTTCATTGTGCAAACGCGTGAGCAAACCGACGGTAACAAAAATCGCTCCCGGATCGGTTGTGAAAGCATTCACCTCGTATGAGCGCAATACATAAAACCTGATTTTGTGACGGAGATCCGGATCCTGTTTCAGCAAAAGGGAATCCGCAACCCGGTTCACATAAATTCCCATCGTATCATTCACCAACACTTCGCCACTGAACCGCATCTGATCCACCTGATAATTTGTTTGCAGGTAAAAAGCGTCTTCGGCTTTCTGCATCTGTTTATCCTGATCCGTTTCGATTTTCTGTTTCGCATCCTGATATTTTTTTACAGTCGAAGTGAGAAAATCCATGGGAAGCGGACCGTTTGATCTTGCCGGAACATAATTGTCCATATTCGGCTTTTGGGCAAAAAGGAATGCGGGAGCCAGCAAGCACAACAGCTGAAGTTTCATCTTTTTCATAGGGAGCAAAGTTAATACCCGAATCTACTAATTTATATTTTGCAGCAGTGAAAAAAGTGCCAAAAAGAGGGAAAAAAGGCATGGGCGGATTAAAATGAAGAACCATTTCCCTAATTTTAGGAATGGGGATTCCCTCATCATTCACTCATGTGTTACCACATCTCAATTCCAGAATGGACTGCAATCGATGCGTTGCTTGACAATGCCATCCGCAATGATGAATGGAACGAGTATTACGAACACCTTTCCGCTTTTCAATTCGCAAAAGTCCCTGTGTTGACATTGGAGAATCCGGACAAGTTGCAGGCTTTTCAGTGGGGATTGATTCCGAGATGGTGCAGGGATGAAAAGGAGTCGAAGGAAATTGCAGCCATGACGCTGAATGCGAAATCGGAAACCGTTTTTGAAAAACCGTCTTTCAAGAATTCGATGATGCAGAAACGCTGTCTGGTTTTTGTGGATGGATTTTACGAATGGCGCGATTACAAAAAGAAAAAATATCCTTACTTCATCCGGCTCAAGCATCAAAAAGTTTTTGCACTCGGAGGCCTATACGAATCGTGGGTGAATCAATCCACCGGGGAAATCATCCACTCCTGTTCCATTGTCACAACGGAAGCGAATGCGTTGATGAAACAAATCCACAATACGAAAATGCGCATGCCCCTGATTTTCCCGAAGGATAAAATGAGGGAATGGATTTTTCCGGGAATGACGAAAGGGCAAATCGTGGAAATGATGCAGCCGCTGCCGGAAGGATTGCTCGAGGCGGATACCATTTCAAGGTTGGTGACTTCACGAACGGAAGATTCAAATGTTCCAGAAGTGAAAAATCATTTTTCCTATGAGGAATTGCCGGAATTGGAAGGGGAATGAGAATTCGTCATTGGCGAAATGCGGGTTTATCAGAAACCTTCATTAGCTTGCATTTCAATTTACTCGCATGAACCAAACACAATACATTCATCACCTTCCCAATTTCCTCAATGCGGAAATGCTGAAAGCTGCGCATCAATTGCTCGAGAAAGCGCCTTTCGTTGACGGTCGCGCCACTGCCACGGAAGCGGCACGCGACGTGAAACGGAATCTGCAGATCGATGTGAACGACCGGAATATTTTTCCGCAGTTGCAACAAATCATCGGCATGGCATTGATGAATGAAACGAAATTCCAAACCGAATTTTACGCGGCTCGCGTTTACCAAATCCTTTTCAGCAAATGTGAAACGGGAATGGGTTACGGTTGGCACGTCGATAGTCCGGTGATGGGCGTTCCTCCTGTGCGCACCGATCTTGCCATGACGGTTTTCCTCAATGATCCGTCAACGTATGAAGGCGGTGAATTGGTGATTCGCACCGAAGCGGGAGAAACTTCCTACAAGCCGGCCAAGGGTGATGCAATCATTTATCCGTGCCAATATGTGCATTGCGTGAATGACGTGACGAAAGGTGTGCGACTGGCCGCTGTGACGTGGATACAATGTTCCGTTCGTTCAGCGGAAGAGCGTTTGCTGTTGGCAAATCTCAAGCGTGTGCACGAACACCTTGCGCGTGTGGATGCACAGTCGCGCGAAACACAATTGGCGTTGCAGAACTGGAGCAATTTGCTTCGCATGTGGGCGGAGGTCTGACAAATGACAATTCAATGATTGAAGGATTCAAACATTCGAGAATGATTTTGTCGACAGGAATTATCCTGTGGATTTTATTTTCATTTTCCTGCATTCATAAAAAAACAGTCATCCACTATTGCCTTGCTTCCGGTACGAATGTCCGTCTCGCCAATGGAAAAGACATTTTAATCGAGAAGCTGAAAGTGGGTGATACGGTAATGGCATTCGACCGTGCGAAAAACATTTTCCTTCCTGCAAAAGTTCTCCGTCTCGCGCAAACACAACACGCAGGATTCGTCAAATTGAATTTTCCGGCGGAGGAAGGAATTTCACCGAACAGTATTTCCTCGCTCACCCTCACCAATGACCATCCGATTTGGGTCAAGGACAAAGGCTGGTGTTCGCTTGAACCGGAAATGACGAAACGCTCGCTCGCGATGAAGGATGTGCAGAAACTTGTTGCGGGTGATGTTTGTTTTTCAATGAATCCGTTCGGGAAAATTTCCGAACGGAAATTGGTTTCGGTTGAAAAGGTGAATGGGATTGTGAAAGCCTACACGATTGTCCAGCTTGAAAATAACCTGGATTGTTTTTTCGCAGGAGACATTGTGGTGGGAACCGAACCGATTCAGGCTGAACAGGGAGGGGAATGAGATTTTAGGATAAACGCATTTTAGATTTCAGATTGGAAATGTGGAAGACTTTTTCATTTTTGTTTATCTGTTTCGGATTGGCAATTCATTTGTCGGCCCAAACAAAAACCGTTGTGTTGAGGGGAAAAATCATTGACACGAAACAAAAGGGAATCCCTTTCGCGGGCATTCAGAATGTCAACGCATTTTCCGGTGTCACTGCAAATGAAAACGGTGTTTATATTTTCAAGACCACACTTCCCGCAACACTGAAAATTTCCGCTCTTGGTTTCCGCACACAAGTGAAAGCGGTCAATATTCCGGTGAACGCAGATACACTTGACATTGATTTTATGCTTGAGCCGGAAGCGATGGAATTGCAGGCGGTGAATATTTCCGCCATTCACAAACCGGAGGAAATCATCGAGGCGGATAATCTTGCCGATTTTGAATTCAAGGATAATCTGTTGTGGCTATTGTACACGAATCGTAACGGTGACAAATTGAGAGTTACGGATACAAGCGGAAAGGAAATTGCGCAGGACAACCTCCAATTCGCTGCAAACAATTTGCACAAAACCGAAAACGGTTTCATTTATTCCCTGGATCAGGATTCTGTTTTTGTGAGTCAATGGGACACAAAAAACTTCTCCTCCTTTTCAGTTCCGTATGCTTCGTTTTTAAAACAGTATTTACCGATCGCCGCTTATCATGATCCTTATTATTATTACATGCAGGAAGGTTCCGAACATGCCAAGATCGCTTATTGGTATTATGACAATTCGGGCAAACGGAAAATACTGTACCGTTTCGTCAATGAGGATTTATACAATTCCAATCGAGAAACGTATGCTTCCATGGACGCCGCAAAACGCGAGTGGGAAGCCATGGGATCGCCCAACAATATCGCCGAGTTGAGAAGTACGGGGCCTATGCGGAGTACGGATCCAAAATTCAGGTATAAGAATATGATGATGGAAATCGGTAGCATTTATTGTCCGATGCGAATTGTCCGCGACAGCATTTACATTTTCAATTTCGACATTGATTCCATTTATGTGTTTGACCGCAACAACAATTATGCAAGAAGAATGTCACTGACTTTCGATTTGTTCGGATTGCAATACAAGAACAAGAATATCCTGGTGGATGAACAAAACCGGAATTGTTATTTTGAATATGTGGTGAATGGAATTACACATCTCGACAGGATCAATCTGGACGATGGGGGAAAAACAAATTCGCGTTCACTGACCGATTATCCTTTTTTGGAAAAAATATTGGTGAGTAACGGTTACGCCTATTTCTGTTATCTGGATCATGGAAGTTCAATCCCGACAAGAAAGATTTTCCGACAGCAATTGGATTGAGATAGCCGGGTGATTTCCATGATTTTTTATCGCACAATTTTTCAGACCAACATCCGTTTTATCTGACATCCGAGAAAAAGAAATCGCATGAAAAAATTTCCGTTATTGGTTTGCATTCTTCTCTTCACCAATGGAAATTTCACGCTGCGCGCACAGGTCATCGATCCCGGCAGTTATACTGATCAGGTTTATATCCCGGATGATCCCAAGGTAAATCTTGCCAAAAACGCTTACCTACTCGATTATTTTCTTCCCCAACTCTTGAATCCCGACGAATCGAAAAAACTTTCACAGGCAATTTCCCTTCTGTCCAAAAATTATCCGTCAGCACCCTTGCAGTTTTCCGATTGTGTTTATTTCAGCGATGCCCTTCAGCATTGCATGGATTCAACGGGAAATTTTTCACTTTTCAACGGAAAAAGATTTCCCCCTTCACTTCGTTTTTCCTCCGATGGCAAAAAAAATTCCGTCGACAGTTTATTTTCCATTCATCTTTATCCGAAAGTGAAATTGGAAAAATATGTACAACCGTTTTATTTCAAGAAGTTTGAAGTGACGAATGCGGAGTACAATGAATTTGTGAATTATGTAAAGGATTCGGTGGCGAGAAGAATTCTGGCAAAGAATGGCTTTGAAGACGATTACCTTTTGTCGGAAGAGGATTTGATCAAATCGCATCAATATACGGTTGAGAATATGCCCGTTGATAGCGATATGACACATTGGCCATTGAATAAAAAAGAAAAGGTTCATTGGGAAGAGCAAACCCATCCTGATTATTTCACAGCACTTGCCGAGATTTTTTTACCGGAGCAGGAACGTTTTTACCGTCGCAAGGAAATTGATGTTCGGAAACTGAATTATGAATATTATTCCGATTCGCTTGGAACCCCGCTTCCATTTTCACTCGGGGAATCAGCCAAATCGGATAAAAACAGATTCAAGGAAGTCATCAATGTTTATCCGGACACTTTATGCTGGGTGCACGATTTCAATTTCGCCAATGCAATGGAGCCATACACCAATATGTATTTCTGGCATCCGTGTTATGCAAATTATCCCGTTGTCGGAATCACATGGCGGCAGGCAAAGGCTTTTTTGAATTGGAAAACAATTGAGGAACAGAAAAAGTTGAATGCAAAAGGAATCAAGCTGAAAGTGGTGTACGATTTGCCGAGTGAAATCGAATGGGAAATCGCTGCCACTTCAGAAACGAAAGACGGGAAAATAAATTCGTACGGAAAAAATTTCGAATCACTCGCGGACAACAGTTGGCTGACGGATCTGATGTTGGACTCTTCGCAAATGGTCAATCAAAAAATAAAAGTGATGGTTGATTCTACATGCATGGAAATTCTGCCTGTCGATCATTCGGGTGGTGTGGTGGATTATATTTATGAACCTTCCCCATATAATTATTATCATTCCGACACAACCGTCGAGAAAAAAGGAAAACAATACGAGATCAGGACTACCTATTATTATTGGTCAGCGACAAGAAATAATTTTCTCAATCCGGATCAACACAGTTTCAATGCAAAATTTTCTCCGGACTCTTACCTTTTTACAACACCGGCCGATCTTGGGAACGTGAAAAAAAATCCCTCTCCCAATCCAAACGGCAAAACGGAAATCGACAATTCACAAATCCTCACCCAACTCGATGGAAACGGAATTTCTTACATGGGAGGAAATGTTTCGGAATGGTTGAATGAGGATTATACAAGCTGGCTTCCCGCTTTTCAAACGCGATTGAAAATGTTGAAATCGATTCCAACGCCAGATGCGCAAATGGAATATCAACGCGAACTTTATTTTGACGCATTCAATTTCAAAAAAGGAAAATTGGTTCGCGGAGGGAATTGGTTTGACGAAAGGAATTCCTTTTTACTCGGGAAAAATCCGGAAGGAACAAATGCAAAAACTTTTGCCGATCCCGAAACCGATCATTGCACATTGGGATTCCGCTATGTAATTCATGTTTACAAAAAATAAACGATGACTTCTTCCACAAAAAAATCCGCCTCGTTCGAAGCGGATTTTTTTCATTTCCATTTTCACCTGCAAATCTGAAATCATTTTCAAGCCACCGGCAAACCGATTTTCTTTTTGATTCCCGGTGTGGTTATCGAACCCGGGCGCTCGATCGGATGTCCGAGTGCGCGATCCCAAATGAGTGATGCGAGTACGCCCAACGAACGCGATACGCCGAAGAGTACCGTGTAAAAATCAAATTCGGTAATTCCGAAATGCATCAGCAATGCACCTGAGTGCGCGTCAACATTCGGCCAAGGGTTTTTTATTTTTCCGGTCGATTCCAGAATCGGAGGAGCTACCTTGTAAATCATTCCGACAATTTCACAAAGCGGATCAACGGCTTTCACCTTGATGTAACGATTGTAAAAATCCTGCTGCGCAGCGAAACGAGGATCTGTCTTGCGGAGAACGGCGTGACCGTATCCTGGAACAACGCGTCCTTCGGCCAATGTTTTGTGAATGTAATCTTCAATCTGCTTTTCTGTTGGAAGATCGGCACCGATTTCTTTTCTCATTTCCAGAATCCACGCAATCACTTCCTGATTTGCCAATCCGTGCAATGGTCCTGCGAGTCCGTTCATGCCGGCAGCGAAAGCGAGATAAGGATCGCTCAGTGCGGAACCGACAAGGTGCGTCGTGTGCGCAGAAACATTTCCTCCTTCGTGATCGGCGTGAATCGTCATATACAAACGCATCAGTCGTTTCACATCGAATTCGTCATAACCCATCATGTGTGCAATGTTCGCGGCCCAATCCAATTTCGGATCCGGCTCGATGTGTACATTGTTTTTATATTTTTTGCGGTAGATGTAGGCGGCCACACGTGGAAGTCGCGCAATCAAATTCATGGAATCCTCATACACATAATCCCAATAATCTTTTTTGCTGATGCCGTCGTGATACGCTTTTGCAAAAAGCGATTCCGTTTGCATTGCCATCACGGCAATGGAAAACATCGTCATCGGATGGCATGCAGCAGGCAATTCATCAATCGTATCGAAAACATGTTTTGGAACAATTGCACGTCGCGCCCAATTGTTGCTCAAGTTATAAACCTCATCGGCAGTGGGCAATTCGCCAACGAGCATCAGATAAAAAATCCCTTCGGGAAGCGGTTCGGTTCCATTCGGCGCTTTCGGGAGTTTCTCGCGCAATTCGGGAATGGAATATCCGCGAAAACGAATTCCTTCATCCGGATCAAGCTTGGAAGTTTCCGTCACCAATCCTGTAATGCTTTTCATTCCCTGATAAACCTGTGCAACGGTATATTCGCCCAATTTTTTATCACCATGTTCCTTGATGATGGCTTTCACTTCGGCAGCAAGAGGTTTTGCTTTCGCGATAAATTTTTCCTTGAGGGTATCCATAAAACTATTTTTTCGAAAATTATTTCAGCAATTCATTCGTAAAAATGCTGTCCTCTAAATTAGGAAGTTTTTGAGTCGGTTAATGGGGGGATAAATAATTTTAATTGGCATTCGGGCGTGTCCTCGGCAGAGCCAAGGTCGGGCTTCCCGAAACTTCGGGACGTTCCAAGTCCGTCCACGCACAAACCTCAAGGATTGCCAACCCGCATGCCAAGTGAAATCGTTGAGGTTTCCCGACACACTTCGGGCTTTCCACTTCTATCCCTCACGCAAGAAACAATCGGTAATCATCAACTCGTAAATCCCGGCTTTCACTTCCCGATAAACTTGAATTGGTTGCCAAGGTATCTCGCCGAAGTTCCCAACTGCTCTTCAATGCGCAACAGCTGATTGTACTTTGCAATCCTGTCCGAACGCGAAGCCGAGCCTGTCTTGATTTGTCCGCAACCCAATGCAACTGCAAGATCCGCGATGGTGGTGTCTTCCGTTTCACCCGAACGATGACTCATCACGCTTGTGTACGAATTTGTTTGCGCCAGTTGAACGGCGTCAATCGTTTCGGTCAATGTCCCAATCTGGTTCACTTTTATCAGGATGGAATTTGCAACTCCTTTTGAAATGCCCTGTGCAAGGCGGTCGGTATTCGTTACGAATAAATCGTCACCCACAATCTGGATTTTGCCGCCGATTTCCCTTGTCAATTTCGCCCAACCGTCCCAATCGTCTTCCGACAAGCCATCCTCGATGGAAATGATCGGATAATTCGCCGACCATGATTTCCAGTAGGCAACCATTTCATCGCTGCTCAATTTTTTCCCATCCGATTTCTTGAAAATATAACTCTTCGATTGTGCGTCGTAAAATTCCGAAGCGGCGGCATCCATTGCAAT
>CAYMZV010000157.1:0-9479 GCA_964394965.1 uncultured Chryseobacterium sp.
GTATTTTCTTTTTCAAACACGAATGGTTGCACCGAGTTTTTCGGAATAGGCTTTGGTGAGTTTCTCCATTATTTTTTCGATTTGATTGTCGGTCAATGTTGCCGTTGCATCCTGAAGGATAAAACTGACGGCATAGGATTTTTTATCCGTTCCGATTTTCTCGCCTTCGTAAACGTCGAAAAGATTTATTTCCTTCAAAAGATTTTTTTCCGTTTGCCAAGCCAGTTCCTCCACTTCCTTGTAAGCCACTTTTTTATCAATCACCAAAGCCAAATCGCGGCGGACACTTGGGAATTTCGGAACTTCGGTAAAGCGTATTTCCTTCGAGGAGGAGAGGAGTGAAAGGACGGCATCCCAATCGAAATCGGCGAAATATACGTCACCGGAAATGTCGAGCGCTTTCAGGATTTTTTTGGAGACATTCCCGAAACGCACAATTTCCTTTTTGCGCGAAATGACTTTCAACGCTTCTGAAAATTCCACACTTTCAATCGCTTCAAATCTCGATTCGGAAAATCCAAGACGGTTCAGGATGTTTTGCACTTCCGTTTTCAAATCGTAAAAATCAACCGAATCGGAATTTGCATTCCAGCTTTCCGGTTTTTTCCGGCCCGTCATGAAAATGGCAAACCGATTCAATTCCAGATACGGCCACTGTTTTGCTTCGGGATTCGGTTCGGTGTGAATGATTTTTTTCAGATAGATTTTTCCTGATTCATACAAACGCAAATCGGGATTTTTCCTTTTTTGATTGTAGGCAATCGTTTCCAATCCGCCGAAGAGCAAGGAGCGGCGCATGATGCCGAGATCGGAACTGAGCGGATTCAACACATTCACATTTTGCGCGGAGTCGCTTTTCAGCAATTCATAATAATTCGCTTTTGTCAATGAGTTATTGAGGATTTCCTGAAACCCGTTTGCAGAAAGGTGATTGGAAACCGTACCGAGAATTTTTTCAGGATCGGGTTTGGGTGCATAGGACAAAGAGGAGTGAACACGCTCGGGAAAACCGATGTTGTTGTAACCGTAAATGCGCAATATTTCCTCCACCACATCCGCCGCGCGTGTCACATCCACTTTGAAAGCGGGAACGGAAAGCAGCAAGGCATCGTGACCTTCCGAAGAAATATTTATTCCGAGTGCACGGATTATTTTTTTGATGGTGTTGTGCTCGATCGCCTTTCCAATGAGCGTGTCGCAATTTGAAAAGGCGAAAGCGACTTCCTTTTGTTCCACTTTCACCGGATAAATATCGATCAGTTCGCCGGCAATTTTTCCTCCTGCAACTTCTTCCAGCAATCGCGCTGCACGCTGCAAGGCAAAAACGGTTATCTCAGGATCGGTTCCGCGTTCAAAACGGAAAGACGAATCTGTTTTCAGCGAATGGTATTTGGAAGTCTTGCGCACATGTACGGGCTCGAAACACGCGCTCTCGAGAAAAATGTTTTTTGTTGTTTCCGAAACACCGGAAAATTCCCCACCGAAAACACCGGCAATGCACATTGGTTTTTCCGCATCGCAAATCATCAAGTCGTTTTCGGAAAGTTTCCTTTCAACACTGTCGAGCGTAATGAATTTTGTTCCTGCGGAAACTTTTTTCACCACCACTTTTTTTCCGGCAATTTTTTCTGCGTCAAATGCATGAAGCGGTTGTCCCAATTCGTGCAACACATAATTCGTTACATCCACCACATTGTTGATTGGGCGCAAACCGATTGCCTTCAAACGGTTCTGCAACCAATCGGGTGAAGTTTTCACTTCGATTCCGCTGATGCAGATTCCCGAATAGCGAATGCACGCTTCGGGATTTTGCAGTTCAACCTTGATTGGAGATGTTGGAAGCTCTTCTGCAAAAACCGCAACGGCAGGAAATACAGCGGCATGGTGTTCGGCCAATGGATTTTCTTTCAACTCTTCGGCGAGCAACACGGCAGACAGATCGCGCGCATCTCCGAAATGGGAAGTGGCATCGGCACGGTTCGGCGTGAGACCTATTTCAAAAACGGAATCATTCCTTATTCCGAAAAATTCTGCGGCGGAAGTTCCCACTTTTGCATTCGCATCGAGAATCATGATTCCGGCGTGGGAATTTCCCAAACCGATTTCATCTTCCGCACAAATCATTCCCTCGGAAAGTTCTCCACGTATTTTTGATTTTTTTATTTCGAAAGGTTCACCTTCCGTTGGATGAACCGTTGTACCGATGGTTGCCACAATGACTTTTTGTCCCGCCTCCACATTCGGTGCGCCACAAACAATGCTCAGCAATTCATTGCCACCCACATCCACTTTTGTCAATGAAAGTTTATCGGCATTGGGATGTTTGGTTTTCTCCTTCACTTCACCCACAACGAGTCCACGCAATCCGCCTGGAACGGATTCGAAATTTTCAATCGATTCCACTTCGAGTCCGCAATCGGTGAGTTTTGCGCCGATTTGTTCTGCAGATAAATCCGTCTTCAGATAATCGTTGAGCCAATTGAGAGAAATTTTCATTGTGTCAAATTATGTTGTCAAAATTAGCAAATCCTGCTGTTGGAATACGATTTAATACTTTTATTGCCGCTGAGGAAAACGATTTTCCTGTTTCTTTCTTTCCATTGCCTTGTCTTCGGTAGTTTCCTGTACGCTTACATATCGTGTGTACAGGAACGGGGTTTACATGGAGCATCCGGAAAAAATAAAAAATGGGGATAGGAAGAGAGAACAATCCTGTGTTGCGAAAGATTCTGCAAATCCGATTGGAACCGACAGCGTTCGCGTTGTCGGAAATATCCAGCCAAAGAAATAATTCCTGACGCCGATTCAGTTGAAAAAAATCGCGATGACACGCTCGGTCATTGAAAAAATCATCATGAATTTCATCCCCGGATTTTTTGTGCGGCGTTTTCCGACTTGTTAATTTTTGTTATGGAAATCCGATTTTTCGTTTCGCGGAACAACTTTTGAGACCGATTGGCAATGAAGAAAACGCTACTCCTCTTCTTCCTTTTGCTTTGCCTGTTTTACGTCACTTCGTGCACGATTGAACATCGTGTGTACAGGAAGGGAATTTATGTAGAGCACAAGGAACAAAACAAGAAGATCGAAAAAAAGAGGGCGGAATATTCCGGAGAAACTCCCGGGCATAGTTCCGACAGCACAACTTCCCAAGCCACAACCATTCCCGATTCAACTGTCACTTATGACCGGCACACTTCCGTTGAAGATTCCATTCAGAAAACGATTCCGATCAACGATACGGCAACGGTTGATGAGAAAGGGAAGAACCATCACGGTTACCATTCACCGGAAATTTCATTTGAGCCCAGCGGCAAATCGCATGCGCATGAAAAAACGGATGATAAAAAATCTCACCACAAAAAATCCGTCAAGCAAAAAATAGCCAAGGGAGAAACTTCCCATCATCAACCACAGCATCATGGAAACGGTAATCAGCAACAGATCGGTTGGTTGGGGGAATTGGTGTATTGGCTGGCAAAAATTTCCGAAGTGATCCTCCTCATCCTGGCTTATTATTTAAGATATGATCCGCTCGGCACCAATCTGGAATTGTACATCGCACTCGGACTTTTGGGATTGAGCATTGCATTCGCCCTGTTGGCAATGGCACTTGCGCCGCTCGCTCGCGATTATGATTCACGCCATTCGGGATTGATAGACAAGGGCGTGAAGAATGCGAAGTTCGTTCTCGCAATGGATGGCATACTCCTTTTGATCGCCGCCATCACCATCGGAATCATCTTCCTGATTTTCGCGCTCGTCTGATTTTTCAATTCGATTGCAATCGTTGCCAACCGCTTAATTTTCATTTATCGTGATGCGCTTTCATTTATCTTTGGCGCTTCATGTTCAACGAAATTTCATTCCGCAAATACAACCTGCTCATCGGCTGGGGCGTATTTATTTTCGCCGCAATTGTTTATTGTCTCAGCATTGAACCCACCGCCAGTTTTTGGGATTGCGGTGAATACATTGCGTGTTCCTACGGAATCGAAACCGGCCATCCGCCGGGAGCGCCTCTTTTTTTATTGGTTGCAAAATTCTTTTCACTTTTTTCATTCGGCAATCGTGAACATGTGGCTGCGTGCATCAATACCATGTCGGCGCTCGCCAGTGCATTTACGGTTTTGTTCCTGTTCTGGAGCATTACCCATCTCGCAAAAAAATTCGTTCTCAAAACGGAAAAGGAATTATCGAAAACAAGTTTCATCCTGATTCTCGTTGCGGGAATTGTCGGCGCACTTTCCTACGGCTTTACGGATTCCGCTTGGTTCTCTGCCGAAGAGGGTGAAGTGTATGCGTTGTCTTCCTTGTTTACAGCGGTTGTTTTTTGGGCAATGCTGAAATGGGAAAGCATTGCCGATGAACCGCAGAGCGACCGTTGGCTGATTTTCATCGCGTTCATGATTGGACTTTCCATTGGTGTTCATTTGTTGAGCCTGTTGACAATCCCGTCGCTGGTTTTCATTTGGTATTTCCGGAAAAAAACTTTTTCGTTGCTCGGATTCGGAATCACATTGATTGTGGCCGTTGCCATGCTCGGTGCGGTTCAGGACATGATCATTCCCGGAATTGTAAGTCTTGCAGGGAAAACGGAATTGCTTTTTGTCAATCAATTCGGATTCGGTTTCAACAGCGGAACGATTTTCTATTTCACGATGCTGGTTTTATTGATCACCGGCGGATTGGTTTTTTCATACCGCAAAAGAATTGTCTGGTTGAATACGGCGATTTTATGTTTCACCGTTTTGCTGATCGGCTATTCCAGTTTTTTCGTTTTGGTCATCCGTTCACAAGCCTGCACTCCCATCAATGAAGATGATCCATCCAATTCCATTTCATTGCTTTCCTATTTGAACCGCGAACAATATGGCGATTGGCCTTTGCTGTACGGACAATATTACAACACACCGTTGGATACCGATCAGCCTTACACGGATGGTGATCCTGTTTATGTGCGTGATGAAAAAGCGGGAAAATATATCATCAGCGACGCAAGAAAACAGTCGAACGAAAATTACGATTCACGCGGTTGCACTGTTTTTCCGCGTATGTACAACTCACAATATGCATCCGCTTACCAGTCGTGGGTGAATGTGCAGGGAACGCCGGTGAATTTTGCAACGAAAAAAATAAGCGGGGAGAATGGCAAGAGTGCAGACAATACCGTGAATATTCCGACGATGGGGGAAAATCTGCAATATTTCATCACGTATCAGTGCGGGTGGATGTATGCGCGGTACTTCATGTGGAATTTTGTGGGAAGGCAAAACGATCATCTCGGTTATGGAAATGATGTGGAGGGAAATTGGTTGTCGGGAATTCCTCCGATGGACAATAACCGTTTGGGTGATCAGAATCTCTTGCCGAAAATCGAGAAAAACAACAAGGCGAGAAATTCCTATTTCGGAATCCCGTTCATTCTCGGATTGATGGGAATATTCTTTCATGTGACCAAATCGAAAAGGGATGCGTGGATTGTTGCACTTTTATTTTTGTGCACTGGACTTGCGATTGTTTTTTATCTCAATCAGACTCCTTGGCAACCGCGTGAACGTGATTATGCTTACGTCGGATCTTTTTATGCGTATTCGATTTGGGTTGGGCTCGGCGTGTTTTTCCTTTATGACATTTTCCAATTCCTCAAAAAACCAATGTTGGCTGTTTCAATCGCAGTTGCGTTCAGCGCTTTTTCTCCGCTCATTCTTCTCGAACAGAATTGGAATGACCATAACCGTTCCGGAAGAACAGTTGCAAAAGATGTGGCGACAAATTTCTTGAAATCATGTGCGCCGAATGCAATCCTTTTCACGTACGCGGACAATGACACGTTTCCTCTTTGGTATGCGCAGGAAGTTTTGGGTGTGCGAAGGGATGTGCGCATCGTTTGCCTTTCATTGTTGCGCAGCGATTGGTACATCGACCAGGCGAAGAAAAAACAATACACTTCCGATCCATTGCCCATCACACTGTCGCATTGGGATTACCGCGACGGCACGCGCGACTACATGAATATTTTTGAGGAAACGCAGGACACAATTGAATTGGGCGATGCGGTGAGACGTTTCACCTCGAATATCTTTTCGGAAAAATTTGTCAGCACTTCAAACGATACCTTGAATTATCTCCCTTCGAGAAACTTGAAATTGGCGGTCAACAAGAATGAGTTCCTGAAAACGAATACGCTGAACCGATCGGAAGAAAAAAACATTCAGGATACGATTGATTTCCGTTTGCGTGGAAATTATATGTTGAAAGACCAAATGATCATTCTCGATATTCTTGCACACAACAATTGGCAACGTCCGATTTATTTTGCCGTGAATATGCCCGGAAACAGTTACGCCGGTCTCGATGATTACCTGCAGCTCGAAGGAATGGCTTACCGTTTGGTTCCCGTAAAAAATAAACGTGAAGACGGAAGTCTTGCCTCACGCCCACAAGTTGCATTGGCAAAGGCATACCGGATTGCAATGGACACATTCAATTACGGTGGAATAAAAAATCCAAATGTGTATGCGGATGAAACGACACAACGGATGTTTTCGGATCCGGTAAGATTATCCTGTTCGCAAATTGCAACAGCGTTGGCGGAAGCGGGGAGGAAAAAAGAGGCGATTGATGTCATTACAAAATGCACAACGGAAATTCCCGCATCACAAGTTGCGCCAGACAGTTATTGGTTGGAAATGGTGAACACCGCTTATTTGGCAGGCGATAAAATATTGGCGGAAAAACTTTCGCGCGATGCGTTTGATTATTTCTTCGGAACCGTTCGGTGGTACCAAACATTTTCGCGTACACGCCGTCCGGGAGATTTTTCGGATAAGCAGGATGGCATGTTTGAGCTGGTGGAAATTGCGGAACAGTTCGGTGATATTTCGCTTTCGCAGGAATATCAATCGCAAATGAAAACGATCAATGTGGAAATGCCGCCGCCAACGCCCGATCAGGAAAGTGATTCTGTTCCAGATACGTTGCCGGGTTCAGTGAAATAATTTTCGATACGATTTTTAAAATTCATTGACAAAACTTGAATTGTCAAGAAGGGTTTTTTTGTCAGCGGAAATATTCCTGATTAAAAAAATACCGAAGAGTTCCATCACGAAATCCTTCCCCAATTCACCGAGCTTGTCTGTTCGCGTTTCATCTCGTGCAATAATTCCGAATGGATTTGCTTTTCCAGTTTCGGATCATCATCCAGAATATCGGAAGCGACTGCGCGTGCATGCGTGAGTATTGCAGAATCTTTTGTGATGTCGGCCAAACGCAATCCGGGCAAACCGCTTTGTTGTGTTCCTTCCAAATCACCGGGGCCACGCAATTTCAAATCCACTTCCGCAATTTCAAATCCGTCGTTCGTGCGTACCATCGTGTCCATGCGCAACTTCGAATCCTTTCCGAGTTTTCCTCCCGTCATCAATATGCAGAATGACTGATCCGCACCTCGGCCCACACGTCCGCGCAACTGGTGCAATTGCGACAAACCGAAACGTTCCGCACTTTCAATGATCATCACCGATGCATTCGGAACATTCACGCCCACTTCAATCACCGTTGTCGCCACCATGATTTGTGTTTCACCTTTTACAAACCGTTGCATTTCGAAATCCTTGTCTTTGGGTTTCATCTTTCCATTCACAATGCTCACTTTGAATTCCGGCAATGGAAATGCGCGTGAAATGCTTTCGTATCCATCCATCAGGTTTTTGTAATCCATTTTTTCGCTCTCGTCAATCAACGGATATACAATGTAAATCTGTCTGCCCAATGCAATCTGTTCTTTCATGAAACCGAAAACACGCAAGCGTTGCGAATCATAAAAATGAACGGTCTTGATCGGCTTTCTTCCGGGAGGCATTTCATTGATCACGGAAGTGTCGAGGTCGCCGTACAAGGTCATGGCAAGTGTGCGGGGAATCGGTGTTGCAGTCATCACTAAGATGTGCGGTGGATTTGTGTTTTTCCGCCACAGCTTCGAACGTTGCTCGACACCGAAACGGTGTTGTTCGTCAATGACCACCAATCCGAGATTCTTGAATTGCACCTCGTCTTCAATCAACGCATGTGTGCCGATCAAAATATTCATTTCCCCGGCGCGCAATGATTCATGCAGGATTTTCCGTTGCGATTGTTTGGTGCTTCCCGTGAGTAAACCGATGTGTACGGGCATGTCTTTCAGCAATTCCTTCAGTGTAACAAAATGTTGGTTCGCGAGAATTTCCGTCGGCGCCATAATGCAAGCCTGAAAACCATTGTCATTTGCAATCAGCATGCACATCAATGCAACAACCGTTTTTCCGCTGCCGACATCTCCCTGCAGCAAACGGTTCATCTGCTTTCCGCTTCCCATGTCATGGCGGATTTCCTTGATCACGCGTTTCTGCGCATTTGTAAGTGGGAATGGCAAATAGGAATTGAAAAATGTATTGAAGCGCTCTCCGACCTTTTCGAAATTCCATCCCTTGAAATTTTCTTGGCGCATTCTTTTTACGCGCAACAGGCGCAGTTGGATGAAAAGGAATTCCTCGAATTTTATGCGCGCCTCGGCACGGTGCAGGATATCCGGGTCGGCTGGAAAATGAATCTGTTTCAATGCCTCCTCGCGCGAAAGCAATTTCAATTTCCCGATTACATCTTCGGGCAATGTCTCACGGATTTCGGCGCGACCGCCTTGAATGGTTTGACCGATCATCAGCGAAAGTGTCTTCTGCAATTTCATCACACCTTTCGAATCGAGCCCTTTCATTTTTGCACGTTCCGAAGTGGAATACATCGGTTGCAATGCACTCGCGCGTTTGAGATTTTCTTCCGTCACCTCTTCCGTTTCGGGATGTGCGATATTTATTTTTCCGTTGAAGACAGTCGGTTTTCCGAATACGACATATTCCGATTGCGGATTGAATTTTCCCTGCAGCCATTTCAATCCCGCGAACCAAACCAATTCCACACTTCCATTCGCATCGACCAATTGTGCAATCATGCGTTTCCCTTTTCCCGTGCCCATTTCCTGCAGGCGCAAGATTTTTCCGCGCAATTGCACATACGGAAGATCGCCGGTGATTTCGGTTGACTTGTAGAATTTTGTGCGGTCGACATAACGGTACGGATACCAACGCAGCAAATCGCCGAAGGTGCGAATGTCAAATTCCAATTTGAGGATTTTCGCGCGTTCAGGACCGACTCCCTTGAGAAATTCTATTGGTGTATCGAGGAAATTGTTCTGCACGGGACAAATGTACGATGTACAATTTACGATGAGCAATTTGCTGGAATTGATTTTCAGTGGTTGTGTCAGCGGCTTCACACATCAATTCGCAAATTCGTAAATTCGAAGAATTCGCTCCGAAGGGGTTTCTTCGGAATAATCCGTTCCCTACATTTACCTCATGAATCCATTCTCGCGTTTCAAGAATTATATCATCGGTGATGCACTTGCATCGACGGAAGATGTTTTTGAAAAGGCGCGTATCGAT
>CAYMZV010000158.1:0-9472 GCA_964394965.1 uncultured Chryseobacterium sp.
GCCAGTTGTTTTCACTTTTTCCTTTCCTCCCTGAATCATCGGACCGCTCATGGCAGCGAACAGGAAAAACAGTGCGGAGAAAAATAAAATGAAATGCCATTTTCTCAAATTGTTATTGTCGCCAACCAATAATTTTCCGGTGAAAGAACTTTCCGAGAATTTCCGCAAACGCTCCTCCCGCTTGCGCACAGAGTGCAGCCACAGCATCACGCAGGGAACCGTGAGCAACAGCAACAACAGCAAGAGTGGATTGTCGAAGGTCATGTGAGCGAATCAAAAACGGTGTAACGTAAAATGAATTCAAGCATTATCAATAAAAAAGCAAACGTGAGAAATGGCAGGAATTCTTCCTGGCGTTCTTCTGTTCCCTTTTTGTCGAATTCACTTTTTTCCAATTTGTTTATTTCGGAATAAATCATTTCCAATTTCCTGGAATCACCTGCACGGAAATATTTTCCGCCGGTCATGTTTGCAATTTGCATCAATGTATTTTCATCAATGTCAACATCGGCATATTGCTGCACATAACTTCCATCGGGATTGACCATGGTGGGTTGTAAAACCTTTCCCTGTTCGGCGCCAAGACCGATTGTATAAACGCGCACGCCAAAAGTTTTTGCCAATCTTCCTGCATCAAGCGGAGAAATTGTCCCGTAATTGTTTTCACCGTCGGTGAGCAGCACAATGACTTTGCTTTTCGCCTTGCTTTCCTTGATTCTCTCCACCGCTTTTGCCAACCCCATTCCGATCGCGGTTCCCATATCAAGTGTTCCCAATCCGATGTTTTCAATCATCGCTTTCAACGCTTCGTGGTCGGCGGTAAGCGGACAAAGCGTAAATGTTTCCCCACTGAAAATCACGACTCCGATCCGATCGTCGGGACGAGCATCAACGAAGTGCATGGCTTCCGTTTTTGCAGCCTCAATCCTTGTGGGTAAAATATCGCTCGCTTCCATACTCGGTGATACGTCAATGGCCAACATGATGTCGATTCCCTCGCCGTGAATGTGCCTGTATCCTGTGCGTGACTGGGGCCGCGCGAATGCGATGATGAGCAAAACCAAAACAAACAAACGCAAAATCGGAAGCACAATTTTCCATTTCACTTTTCTCGGAATGGAAATCCCATTGAGATAACTGAAGGAGGAAAGTGTAAGGACTGGACGGCCTTTGCCACCGTAAAAATAAATGAGCACGGCTAGAACGGGAACAGCCAGCAGCAACCACAGTGCCCAGCGTTCGGCAAAAATTATATTGTCCCACCATTGCATCATCGTTGCGGTCCCATTTGTGGTTGAGGAATTTCGGCAGTCGCCTCAATGAAATTTATCGCGAGTTGGAGGCTGTTTTCATTTTCATCGGTTGCCGGAATCCATTTTGCAAATTTCACCATGTCGGCCATGCGCAAGGCGCGTTCGAGTTGCATCACCGCACTTGCATTGGCGCGCATGGAATTCAGTGTCCGGATAATTTCCACGGTCGTCATTTCCTTTGCATGGATGCGGTAACGGTCAACGATCCACGCACGCAGGATTTCCGTCAATGAAATATGATATTGTTTCAATTCACCCTGCAGCCACGGTTTTCTCCTTCCGAGTTCGGCAAGTTGTTCGAGGTATTTTTCATGCAGGAGAATTTTTCTTCCCGGTGCAGCAATGATTTCAGGCTCGACTTTTTTCTTTCGTGTCAGATAAAAAACCAGCAAACCAACACCAATTGCAACAACGGCAACCGTTGCCCAAATCCACCAACTAGTCGGCTCATGGCTGTCGAATGGAACGGGTGGGGGAGGAACATCATAAATGGCCTTGATGTCCTTGATCGGTTTTGTGGTATCGACAGGAATGGAAGAAACATAAAGTTGCAACTCATCCGTTTGAACAGTGTCTTCGTCAACAATGAATTTTTGTGATGGAATGACATACATTCCAGAATCAAAGGAGGTAATGGTAATGTTACGAACCTGTTCGTACAAAACGGAAGCGCGATTGGCAAGATGCGTGAGAATGCTGTCTTCCTTTACGATTTCAACTTTCCCGATAATCGTGTCTTTCAATTCAGGCCAGGTCACCACCGATTTTTTTGATCCTTCACGATACCGCACCGCCAATTTCAATTGAACCTGTTCGCCGATTTTTATCTGGTCGCGCGACAACAAGGCTTCCGCCTCGACACGTTGGGAAAAAAGATTCCCTCCGGAAAAAAGCAGCACTGAAAAAAAAAGTTGGGCGAGGCGGTTCATTGATCAGTGGCGTTTTTCACGTTTGCGAAAAAGTGCAGACAGGGTTTTTATATACTGATCGCCCGTTGCGATGTGTGCGGAATCGACGCCGCTTTTTTTGAAAACATCATCCATCCACAAGCGGTGTATGCGTGCCGAGCGTGCGTAACGTTCGCGCACCATCGGTTTCGAAGTGTCGACCCATTGCAATTCCCCGCTCTCACTGTCGAACATTTGCACCAAACCGATGTCGGGCAATTCCAGTTCACGGCGATCGTAAATGTGCAAGGCAACCACATCGTGACGGCGATTGGCGATTTTCAATGCCTCTTCAAAATTCCCTCCCATGAAATCGGAGATGACAAAAACGATGCAACGGTTTTTAATTGCGTTGGTGCAATATTCCAATGCCTGTTGAATATCCGTTCCCTTTTCGGTCGGTTGGAATTGCAATGACTCGCGGATGATCCGGAGAATATGTGATTTCCCTTTTTTGGGTGGAATGAATTTCTCCACTTTACTGCTGAAAAAAATCACGCCCGCCTTGTCATTGTTCTGTATTGCGGAAAATGAAAGCACCGCTGCGAGTTCGGTAATCAGTTCCTGCTTCAATTGCGAATGTGTTCCGAATGATCCCGATGAACTCACGTCAACGAGCAACATCACCGTCAATTCCCTCTCTTCCTGAAAAACCTTCACATACGGATGATCGAATCGCGCCGTTACATTCCAATCAATCGTACGGACTTCATCGCCGGGCTGGTATTCCCGCACTTCCGAAAATGTCATGCCCCTTCCCTTGAACGCAGAATGATACTCTCCGGAAAAAACCTGATTGGTCATTCCCCGCGACTTGAGTTCAATCTTGCGAACTTTTTTGAGTAATTCGGTGGTATCCATTTTCTAAAATAGTGACAGGTGACAGGTGACAAGTGACAAGTGAAAGTTTTACCTGCCACCTGTCACTTGCCCCTTGCCACCGATTTTAAGGAACTTGAACAACGGCAAGAACTTCGCGGATGATATTTTCAGTTGTGATATTTTCCGCTTCCGCTTCGTAGGTGAGACCGATGCGGTGACGCAAGACATCGAATGCAACGGCACGGATGTCATCGGGAATTACAAAACCGCGGTGCTGGAGAAATGCATACGATTTTGCAGCTTGCGCCAAACTGATGGATGCGCGGGGAGAGCCACCGAAAGAAATGAGCGGTGTCAATTTCTGCAAACGGTATTGGTCGGGGTAACGGGTTGCGAAAACGATATCGACAATATATTTTTCAATTTTCTCGTCGAGGTAAACATCCTGCACCACATTTCTCGCACGGAGAATATCAGCCGGAGTGAGAATCGCTTTCGGTACAGTCCTGTTGACGGAAAGTTGCTGACGGATGATCGCCTGTTCCTCTTCCTTGGTCGGATATTTTATCACGACTTTCAGCATGAAACGATCCACTTGCGCTTCGGGCAGCGGATAAGTTCCTTCCTGCTCAATCGGATTCATGGTTGCGAGTACAAGAAACGGTTCGGGCAATTTGAATGTCTCATCGCCGATCGTCACTTGTCTTTCCTGCATCGCCTCGAGCAACGCACTTTGCACTTTTGCCGGAGCGCGATTGATTTCATCGGCCAAGACAAAGTTTGCAAACACCGGTCCTTTGCGAACGGAAAACGAATCCGCTTTCTGATTGTAAATCTGTGTGCCGATCAAATCGGCGGGAAGCAAATCGGGCGTGAATTGTATCCTGGAAAAATCGGCGTGAATGGTGGATGCGAGCGATTTCACGGCCAATGTTTTTGCAAGACCTGGAACCCCTTCGAGAAGAATGTGCCCATTGGAAAGCAAAGCGATGAGCAATCGCTCAATCATTGTTTTTTGTCCGACGATAACGTGATCGAGTTCAGCATTGATCTTGTCAACAAAAGAACTTTCCTGTCGTATACGTTCATTCAAGGCCGTAATGTCGGTTGTCGCAGTAGTCATAAGAGGGAATTTCGGTGTGTTTCCAAAGGTAAGTTGCTCTGCTGTGAAGAATAGTTTGGTGTTCCAAAAAAATGTTAATTCCCGAATGGGATTTCGGATTTCAGATTTCCGATTTTGAATTGGAAAATGGCGAAGAAAAATTTCCTGGAATAGCCCTGACTGCAGCGGTTACCCCGCAGTGGCGTGGCATGTGTGCGGGCACGAGGAGTAAAAGCGAAAGGCAGGAACAGGGATGATGGAAAAGAAAATGTTGCGCTTCGAATAATTTTTCAACCTGATTTTTTTTTCAACAGAAAAAAATAACCATGTTGAATCGCTTCCCATTGACAATTAGTAATTCCATAATCGGTAATTATTTAATTCCTGTACCTACATCTTTCCCTTTCCATTGCGTAACTTTGTCGCACAAAATTCCCGACAAACGACAACCGTTAACCGCCAACTTTCCCTGTGCTGCAACGTTATTTCCTCCGTCTTTCCTACAATGGAACTGAGTTTTCCGGTTGGCAATTCCAGCGCAATGCCATTTCAATCCAGCAAACCATCAATGAAAAAATGAGTCTGCTTATGCGCGAACATATCGAGGTGACGGGATGCGGGCGCACGGATGCGGGTGTGCATGCACGGAAATTCTACGCACATTTTCTCAGCGATCACGACGACCTTGATACGAACGACAAATGGATTTTCCGACTGAACAAAATCCTGCCGCAGGGAATTGCGATTCAGGAAATAAAAAAAGTTCCGGAAAAGGCACATGCACGGTTCGATGCATTTTCACGAACGTATGAATATCACATCTGCCGATTGAAAGATCCGTTCGGAGCCTACCAATTTTGGGAAATGCAGGAACAACTCGATTTGAAAGCGATGAATGAAGGCGGAAAAATCCTGCTCGAGTATGACGATTTCATTGCGTTCAGTAAAACAAGCGACGTGAAAACTACGATCTGCAAATTGTCGAAGGCGGAGTGGCGTTACAAGATCGGTGAGGTGGGAACGAAGGGCGAGGGGCGTGAGATCGGATATGTTTTTGAAATTACGTCGAACCGTTTTTTGCGCAACATGGTCCGCGCCATTGTCGGAACGCTTGTGGATGTCGGTCGCGGAAAATTTACTTTGGACGATGTGCATCGCATTGTAAAATCAAAACAACGTTCGCAGGCTGGTACCTCTGTTCCCGCGCACGGACTTTTTTTAACGGAGGTTTTGTATCCGAGTGAGTTTAACCTGTAAATAAAAGTTTTGGGTTGTCAGTGGATTTTGACAACCGCAACCGATAACCGACATGAGTTCTGTAAGTGGAAAAACGTTTGACTGGAGTTTGCTGAAACGCATTCTCACCTACACACGTCCGTACCGCGGATTGTTCCGCTTGGGAATTTCGTTGACGATTACGCTTTCATTTTTATCGGTTGTCCGTCCATTGCTGATCCGTTACACAATGAATGAATTTGTGCATTCGGCTTCGGAAGGTGTGGCAACAAAACCGGATCAGACACCGGAGGAAATTGCGGATGCGACAAAACATTTTGAGGCCGATTTGAAAAACGGTTTGGAAGCCGTCAAACAAAAAAACAGGGAAGCGGCGATCAAGGATTTTCATAGTGCATTTGTGGATGAAAAAAATGATCCGAATTATTACCGCAGACTTATCCTTGCGTATGATGCGTTGTATGTGAATTTTCCAGTTGCGGAACGCAAAAAGCAAACGGATGGGTTGAACGGCAAAGCGGCAAGTTTGCGTGAACAGGAAAAAATAGATGAGGCGATTGAAACCTATCACGAAGCGCAATTGGTTTCACCCGACAACGCGGAAAGCAAAAGCGGCATTGCCCGGTGTGAAGTCGATTCGAATCATTTTTTGAAACACCTGCTGTTCATGTTCACACTGTTCCTGATCGGCATGCTGATCATTGAATCGGTTTTGCAATTCATAAATGGTTACAGCACAAGTTTGCTCGGACAACGCATCGTGCGCGACTTGCGCGTGCAGACTCACAAGAAAATAATCCATTTCAAGTCGGGTTACTTCGACAACACGCCGATTGGAATGTTGGTGACAAGAGTCGTTTCCGATATCGAAGCGATCAACGATGTTTTTTCGCAGGGCTTCATTGTCATTGCAGGAGATATGCTCACGATTGTGGTTTATCTCGGTGCGATGCTGTATGTCGATTGGCGGACAACGCTGGTGGTGCTGTCGACGGTTCCGATCATGTTTCTTGCGACGTGGTGGTTCAAGAATGCGGTGAAGCAATCGTTCACCGATGTGCGCAATCAGGTTGCGCGGTTGAATACGTTTGTGCAGGAACACATTACGGGAATGAAAATCGTGCAGGTGTTCAACCGTGAAAAAGTGGAGATGGAAAGTTTCCGCGACATCAATGGAAAACACCGCGATGCGAATGTGCGTTCGGTTTTATATTACTCCATCTTTTTTCCGGTGGTGGAAATCCTGGTTTCCATTTCTCTCGGACTTCTGGTTTGGTATGCCGGCATCCGTATTTTCGGACACTTCGATGATCCGGGTGACGTCACTTTTTTTGTGTTGCTCATCAATAATTTCTTCCGCCCGATCCGAATGCTGGCCGACCGCATCAATACGTTGCAGATGGGAATGGTTTCTTCCGACCGCGTTTTCAAGATCATTGACACGAATGCCGTCATTGAAAACAGGGGAACGGAAAAATCGATGCATCTCAAGGGCGATATTTCTTTCCGTGATGTTTGGTTTGCGTACAACAACGAGGATTATGTATTGAAAAACATTTCATTCGGCGTGAAAGCGGGGGAAACGATTGCGATAGTCGGTGCAACGGGTTCGGGAAAAAGTTCAATGATGAATCTGCTGAACCGTTTTTACGAATACAACAAGGGCGAAATTCTCATCGACGGAAAAAATATCCGCGATTACCAATTGGATTCGTTGCGAAACAACATTGGAATCGTGTTGCAGGATGTTTTCCTTTTTTCCGATACGATTTTCAACAACATCACATTGCACAATCCGGAAATTACGCGTGCACAGGTGGAGGCGGCTGCGAAAGCGGTGGGTGCGCACGATTTCATTTCCAATTTGCCCGGCGGATATGATTACGATGTGCGTGAACGCGGTGGAATGATTTCCGTCGGTCAACGCCAATTGATCGCTTTCATCCGTGCGTATGTTTACAATCCACGGATTCTCGTACTCGACGAAGCGACCTCATCGATTGATACCGAATCGGAAATGCTGATTCAACAGGCAACACGTTTGCTGACGAAAGGAAGAACCTCGATTGTCATTGCGCACCGACTCGCCACCATTCAAAATGCAGACCGGATTCTCGTTCTGGATCACGGCGAAATCCTTGAATCGGGTTCGCATGCCGAATTGATCAAAAGGGACGGGCAATACAAGCGCCTGTTCGAATTGCAATTCAAGGAGAATGATGTGGTTGTTTGAGATTTCCATTGTGTATCCTTGACAAAACCGATTGCAGGAACTTTCCTGACTGTTATCATTCCCTCATTTCTTACAAGAAAGGAATTTTGCCTCGCAAGAATTTAGTAACTTAACTGCATGACAAATCAGCCAAAAGACGAAAACGAACATCCCGACCTTTCACATATTGTGGAAAAGGTGCACGAGCATGTTGATACGCGATTGGAATATTTGCGCCTCATCGTTTCCGAAAAAGTTGCGGTTGCAATGACAAAGACAACTTCATTGGGTGTTATCCTGAGCTTGTTCTTCCTGTTTTTCTTTTTCCTGAATGTCGCTGCTGCGATGTGGATTGGAAAACATTACAACGATTATTCCATCGGCTTTGCAGCCATCGCCGGATTTTATTTGATCGCCGCTTTTATTTATCTGCTGCTGCGCAAATCCGTTTTCGAGAAAAAAATGGAAGACTCCATTGTAAAATCATTGTACGCTGAAAACGGGGAGGACGAAGAAGATGAAGAATAATCCGAAGATCACCAGCATGAGTCGTTTGCGCAAGGAAAAACGCCGCCTTGAATTGCAGATCTCGCAAGAGAAAACCGAAATCATTTCCGAAGTCGAGAAATACAAGAATTCGTTGTGGCCTTTCCGCGTGATGAACAACATCCGCAAAACGATTGATTCCATTTCCGAAAACAAATTGGTCGTTCTCGGTGCACAATTGGCTTATTCTGCCTTGAACGCAAAAAAAGAATCAAAGGAAAAAAAGGAAGATGGCGCTGATGCGGATTCGAAAAGTTCGGTCATTGATTTTCTGAAAAAGACCGCGACAAATTTTCTCGAAAATTACATTCACCCCCAAGATTCAAAAAAGGAAGAGAAGGAGTAGGGGATTTTGGGAAGGGGTGTTTCAGATTGAAATTGCCGGTTGTAAAATCCAAAATCAATTTTCCGCAATCACCTTTTGCTGTACGGGCAATTCTGCGGTTTCCATGGCGTCTATCAAACGCAAGTCCAATTGTGTCCTTCCATTTTCGAGCACCTTGAACATGGGAATGAATTTCCTTCCGAATTTCACTTCAGTCGTTTTGTAAGAGGAACGTGAATAGATGGTTTGTGAAAAAGTGTCGTCAAAAGCTTTCAGGAGAATAATCAGTTCCACTTTCATCTCCTGCAAATCACTTTCCGAAATTCCCCAGAACGGACTGTTCTCGTCAATCGGATGCACGACAGTCCAACTCAGCGGGAACAGATTTATCTTGCTCCTTTCGAGATCCAATCGCGAGAACGAACGCGTCTTCGAATCCTTTTCAAAATATCCCATTGTCAAATCCACTTCCACTTCAATGAGCTGGTTGCGTCGCATGTTGACGACGCGGAACATCAAACCGGTTTTGTCCTTGTAAGGAGCAACAACCGCGTGTTCGCTGAATAATAATTTCGCTTCCGGTCTTGAAAATCTTCCGTAAAGCAAACCGGTTGCCAATGCAAAACTCAGCAGTCCCATCATCGATTCAATGGCGGCGACGGTGCTTGTGAGTGTGCCCACCGGCGCAACACGTCCGTATCCAAGTGTAGTGAGTGTTTGCGAAGAAAAGAAAAAAGCTTCCGAATATTTTTTCATGTCCGACATTGACGGATCAATTCCCGTAAGGTGTTCAACGCCGATCAAGAAATAAATTCCGGCGAAAAGAATATTTGCAATCAGGTAACCGATGAGAACGATGAGAATGAATTTCGCCCAAGACATTGTCAGCAATTGATGGAACACTTCATACGGACGGAACTTCGGTTCACCCAAACGTTCGAGATTGAAGGAGCCGTCCTTGTTAATGCT
>CAYMZV010000159.1:0-9395 GCA_964394965.1 uncultured Chryseobacterium sp.
GGTGGAACGTTATCTAGAATTATTGGCAACACGGTATCCGCTTGACTATGTTACCTTGAGATATTTCAATCCTTATGGACCAAGGAGTTTCAACCCTTCAAATAAATTCAATGCTTATAGCAGTGTGGTGGGGATTTTCATGCAGCGCAAAAAAAACAATGAAACATTATTGGTGACAGGAGATGGAAAACAGCAGCGGGATTTTATCCACGTCGCCGATCTTGCGAGTGCGAACCATCAAGCGGCTTCTCATCCGGGAAAATTAAATACGGCATTCAATATTGGATTTGGCAGTACGACAAGCGTACTCGATCTTGCAAAAATGATTTCGGACAGGATTGAATTCATTCCCAAACGGGACGGAGAAGCTGAAATCACCTTTGCGGATATAACCAAGGCAAGGAAAATCCTCGGGTGGGAGCCCACCATAAAGTTGAATGATTACATCAAGGGCCAAATCGCGTTATCATGAAAATAGGTTTTGCGTGTGGGATATTCGACCTTTTCCATGTTGGCCACGTGCTGATGTTGGAGGAATGCAAAGCGCATTGCGATTACCTTCTTGTGGCAATCAATGCAGCGGATAATATTGATTCAACAATCAATCCCGACAAAAAGAAACCTGTGTTTTCGCTGGGGGAACGCATGAAAATCATGCAGGCTTGCAGGTACGCAGATGAAGTGATTGCCTATCGCGGCGAAAAGGAATTGCTTGAAATAATGACAACACGGAAAATCGATATTCGCTTTTTGGGTGAAGATTATCGGGGGAAAAAAATCACAGGGGAGGAATTGGGAATCCCCATTCATTATACGGATAGAAGCCATGGGCTTTCAACAAGCGAGATCAGGAAGAGGATAAATGGTAATGGATAAAAAAACAGTCGACAATGGATTTATCTGTTTCCGTCATCATTCCATGTTATAATGTCGAGAATTATATCCGTGATGCGGTGAATTCCATTTTTCAACAGAAGGGGATTGAAATCGAATTGATTTGTGTGGATGACTGTTCCGATGATAAAACATTCGAAGTGCTTCAGGAAATGAAGACGGTTCATCCCGAACATTTTTTTATTTACAGGAATGATACAAACAAGGGAGCCGCTTTTTCGAGAAACAGGGGGCTTGAATCGGCAAAGGGAATTTATATCCAGTTCCTGGATGCGGATGATTTTTTGTTGCCCGGAAAAATTTCCCATCAGTTGGATTTGTGCAAGAGTCAGGAACAGCTTCCCGGATTTATTGCCGGCGATTATGTAAAAAGAAATGCATCGGGAGAGGAGAAAATCATCACTGCGGATTCCGATAATCCATGGTACGGATTGATGAAAACACGTCTCGGATGCACTTGTTCGAATTTATGGAAGAGGACAGCGTTGCAAGCCGTAAATGGATTTGACATGAATTTGAAAAGCAGCCAGGAATATGACCTTATGTTCAGGCTTCTGAAAAATGGGGCAACGGTGATTCATGATGACCGGCCGTTGACATTGGTCAGGGAACGAAAGGAAGGATCCATTTCCAGTCTTGATCGCGGCGCAAATTGGAAACGTTATGTACAACTCAGGTGCAATATCTTGGCTTACATGAAAGCAGCCGGGAAATTGGATGCTAATAATCAACAGGATTTCAATCAGGTGCTTTTCGATGCAATCAGATGTTGGTACCCTTATGCGCATGATGAAGCTCTTGAAGTTTATGGAGAATTCATTCCTTCCGATTTTGTTCCTTCCCCTTCAGCGGTTACTTCGGGGAATTATATAAGGCTTTTCCGTCTCTTGGGTTTTAAGCTGACAGAAAAAATAAAAATGATGGGAAAGTCAAAATGAAAATCCTGTACTATTCTCCCCATCCCCATCTTAATTTGTCGGCATCGACCGGCTATGCCACGCATATGCGCGAAATGATTGCGGCGTTTCAGGAGCTCGGCCATACTGTTCATGTTGTGATCCGTGGCGGTACAACCATCGGCATGGATGATCGGCAACAATCGAAAAAATCGGGAAAACAATTCCTGAAAAAAATGGTTGGCGCTTATGTCTGGCGTTCATTGAAAGAGGCAAGACTTTTGCGCTTCGATAAACAATCGTCAAAAATCCTTGCCGTCGAAGTGCAGGGATTTTCGCCCGACATTATTTATGAACGTACGGGGTTTCTCTTTTCTTCAGGGGCGGTGGTTGCTGAAAAATATGGTGTGAAATATTTCACGGAAGTGAATGCGCCTTTCGAGGAAGAAGTCAGGAGCTTTGAAAAGGCGGATTCTTTTTTTGCGCGGAAAGGCAAACGGAAATTTACCGAAGTGCTTCGGAAATCGAGTAGGATCTTTTGTGTTTCTTCTGCGCTGAAAGACTTCCTGGCGACAAACTATTCCGTTGCATCGGAAAAAATAATGGTGACACCCAATGCGATTAATCCCAATGCAATCAGGATTGATGCATCACTTCGTGAATCCATATTGGAAAAAATTGCGCAGCATAGAAAAGTGATAGGATTTGTGGGCTCGATTTTTCCGTATCATGGAGTGGATTTGTTGATCGCCGCTTTTGCAAGGATTGCAAAAGAAAAAGAAAACTGCATGCTGATGATTGTCGGGGACGGGTATCTCATTCCTCAATTGAAAAACCTTGCCGCGGAATTGGGGTGTGGAAATCAAATTGTCTTTACCGGATCGGTGAAACATGTAGAAGTGTTTTCTTACATTGATGCAATGGATATCACTGTAATGGCTCAGTCGAATTGGTATGGGTCACCCGTTAAGATATTTGAATATGGCGCAATGGGAAAACCGATTATCGCCCCGGATACAATCCCTGTCCGTGATGTCATGGAAAATGAAAAAGACGGATTGCTTGTTCAACCCGATGAGGAAGGAATTTATTCGGCAATGAGAAAATTATTGAACGATTCCGCTTATGCAGCCACTCTTGCCGATAGTTTCAAGTCAAAAGTCATGACTCGGCATACTTGGAAGCAAATGGCCGAAAGCATTTTAAGAAACCCTTGAAAATAAGATAGAACCTTGCATATCGCTATTCTTACCGATGGAATTTATCCTTATGTGATTGGAGGAATGCAACGGCATTCTTTTTATCTGGCAAAATTCCTTGCTGCGGCAGGTGTTCAGGTGGATTTGTATCATGCCAATCAAAGTCAATCCGACATTTCCAAACTGGAAGGTTTTTCGGAAGATGAAAAGCAAAACATAAGATCATTTGTAATTGAATTTCCTGTTTTCGGACCCACTCCGGGACATTATATTCGGGAGTCGTATGAATATTCCTTGAGGATATGGAAAGTTTTTAAAAAGGAAAGATATCCGGATTTCATCATCATAAAAGGATTTTCAGGATGGGAATTGCTGAATCAAAAAAGCAAAGGAGAGCTTCTGCCTCCAGTGGGAATCAATTTTCACGGCTACGAAATGTTTCAGAAACAACCGGACTTCCGTTCTTGGGTGAAAAGCCGGTTATTGCTGCGTTCTCCGGTTTTATTCAATGTCAAAAATGCAGATTACCTTTTTTCCTACGGAGGGAAAATCACGGATGTAATTCTTAGTCTCGGTATTGCCAAGAATAGGATAATTGAGATTCCCACAGGAATTTCCGCCGATTGGTTGAATGAAAGCCCGTCGGTTTCCGGATCCATCAGGAAATTTGTTTTTTGTGGAAGATATGAAAGGAGAAAGGGCGTGGAGGAATTGGGAACTGTCCTGAAAAAAATGGTGCGGGAAAAAAAGGAATTCGAATTTCATTTTATTGGGCCGATTCCCGAAAAAAAACAAATTCATTCTGACCGGATCATATATCATGGATTGATCAAGGATAATGTGAAACTGAAAAAACTCCTAAGCGAAATGGACATTTTGGTTTGTCCGAGTCACTCGGAGGGAATGCCCAATGTAGTGATGGAAGGGCTTGCAAGCGGACTTGCGATAATTGCCTCCGATGCAGGAGCGACATCCGTAATGGTCAATGGTGAAAATGGGTGGTTGGTTTCGCCCGGCAACATCACCTCGTTGCAGAAAGCGATGGAAGGGGGAATGAACATCGATTCCCGATTGCTGTCCGGAAAAAAATATGCCGCTGTAAATGAAGTGAAGCAAAAATTCCTTTGGGATAAGATTGCAGCCCAAACCATATTGGCGATTGAAGAAAAAATAAAATAAGCGGATCAGATTGTATCTTTTCATTTGTAAATGAAGCGTTATGTCCGAACAACCAGGATTCATTCCATTCAACAAACCTTTCACTGTCGGTAGGGAATTGGAATGCATTGCAATTGCTGTTGCGTCGGGTCATATTTCCGGCAACGGCTTTTTTACGAAAAAGTGTGATGGGATATTTCAAAAAAGGTATCACATGAAAAAAGCGGTACTGACCACCTCATGTACGGATGCATTGGAAATGGCTGCATTGTTGTTGGATATTCAATCGGGAGATGAAATTATTGTACCGTCTTTTTCATTTGTTTCAACTGCCAATCCATTTGTACTCCGTGGCGCCAAAATAATTTTCGCCGACTCTTCTGCAGATCATCCCAATGTGGATGCCGGGAAAATCGAATCATTGATCACACCGAGGACAAAGGCAATTGTCTGCGTCCACTATGCAGGGATGTCTTGCGACATGGAAAGATTGGTGGATGTGGCGGCAAGGGCAAACATTTCCCTGATTGAAGATGCAGCTCATGCCATCGAATCAAGATGGAATGGCGGGAAGCAACTGGGCACCATAGGACAGCTGGGCACTTTCTCTTTCCATGAAACAAAAAATATCATTGCAGGTGAAGGCGGACTTTTGTCTGTCAATGACGAATCATTTATCGATAGGGCCGAAATCATTTCGGAGAAAGGGACGAATCGTTCCTCATTTTTCAGGAATGAAGTGAAAAAGTACGAGTGGATCGACATCGGCTCTTCATTCCTGGCGTCTGAATTGACCGCCGCATTTTTATTTGCCCAGCTTGAACATATCGACAAGATCCAGAAAAAACGGATTGATCTATGGAAGCAATACCATGAAGAACTTGAAACGGTCGAGCAGAATGGTTTCATAAGTCGCCCGAGGATACCTGCCTATGCCATGACGAATGGGCATATTTATTATCTCATCTGCAATTCCGTTTCAGAACGGGCAAACCTGATAGCACAACTTGCACAGTGCGGAATTCAAGCCGTTTTTCATTATCAGTCTCTGCACCGAAGTCCCTTTTACCGGTCACAACATGATGGTCGCGATTTACCCAATGCGGATCGTTTCAGTGAATGTTTGTTGCGTTTGCCGATGTTCTATGAACTTCAAACTTCACAAGTCAGCCGGATTTCTTCCGTCATTCGAAAGCATTTCGGATGCACCGATTGAATGTTTCAATTTTTATTTGCATCCTGTTATCTTTATGGAAGAATGTGAATCGGAAACGAAATCGCACCTCTATAAGGCACGGGCACTTCCGGTATATTTGACAACATGAGAGAGACGCGTACGGTTAATGTCCTGATTTTTCTGTCGGTATTCGTCAGTTCCATCACTTTCTTTAAATCTCCCTTTGAAGGTTATTTTCATTACATCATTTTTATTATCCTGTTTCCCCGTTTCATCCGCACGTATGATTTCCCCAGACAGTTGTTCCTGTTTTTGCTGGTTCCTTTTTTGGTAGGTGTTTTTGAAATCCTGATCGGAAACAATACATGGCCATTGTTCCTGAAAATTTTTTTGGGACTTGTCCTATCATCGACTTTTTATTCTTACGTCATCCAGTATTATGAATTCGATACTGAAAAAATGTTTCGGCTATATCTCAAGGGGGCTGTGATTGTCACCTATATCGGGATTGTACAATTCATTTCCTACATCATTCATTTTGCACCGGGTTACAATTATTCCTGGCTGTTGAATAAATGGAGTGTTGTGCCGGGTGCGGTGGGAATCCGAATCAATTCGATTTTTTCCGAACCGTCACAATGTGCCATCATGATTTCCCCTGCATGCTTTGTCGCCATTCATAATTTGATTCCAGGAACCAATTCGTTCGGCCTTACGCGTGTGCAATCGATCCTGATTGTCATGAGCATGCTGCTTACATTTTCCTCGACAGGATATATTGGCTTGTTTGTCATCCTTTTCCTTTTTGTAATCAATTACAGGCAGATCATCTATTTCGTAATAGGACTGTTCTTCGCAATCCTTGGAGCCAATTTTCTCTATGCAAATGTGCCTGAATTCAAGTTGAGGGTTGATACATCAATGGGTTTGTGGCTGAGCGGCGAATTTTCATTGGCAAATGTCAATTCCTCAAGTTTTGTCCTTTACAATAATTATCATATTGCAATTGAAAACTTCAAAAGCAATTTCATTGCCGGAACCGGATTGGGCTCACACCCTGTTGCATTCGATAAATATTCCCTGACAAATGACCAGGTGGTACTTCAGTTCAACAATAACAAGGCGGATGGCAATTCCATGCTCATCAGGTTGATTTCCGAAACCGGATTGATGGGGATAATTTTCATGTTTGTTTTTATCAGGAGGAATTTTGTAAGAAGGGATCCTTATGACAATGAAAACCCCGATTGGATAATTTCAAATGCAATCCTTGTATTGGTCACGCTTTATCTCTTGCGTCAAGGGAATTATTTCCTGAATGGCTTGCCGTTCTTCATGTGGCTGTATTATTATACCAGGAAACAAAAGGAACAAAAGATACTTGATCAACAAATGCAAATGGCAGACGGAGAAGAGGGTAATGAAGGGACCGATGAACTTGTAGAAGGTCATGAAATCATAACGTGACTTCAGCCGGCGATATTCTTGAACAGTTGATTTTTCCCTTCCCATCTTTTCCTGTCCCATTTTCCGATTGACTGGATGAAAGCCCCTTGGTTCCAATCAACTTCAACATTGGAACGGTGAATGAAAAATGGATTGTTTTCAGTCAGATTCGATCCGGGAATGGTTGAAAAGAAAAAACGATAATTCTCCCTGATCAGTTTCATTTCCCTTGGACCACAACTGAGAAGGCTGTTGTTGGGGGAGCAAAAAGATAAAATCCCGGCATCTGTTGCTTCGGCAATCCGTTTTTGGCAAAGCACTATTTCACGAAATGATTCTTGATCGTTGGAAGTTGCCGATAAAAGTGTGTGCGTTGTCGAATGTGCGCCTAGACTATGCCCGAGTTTTATGATGTCGAGCAAATCTTCCCAATTCATGGCAGTCATGTCTTCCTTTTCATATCCAATGGAAGCGTCAATTACCTGCCGGATGTTTTTCCTGAAATAACTTTCCTGCTTGGATTCGGTTGTATCAACGAATTCCGGGACTATGAAAAAAAGTGCACTGATTTTTTTTTCAGCAAGAATCCTGGCAGCATGAAGGTTATTCTTGATTCCATCATCAAACGTAATCAACACAGAGGGCGAGGATGGGTGCACATTCCGATAATAATAATTCTCCAGTTGACCCGGCGCAAAAAAAGAAAAATGTTTTGCAAGAAAATCCAATTGTCTTTCGAAAGCGGGAATAAACCTCTTTTGTGTACCATGATAATTCAGGACAAGCAATTCTCCTGGAAGAGGATTTAATCCCGAAAGCAAATATTCGATTTTCCCCAGAATGGATTTTATGTAATACGAACTTCTTCTCATGTACGGTTCTTCGATTACCAAGTGTCAATATCGGAACGGAAAAGCAGCCACTTGGAGGCGTCTTCTATCGCGTCCGATCCTGCAAAAGATTTTACACAAAAATAAATACGCTTGTTTATTTTTTTCAAACCCGCATTTCGAAGCAACTCATCTGTGAGAAAACCGGATGCTGAGTTTTGAGCAAAGGAAACCATCGAAATGCAACGGCTGCTGCGCACTTTCCGAATCAAATCCTTCAAGCCCTTTTGAATGAAAGCCGGGTCATTGTTTCCGGTCAGGATATTGCCAATGGTCAATTCCCTGATGATTTTTTTCCTGCGTGATGTTTTGAGTGAAAACCGAACCGATTTATCCCCTTCGGAATAGGTATGGTAGAAATAATTCCCTTTTGGAGAATAATTTTCCCTCCATTCGACAAATCCATTTTCATTTGAAATGTGTATGCGCCCATCATTTACAGGACCAATGGCATAACCCGATTCCCGTTTAAAAACAGTTTTCAACTTTTCATTCTCATGACGGGAAACAAATGAAAAAATGCTCGAAGGGCAAACATACCAGTCGAGATCGAGAATGTTTTTCCATCCATTTCCCAATAAACTGTTCTTTGAAACATCAATTGGAAATCCGATAAGGAAATCAATGCCCATCTCTTCACGATGCACATCGACATACTCCAATAATTTCCTGAAAATTCCCCTGTTCCTGTAGTGCGGATGAACCAATGAATTTCCCGATTGGAACGATCTGAACTTCCTGCCATTCATTTCATAAGGCCAATAAAAGAAAGATTGAAAGCCCACAACCTTTTTATCTTCAACCGCCGCGATCCTGATGCATTTATCCTTTTGAAAAGGATGCTCATAAAAATTTTCAATGAGCGAACTGAACTCCCTTTTAGAAACACCATATTGATGACTGAACATTTCAGCCACTTGCGGCTTCATCCAATCCCCATAAGCACTGATGATGATTTCCATTATTCCCCAATGATTTTAACAAAAGTAAGAATCATAATCACTCGAAAACAGCTTCATCCCAATCATTCTCCTCAGAAAAATAATACCTTGCATGACTATTCACGACAAAAACTTCGGTATGAAATTACTCGTGCTGTACGAGGAACTTGCGGGATATTTCATGGCTTGCATTTCTGAATTCGCAAACAGGCATGAATGCGATGTGACGATTGTCAGGAAAGAAGTGAATGCCATCGCACCTTTTTATTTCAACGATTCCGGAAAAATAAAAATCATTGATCGCAGTTCTGTCAATGGGAAGGAATTGAACATCCTTGTTTCCACATTTTCCCCCGATGTGATTTTTTGCGCCGGTTGGTCCTACAAACCCTATCTGGAAATTTGCCGCAGCCACTGCAGGAAAATTCCCATTGTGCTCGGATTCGACAATTGGTGGACAGGTTCGATGAAACAGCATCTTTCGGCAATGCTGGCACGTTCTTTTTTTTCCAAACGTTTCAACAGGTGTTTTGTTCCCGGGCAACCGCAAAAAGAATTTGCACTGAAGTTGGGATTTTCAAAAGAGGCAATCTCTACGGGCGCCTATTCCTGTGATTTTCCGCTATACAATTCCTATTTCAAGGAACTTGGAGAAGCGAAAAAAAACGCATTCCCCAAAAGATTCATTTTTGCCGGCAGATATGTTGCTGAAAAGGGAATTGATGTTTTATGGAAGGCATTCATTGAAATACAAAACGAATCGCCGAACGAATGGGAACTGTGGTGTCTTGGAA
>CAYMZV010000160.1:0-9366 GCA_964394965.1 uncultured Chryseobacterium sp.
AGGTGTGGCTTTGGCGGGAGGACTCGCTTATGCAGGTTACAAAGGATATCATGCGTACAATCGCAAGGGCACATTGGACACTGTTCATCAACAACTCAACCAACATGCTGCATTGACAGCTCCCGTTAACAACGTAATGGTGGGCAGAAGTCAAACGGTTTTTGTCAGGCCCCCGGGTGTTCCTGCAGGTGGGCCCGCAGGACCTGTTGCCGCACGTCAATATGGAATTGATATCAATGTCTTGAATCCGACCGGTGAAGGGATGACAGATCCGGCAATGATTGCCAGTGCCGAGACACATGAAAGGACACATATTGCGAATGATCAGAGATATGATTCGAATGTTGCTCGAACGACAGAGGACGCACCAATGAATCTTACCAATGCAGAAATCGCAGCTCCCGGCATACCCATTCTTGCGGCTATTGATCAACGTGTAAGGGCATTGCAGGTAACAGCATTTGGCGACAAGCAGATTGCACCCAATTGGCGACAATACATTATAAACCGTCTCGATTACATTCTGCAATTTGCGAATCCAACAACGGAATACGATACGGTAGTCAATGAATTGCTGCACTTCATGCATGCGAAAGGAATCGAAGCGGATTCTCCAACGGCACAAGAGATAACCAAGATGGCCAAGGAAAATCTTGCACGCAGATGAATAATTTCCAAATGAAAAGTCGATTGTCCAATGAATCAATTTCAGGATAGGTCATTCCAAAATAAAAATGAGACAACGGCTTCCGCTCAATCGATTGGAAGCAAATCCATTTTTCATTTCCAGGATAATCGTCCGCAATCTGTTGCACAAAGAAAACAATCTTCTTTTCTCATTGACAATCGTCCACGTTCCATTATTCAATTGAAACAGGTTGAAGCCTTAAGGAATAATAATTCGGATAGGCTTGTCATCCAGAAGAAAGAAAACAAAACCGGTTTGCCCGATAATCTGAAATCGGGAATAGAAAACCTTTCCGGCATTTCCATGAGTGATGTGAAAGTTCATTATCATTCCCCGAAACCCGCACAACTCAATGCGCATGCTTATGCACAGGGAAGTGAAATCCATGTTGCATCAGGACAGGAAAAACATTTGCCGCATGAAGCTTGGCATGTGGTGCAACAAAAACAAGGAAGAGTGAGACCGACGATACAGTTGAAAAATAAAGTGAATGTGAATGATGACGCCTCATTGGAGAAAGAGGCGGATGTGATGGGTGCGAAAGCTTTGCAAACACAACGTGTGAAAAAAAACAGTGTTGAAACCCCTATTCGTTCCCATGACAATCCAATTCAACGCGCCATTACAGTTGATGTTAATACTTATACTGCGGAAGAATTATATGGACAATTATTGGCTCATTACGGAATGTTGACAGCCTTTCAACCCGAATTGCGAAATGGAATTTTGCCGGTTTGGAACAGGGAGAATAGGGGATTTCTGAATTTGAAGCAGGTATATGATTCATTGATACCCATCTTGGCAACCTATCGGGATATTTTTGGAGTGGAACACTTTAATACTTTCGCAGGCTACATCGCCAGTCAGACTCTTGCACAAACGGCAATTGCTGCCAACGCCGGAAATTATAGATCACTCGTAACGACAGCCGGATTCGAACATGAATTTGCGGATATGAAAGACGGTCCTTTGGCCGGTGTTTCACATTTGGAATTGGCCCGTTCAGTCGAAGCATTGCCTTATACCAATATTCATTTCAATGTGGAAACCGATGCAATGAATGCATTGGAATTGGTTAGTCCGCCATTTATTTTCCCGACAGTTGCCGGTGCACCCATTCCAAATCCGGATACGGTGAGGTACGTTAACAATTTAATGAAAACCACTTTGTATAATTTGCTTACAGAATCACGCGGAACATTTTTGGGAGTATCGCTTGGACGCAGATATATCAGGCAAACGTTCAATCAGCTGCTTGCCGGTTTGAATGGAGCTACAGGTTTGACATTTAATTTACTTCCGGAAGTTGTCATTAAAGCGGAGCACCTTTCACACAGGACAGATCTTGGCGCCTTGGCAGCTCATGTAGCGCCAGCAGCAGGTGATCCCCATAAAATGATTTTGAATGCAGGCACGTTGGGAAATATTACTGTTGGAGACAGTCAGAAAAACAGGGACGAAGTGATGCAAGTCGGTGCGCAGGTAAATTTTGCAACGGATATGAATACGGCACAAACCATGAATCAGGGTCCGGGCTTGGATGAAAATGAAACCAGAATATTCCGCATCATAAGAACAGCGTTGGCAGCACGCATTCCCCAACCGGTTGGGGGTTCTCCCGGATTGCTCAGGTTCTATAATGAAATGCTGATCAAGTTGTCATCGTTGTTCAGTGTTTATTCTCAAAATCATGTTCGCACCAAACAAGCGGACATGCAAGGCGATCTTATTGCGAAAGCGACACCACATGCAGTTGATCGCAATGTCGGTCGTTTGAATGATGGCCAACAAAGGGAATTTTTATTGCATGCTACGCTGAGTAGTTTTGTCAAGGATGTCCAACCCGCTTGGGTCAAGGATCATCTTGATAGTATTGGTGCCGGCTTGTTGCAACCCGATGATTATCCTATTTTGTTGGCAAGCCTGAATGCGGCTAACCTTGCAGGATTCAATATACCGCAAAACATCAGCAACTTTCTTACTGGAGAGGGACATACTGCGGCTGCGGCACACTGGAGCCATTTTGTGAGGCAAGTAAGAATGGCCTTGATTTTATTGAGAGTACGTGTTGCACGAAACCGATTTGGACTTGTCGACACAACTCCTCGCGCCGGATTGTATGAACATACTCCATTATACACTGGAGCAAGACAAGACACTTACCTGGATCCGCGTAGGGTGCAACAACCCGGAATCTGGAATAGAAGATTACACGTTGCAGAAATTCGCCGTGGCGATCCAGCTGCCAAATTGGAACAGTTGAGAGATGCAGTAGGTTAATGATTACAAACACAAGCATTCGGTCTACCAAAAGGAATTGAACAATGTCTAGCTTCTCAAGAAATACAGCAGGAAAAAAAACGCAATTGAAATCGGCTGCGTTTGACCAACAAAAAACAACGGGTGTTTCCGCATTGCAATTAAAGGACAACCGCCCCCAATCCATCTTGCAAAAAAAACAAGTGGATGCATTGGCAAAAAAAGAAACGGCTGATTCGTCCATTCAAAAAAAATCAAACAGCACAGGCTTACCCGATAATTTGAAATCCGGAATAGAAAACCTTTCCGGCCATTCGATGGATGATGTGAAAGTGCATTATCATTCCTCGAAGCCGGCACAACTCAACGCGCATGCTTACGCACAGGGAAGTGAAATCCATATTGCATCGGGGCAGGAAAAACATTTGCCGCATGAAGCTTGGCATGTGGTGCAACAGAAGCAGGGAAGGGTGAAGCCCACAAAACAATTGAAAGGAAAAGTGAATGTGAATGATGATGCCTCATTGGAGAAAGAGGCGGACGTGATGGGTGCAAAAGCGATTCAAAAGAAACCGGATTCTTTTTCTTCAAAAATCAGTTCGAATAATTCGAATAAGAATTCACCGGTCATTCAAGGCTATTTCAAATCCAATGATTTCAAGGTGGAGAAGGGAAAGGATTTTTTTGTCAGTCAGGAATCTAAAGCCAAGCTGAGTAAAGGTGGAAAGAAAATCCAAAGGGACAAACCGGTAACGCCTCCATTGAAAGCCGGGCTGATGATTGCAGATGATTGGACAATGGCTGTACAAGATACCACTCAGCCCAAAGTTTTTTTTGCAACGGAAAAGGTTATTGGAAATGCAAACACGCAGCTTGAAAATGTGGAGAGCCCTTTGTTTTTGAATGTCAACAGTTCAAATGCAATCAATGTGGGGAAACCTTTGGATAGTGTGGTCCCGATAAAACGAAAGGATAAGGATGGGGAAAAAAAGGAGGAGTTGGCATCGCTTTGGCACCACATCTGCATCAATTTTGCCAATCAGATTATGGGAAACAAGGGAGATATTCAAGGAGATATTTTATTTGAGAATAGCAATACGGGCCAGCTGAATTCGCAATTGATAAGTCCCGGCGGAAAACGATCTACGGAAATAGAGCGCTTGTCCCACTATCTTTCCCAAAAGCCTGAAGTGAAAAACAAGAAAAAGAAAGGCAAGTCAATACAGGAAAGTGCACTTGAAGCAATGAATGATAAGAATACCGTGGTGGAAAATATTGGGAAGGAATATGGCGAGATGCAAGGACAAGGGCGCATCGACAAGAAAGAACAGGAATTGGGAATAAATGCTTATGCAAAACCTGAAGTCGGCGAAGGCTGGTCGACATTTTCCGTTCCGGCTGAAAATACATCCACGATGGATTACAGTGTACTGACAAAAGGCGTTCCGACGAAAAGGAAAAGCACGTGGGGATATCATTATGCAGCGGTGATCGCAAAAAGCCTGGATGGAAACGACCGCATGACACTCGAGAATTACAGGAGGGATCCGGAGATTGAGGACCTGATCAAGAGTATGGTGTTATCCAAATTCTCGAAAGAGGCGAAGATTTATACCAAAAAAATCCAACAGGAATACCTGGAAAAAAAGAAAAAGTTGACACCTCAATTATTGGGAGAAGCGCTCTATTACGATTTGGTTCATAAGGCGAATCTTGCCAATCCCAATGAAATCAAGAAAACCGAGGATTGGAATAAATTATGGTACTTCCAAATGTATGGTTCACACAAGGGACAATCTTTTCATGAAAGGATGTCGGGAATGGGTGAGTTCGTCAATCCGCTCACGGTGAGAGTGAGAAGAAATAGCGGGGAAGTGAAAAAATATAAGAAAGAAGCCCTTGGAGATACATTGAAATCGATTACCGAACTGATTCAAAACAAGCGGAGTTTATTTTATCCGGAAGTGCAAAGAACAATGGGTGTTTTACAAAAAGGTACAACCTCCCTGTTTAAAAAATTCGATGGTTATCTGGATAAGGCAAAGAGCAACAAGGATCTTGTATTGGCAACAGCCAAGATAAATAATGAATATGAGGCATTTCTAAGGAATGATTTCGTTCCGCAGATGGTAACTGCGTTGAGATCGGTGCGGAGAATGGGAAAAACAAAAAATCCGGAAGATTTGAAAGGCTTGCAGGAATTCGCCCTTCAGAAGGAATCGGGTACTGTCTGGACATTTTTGGAATCCCTTTCCGACGCAATGGTGGGACAAGGACTGCTTACCGAATTACGCGAAGATGCAAATTCAATCCTGCAAAACATCACCGCAAAATTTCCGAAGGAAGTATTCAGAAAAGTGAATTATAAAAATGTGGGCAAGACTTCCGGATCGAAAAGGAAAAATAATTCGAACCGTATCGGTGAGTATCATGAATTGGATGGAACACGCATCGCCGATCTTCTTGCCATGAGAGGATTGAGTATCAGGGAAACGGTAAAAGATGGCAACTGCATGTATGATGCAATCAGGTTGCAACTCCAATTGGTACAGGGACTTCAGGTTACTGTCGGGGAGCTTCGGCAAAAACTGGGTACGCTTATAAATGGCAACAAGCACTTTTTCGGCAACTTCATCAACAATCGCAAGATTAGAAATGTTGTGAACCAAATAAGTTCAACGCGATCATGGAACAATGAGGGAGGGGATATCGCTGCATTGGCAATTGCAACTGTCCTGCAACGGAACATTATTGTAATCTCTCCGGACGGAATCAATATCAGGCAACCGAATAATGCATTGGCAATAAGTGGGGCTTCAACAGTGGCAAGCAATGGTCTGCCGTTGACGATAGTTTACAATGGAAACGATCATTATTATTCAACACAATAATAAGACAAGGGGAATTTCGTGGATTCATTTCAGTTTTTTTTCATGACGATTCGGATTAATAAAATTGATTCATCAATAAAGGATAAGGTGTAATGATTGAACACTCAAGCCAAACGTCAAGGAATAAGTTGCAATTCGCTCCAGCCGAATCAGCCAGCCATTCCCGTGCAGGCAAATCCCTTATTCAGCTTCAGGATAATCGGCCACAATCAATTTTGCAAAGAAAACAAGTGGGTGAACTTCTAGACAACCGGGTTTCCAATTCCAGACAGATTGGAAATTCAGCCATTGTCGTCCAACGTTGGCTCAATGCGGATTTGCTCAAGGGAAAAACAAAGGATAAACGCATCGGTGATCTCGCTAAAAAAGCGCTCGAATACAATTCCAATCGCAGGGACAAAACGCGCAGTGACCGCATCAATGAGCTTCATGTTCTTCAAGTGGCAATCATGCAATGGCTCGATGGTTTTGAAGAGCCGGATCAAAATGTGAGTGCTGCTGCACTTTGGGTGAAAGAATTGATGAATGATGTGCAAGTGGAGCATCAGGGACTCGTGAAAGAAAGTGTAGTGAAAAATGATGATCAGCCTCCCGTTGCAAATTTCGAATCGTTATCCGAGAAAGAACAGAAACGCGTCAAGTTCATTTGGACCCAATTGGTGAATGGAACGGGAAATGTGCATATTACGGAAACCGAAGACTACACAAATTCGGAAACCAATGAAAAGGATTCACGCGTGCATGAAGGTTTCCGTTATGAAGTGCTGGCACAATTTGCACGTTTGTTGGAAACTGAAACCGGAAGGGAAATTGTAGCTCAGGTAAACAAGGATACCAATGGCGAAAAACCTGTCACCATCAAGCCGGGTTTTGCCCAAAAAAGTCAGGGTGCCCCCGAAAGTGAATTTGCCGCAGCGCCTGTTCATACCGACGACAGGGAAAAACTCACTGAAGTTCATCCGGATACAATGTTCAAGGGAGAATATGGTGCGAGCAAGAAACGCAATAACTATAAAAAGAAATTCATTGAACTTGATTTGAATAAGATTGTTGACCCAAAATTAAAAGCTGCGGCGATTTATAATAAACGGAAAGCAAAACCAAATGCGGTGGGATTGAAAATGGAAGGGAAGTATTATCTTTTTGGTTCCGGCTCGGGTGCAGACATTACTATTACAAGAGATATTCGCGATTCGGAAGATCATCCCTCTTCCCGGTTTGTGGATGAAAACCGAAATGAAATCCCGACACCGAATTTTATTACACTCGGTCATGAACTCGGGCATACCGCTCACATACTTACAGGAGCATCCTTGGGTGATTCAACTGTCAGCAGTCATTTGTTTCCCAAAGTGGGTGTACAGGGAATCGAAGAATTGAATTGGTCGAACATGGAAGAATATGGCAATATTCATTCAGTGGAAAATTCGTTGCGTGGCGAATATGGAATGAAAGGGCGTTTTGGACATATCAACCAGATAAGCGTACAGAAAAACCGCCTTGAAAGAATCATCAACGCTTTTTATTTGTTTGTCAATTTGCTTCCTCAACCTTGTCAGGCAGCGGTCACCACTCCTTTGAATAAAGCCGATGCATTCAAAAATGAAAGGAAAATCCCAGAGACCCGTAAAGCAATCAGCAAATCCGCAACCGCTTTCATCAATCAAATGAATCTCGGCTTCCCTCAATTCACTCATCAGGAAACAAACAATGTGAAAGCCCAATTGATGAATTTACAAACCAATGTTGCTTTCGCCCATGGCGATAGGTTGACTGCGGCAGAAGGGAATATTGCACAAGCAACCGTTCTTATCAATCAGGCAAAGGCGCGGATTCTGCTTGCTCTCCAGCAACAACCGCAACCGCAACCGCAACCACAACCGCAACAGCGGGGTTTCCTTAGAAAGTTATTCGGGCTTTGAGCGCAAAAGGTTATATTTTAATACAACTAACGAAAAATCATTTTTTAATCGCCCAGCGCAATTTTGCGGAACGTGCACGCGGATTGGCATTGCATTCTTCCGCAGAGGGACGGATCGGATCGGGAGCGACTTCACTGTAAATCCCTTCGCGGAACAATCGCTGAAAGGATTTTTTTACACGCCGGTCTTCTCCCGAATGAAATGAAAGTATGGCCACGCGTCCGCCGGGAGCGAGTGCAAAGGGGAGTTTTTCAAGGAATTTATCCAGCGCGCCAAATTCATCATTCACTTCAATGCGCAAAGCCTGAAAACAACGTTGACTCGATTTTTTTATTTCCTCCTTGCGTTCATCGGGCGGAAGGAATTCAAGCGCTTCCTTGATGATCTCGTGCAATTGTGTTGTGGTTGCTACCGTTATCCCTTTTGCAATTTTCGAAGCGATTGTTTTTGCAATGATTTCCGCATGTGGTTCGTCTGCATTTTCCATCAATAATTCTTCCAGTGCATGCCAAGGAATATTTTTCAAAAGGGTTGCTGCAGATTTTCCGCTCTTGGGATTCAGTCTTAAATCCAATGGACCTTCCACCTTGAATGAGAATCCCCGTTCAGGATTATCTATTTGCATGGAAGAAACACCAAGATCCGCCAATACAAAATTCAACGGACCCGATTCGGAAACAATCAAATCGATTCCTGAAAAATTCATTTTGCGGATGTCGACCACTTCAGGTCCATAACCCAAAGATGCAAGACGATCCCTTGTGCGCGGCAATTCAAAAGGATCCACATCAATCGCAAAGAGACGTCCACCCGGAAGCAAACGTTTGATCATTTCCAGACTGTGACCGCCATACCCCAACGTGGCGTCCAATCCAATTTGTCCGGGAACGATTTGGAGGAATTCCATTATTTCATTTACACAAATGGAACGGTGCATGCCCGCAGGTGTACGTCCCTGTTGAATGACTTTTGCAACATCCTCCGAATAATTTTCGGGTTGCAGCTCCTTGTATTTTTCCTTGAAGGATTTCGGATGCGTGCCTTTGTATCGCACACGTCGCACACGTTTTGGTTCCTGATCGTCCATGATTGTAAAACTAACAATTTGGAGTTTCCCTCCATGCAAAGATTCCCGTCCAAGCCATTTTCATGAAAACAAAAAAGGCTTGTCCCTATTTTGAGACAAGCCTTTTGAAGTGAAGGAAAAATTTATTTCTGAACCGAAACTTTCATTACCTGTTGTTCGGAATTCGTTGTCAGGCGAAGCATATACATTCCATTGGAAACATTGTCCATGGAAATGGATTTCGTGAAACCTGCATTTACATTGTTTTCCAAATCGGAATAAACCACGCGGCCTTGCATGTCAACAATTACGATTGATAGATCACCGACATTGGCATTGATGGAAAGCTGGAAAGAACCGGAGTTGGGATTCGGGAATATGCCGATGCTGTTTGCCAAAGTGGTTTCAGCCACACCTGTACAGGCATTCACCTGTATGGTTGCAGTTCCTGTTCCAGTACAACCGTTTACATCGGTAAAACTGTAAGTGACAGTGTGTGATCCAATGCCGGCTCCAACCGGACTGAATGTTGAACCGGTA
>CAYMZV010000161.1:0-9354 GCA_964394965.1 uncultured Chryseobacterium sp.
AAATGTTTCCTGTGAAGAGGTGGAAAGCAATGAAAGCTGTTGTTGCACTTTCAAACTTTTCTTGTTGATGAGGTTGCTGACATAATAAATTGAAATGGCGAGAACCGGCAACGGAGCCAAAGCGAACAATGACAATTTCACATTGGCACTGAACATGAAATAAATTGTCATCACCAACGTAATGAGTGTAGTTGTTGCATACATCACCGCAGGGCCGATATACATCCGCACGCGACCGACATCTTCACTGATACGGTTCATCAAGTCACCCGTATTGTTTGTCTTGTAGAATTTCTGATCGAGCTTTTGGTATTGGTCGAACACTTCATTCTTCATGTCATATTCAATCAACCGCGACATCACAATAATGGTTTGGCGATTCAGGAAAAGGAAAAATCCGTAAGCGAGTGTGTAAAGGATGATTTCCGAACCGAACAGGAATAGAATGTGCAAGGTCTGCGCCCGTGGCAAATGATGTTGGGCCGCAAACTTCGCGAAGTCCAATCCACGCCCCACCAAATCAACGGGACGAAGTGAAAAATAAGTCGATGCGACAATGAAAAGCATTCCGGAAAAAAAACGCAACCGGTATTTCCAGAAAAATTTATTTAAATAGCCAAGAGCTTTCAAGGGGAACGAATTATTCCGAAGGAACTCCTTCGGAGCGAGTTCCGCAAATTTACGAATTCCCAATCTGCCAATTCCTCCGATAAAAAGATTAATGAAAAAATATCCGGTTGATTTGGTGGTATAGTTTGAAAGTTGAAAAGTTCCCAATGCCAACTTTCAAACGGACTCAGTACAGTTGATTTCACCCTCGTTGAACTTCGGAACGGAATCCTTGAATTCCGGGTGATTCCCGATTAGTTCCCTTCAAAAAAACCGCTACTTTTGTAGCCGTTATTCCAAAAATGAAGGTGGAATGGCAAACCCGAACGAAGTCATTTATTTCATCAGCGAAAAAATTCTGAAACCAATTCCATGCTGACAGCCAACGATACAAAAGCGTCAACCGCTTCAACCGGTCCACTCGGACAAATGAATGTATTTGATCACGAACAACTTGTTTTCTGCAATGACAATGCAACGGGTTTGCGTTCCATCATTGCCATCCACAACACCACTTTGGGTCCTGCACTTGGCGGCACGCGCATGTGGGCTTACGCAACCGAAGCCGAAGCGTTGACCGATGTGTTGAGATTATCACGCGGAATGACTTACAAGGCGGCTGTCACCGGATTGAATCTGGGTGGAGGAAAAGCGGTCATTATCGGTGATGCGCGCAAAGACAAGAATGAAGCGATGATGCGTCGTTTCGGAAAATTTGTGGACAGCCTCGGAGGGAAATACATTACTGCCGAAGATGTCGGAATAGGAACGAAAGACATGGAATACGTTTATATGGAAACAAAACATGTAACCGGAATTCCTGTTGGATTGGGTGGAAGCGGAGATCCGTCGCCCGTAACCGCTTATGGCGTTTATATGGGAATGAAAGCGTCGGCAAAAGAACGTTGGGGAAATGATTCCCTTTCCGGAAAAAAAGTTGCCGTGCAGGGAATCGGACATGTCGGTTCCGTATTGGTTGACCATCTTGTAAAGGAAGGCGCGAAAGTTTTCATCACCGATATTTTCGAGGACAGGATCAATGAAGTGAAAAAGAAACATCCGGCAGTTGAATTTGTTGCGGGTGAAAAACTGTTTGATCTTGACATTGACATTTACGCACCCTGTGCATTGGGTGCAACCATCAACGACCAATCGCTTTCCAAATTGAAATGTTCCATCATTTGCGGAGCGGCGAACAATCAATTGGCGGATGAAAACATCCACGGAAAAATCGTGATGGAAAAGGGAATCCTTTACGCACCCGATTATGTGGTGAATGCAGGAGGGCTCATCAATGTGTATTCCGAAGTTGCCCATTTCGGCCGTGATTACGCACTTGCCCAGGCGGAAAACATTTTCAATACCACTGCCGCCATTTTTGCACTTTCAAAAAAAGACAACATTCCGACTTTCATGGCAGCCAATCGCACAGCGGAAGCACGCATCGAAGCGATGGCCCGATTGAAAACAAAACGCTGATCAACTTTTCATTCCTTGTCAAAACGTTCTTTATTTTGTCATTGTCATGCAAGCGCAGCTTTTCCAATTTGCATTCCATCGAACAATTCCGATTTCAGTAATATGTGCGTTGTAAAAACCAAAAGCGAAGTAGTATGCTGAACAGGAGATACCTGCGTATTAAGGCGATGCAAGCCCTTTACAGTTTTTTCCAAAGCGAAGATGCTGACATTCCAAAGGGAGAGCGGGAGTTGATGCGCAGCATTGACAAAACCTACGAACTTTATATTTATCTGTTGCTTCTCTTCGAAGAGCTGGTTCGTGTTGCGTCCAATAAGATAGATATCGGAAAGGAAAAACACCTTCCCACATCGGAAGAGTTGAATCCCAATTTGAGATTCGTGAACAATCGTGTGATTGCACAACTCGTTGCGAATGTAAAACTGCAACGCGAAAGGGATATCCGTAAATTGACTTGGCAAACGGATGATGAAATGTCATTGGTGAGAAAGTTGTGGGAGAATATCAAGAATTGGGAAGAATATAAAACCTACATGTCTTCCGAAACCGATTCGTATGCGAATGACCAGGAATTCCTGATCGACCTTTTCAAGAAATTCATTGCCGATGATGAATCCACCGAGCAGTTTTTGGAGGAACGCAATATGCATTGGCCCGGAGATTTGAATATGGCGGTTGCACCGAGCATCATCAAGACATTGGAAAACGCTTCCGAAACCCGTGAGCCGCAGTTGGCGCCTTTGTTCAAGGATCCGGAAGACGACAAGCAATTCATCCTCGACCTTTTCCGAAAGACAATCATCGACAACGACACTTGCGAAAAACTGATTTCCGAGAAAACGAAAAACTGGGAAGTGGACCGCATTGCCGTGATGGATGTCATCCTGATGAAAATGGCCATTGCCGAACTGCTTCATTTTACGGGCATTCCCGTGAAGGTTTCCCTCAATGAATACATCGAGATTTCAAAAACATACAGCACACCGAAATCGAAACAATTCATCAACGGGATTCTTGATAAGTTGGTGATTGATTTCCGCCGCGATGGTACCATGCAGAAAACGGGCAGGGGATTGATGGAATGATTTCGGAAAACTGCGAATTGTGAATAGAAGTGAAAATCGGGAAACAAATCCGCAATCAACAATGGAAAATCGGCAATTCCCCCGTAATTTAGCTGCCACAAAAACAACTGTCATGAAAAGAATTTTTATTTCCGTTTTCGCTTTGACGGTCGCACTCGGATTTGATTCCTGTGCTCCCAAGAACGACAATATCAATACTGACATGGTGGACATCAGCGCCACTGCAAGTGGAAATGCACCTGCAGGAAAAGCGCCGGTGATGAAGTTTGAAGTGGAAGAACATGATTTCGGAAAAATTTCACAGGGCGAACGTGTCAGCTACGCTTTCAAATTCAAGAATATCGGCGGTTCCGATCTGTTGATTTCCGAAGCGCATGGAAGTTGCGGATGTACCGTTCCCGATTACCCGAAAACACCGATTCCTCCAGGAACGGAAGCGGTGGTGAATGTGGAATTCAACAGCGAAGGAAAACATGGCAAACAGGAAAAGACAGTTACACTCACCACCAATTGCGAACCCAATACCAAAGTGATCACCATTCATGCTGAAGTGCTTGAAGCCAAGCCGGATGTTCCCAATAAATAAATTCTAAAAACAAACTATGTCATTTCAAACGATTCTTTTGCAAGCCGCAGCGCCAACGGCACCAGGTGCAGGACAAGGCATGAGCAGTTTCCTCATGATCGGATTGGTCATTGTGGTATTTTATTTTTTCATGATGCGTCCGCAAATGAAGAAACAAAAACAGCAAGCCAACTTCATGAACGAAATCGGAAAAGGTTCCAAGGTGGTTACCATCGGTGGTATCCATGGAAAAATCACCGAAGTGAGGGACAAGACTTTTATCATTGAGGTGGAAGGCGGAAACAAGTTGCAGATCATGAAAAGCGCTGTTTCACTTGAAAATTCAAAAGCGGTTCAAGAAGAAGGAATCGTAGTCGATAAAAAAGAGTAAGCGATTTTGGGATGACGATTTTGGATTTGAAATCTAAGTTCTAAAATTAGCTGAATTCTAAAATTCCCCCTTGGCAGAAAATAATTCCAGCGAACGAAATGTTTCGGGAAAGAAAAACCCTTTTCTCAACCGTCGCGTTTCCTCTTTTGCCGTTTGTGTTTTGCTCGCCGCACTTTTCTGGTTTTTGCATGCACTGTCAAAAGAATATTCAATCACCATCCGTATTCCCGTTACCTACAGCAACCTTCCAGAAAAAAGATTGGTCGCAGTGCACTTGCCCGATTCGGTGGATGTGAAAGTGAGCGGATCCGGTTTCACGATTTTGGCTTGCAAATGGGCGCATGCAGTTGGTCCGTTGGAATTGGACGCTTCACACGCACGCAACATGGGCGCCGGCGATTTTGCTTTGGCCACTTTTTCACACTCCGATCTTATTGAAGGTTCACTCGGACATGGATTGCAGGTTTTGCGCGTGATGCCCGATACAATCGTCTTGAGTTTTGAAGGACGGGCGGAAAAAAGTGTTCCCGTTCATGCGCGCGTTTCCGTTCAGTGCGCAACTTCCTACCGTCTCGGCGACAGCATTACGACAAATCCAAAGACAGTGGTGGTGAGCGGTGCTGAAGCTTTGGTGAAACGAATCAGCTTTGTGGAAACCGAATCGAAAAATTTTTCCGGACTCGATCATCCCGTCAATGAGTCAGTAAAATTGGTGTTGCCTGGAGATTTAAGTCAAGTGACAATCTTGCCTTCCCAAGTGATGTTGAACATTCCTGTTGGAAAATATACCGAAATCCGTTTCAGCATTCCTGTCGAGCCGATCAATGTTCCCTCCAACATTGTTGTGAAAACTTTTCCCGATAAGGTCGATGCCGTTTTTCTTGTTCCAGTCGGTGATGCCGCTTCCATTCATCCGGACATGTTCCGTGTCGTGCTCGATTATTCAAAAGCGGATCCGAAAATAAATTCGTTGCAATGCGAATTCGCACGCCAACCATTGAATGTGAGAAATCTCCGAACCGATCCTGCGCGGGTGGAATATATCATCAGAAAGTAATCCGTTGGCCATGACATTTCCCGAAAAATTCGCAGAAGTGGTTGTCGACTTTCCCCGCAAGAAAATACTTTCCGATAAAAACGGTTCCTATTCTTCCGACGAAGTTTTTCGTTCCGCTCAATTCGTGGCGGCGGAAATCCTCGAGCATGAAAATTTCAAAGGTGAACGGATTGCCTTGCTTGTTCCTCCGGGATTGTCGTACGTAGCCGGAATGATCGGTGGTTGGATGAGTGGTGCAATGATGGTTCCACTTTGTGTCGAACATCCGAAAGCGGAATTGGAACATGCGATTTTGGACAGTGGCGCGAAAATGATTCTTGTTCATCCCGATTTGATCGCATTGCTTCCTGAAATTCCCATTGAAAAGAAAAAAATAAAAATCACCTCGCCGCCGAAAGATGCTGTTGCCTACAATTGGGATTATCCGAAAGAGAGCGATGATGCGTTGATGTTGTATACGAGCGGCACAACCGGAAAACCAAAAGGTGTTGTGCATACACACGCTTCTTTCGCTGCGCAGATTGTGTGTCTTGTACAGGCGTGGGAATGGACGGAGAACGATTCGATTTTGCATTTTCTTCCCTTGCACCACACGCATGGAATCATCAACAAGCTTTTCTGTTCGTTGTGGTCGGGTGCGCATTGCGAGATGATGGAAAAGTTCGATGCGAAAACGGTGTGGGAAAAAATGATGGCCGGAAATTTTTCGCTGTTCATGGCGGTGCCGACTGTTTATTCGAAAATGATTTTGTGTTGGGACGCAGCCGATGAAGAAACAAAAAACAGATATTCAGCCGCATGCAAGAATTTCCGAGTCATGATTTCAGGTTCGGCGGCCTTGCCGATAAGTGTGTTGGAAAAATGGGAAATGATTTCAGGGCATGTTCTGTTGGAGCGTTATGGAATGACTGAGATCGGAATGGCGTTATCGAATCCCTTGCATGGGGAACGCAAGCCGGGATTTGTGGGAAAACCCTTGCCGGGAATGGAAGTGAGACTGGCCGATTCAACGGACGGGGCAGATGCTGCGATGGGAGAATTGGAAGTGCGTGGAGCAAATGTTTTCAAGGAATATTGGAAGAAGCCGGAAGAGACCAAAAAAAGTTTTACAAAGGATAAATGGTTTCGCACAGGAGATATGGTGGAAGTGGTGAATGGGAATTACAGGATTGTAGGTCGATTGTCGACGGATATCATCAAATGCGGAGGATACAAGATTTCCGCTTTGGAAATAGAATCCGTTTTGTTGGAGCATCCTTTGGTTGGCTAATGCTGTGTGGTGGTAATTCCCGACTAAACATGGGGAGAGAGGATCGCAGCGGTAGTTGTATTAAAAGACAACAACGAATTTACGCTGGACGATTTGCGGGAATGGGCAAAAGACAAATTGGCGAATTATAAATTGCCAACCCTGTTGAAAACCGTAGAACAGCTTCCAAGAAATGTGATGGGAAAAGTGGTGAAGAATGACGTGAAGAAAATGATTTAGTGTTGACGGACTTGGAACGTCCCGAAGTTTCGGGAAGCCGACCTGAGGTACGAAGGGCACGCCCAACACATTATCAATCATTCATTCACTTCTCGTATTTCCCGATTTTCTCCTCGAGAAAAACATCCGCATCCGGACGGCGCTGTATCTTGACATACACCAATACCTCTTCGGCACCCGCAGTGAAAACCGCTTGCTGCGCCTCTTCCACAACAGCGAGGATTTTATCGTAAGGACCTTCCATCACCGTTTCAAACGGACAGACTTTGTATTTCAATCCGGATTTCTGAATGACTTCAATGGCTTTATCAATGATCGGATAAATTTCCTTTCCGGTTGCTTTCGGAAGAATCTGCAAGGCTACGTTTGCGATGTGAGACATTTTTATGGATTTAATGTGTACGAATATACAAACGCATTGCCGAAAAAAGCCAACAATCAATGGGAGGCATCCAACTGTCGAAAATATGGACAGGAATTCTTTTTGGGAATTAACTTTAAGTATAATATGACAGTGCATTTTTCTCGTTCTTTTTTATCCCTTAATTTTTTGATTATGCAACGGACGGTAAAAAGGGATTCCCGATTGCGCAAGGCTGCAACGGAAATCAAAAAGGTGGAGGTGAGGAATCTTTCCCTGAATGATTATTTCGGATTGAGCGATTCGATGGTGGAAGCGTACAGGAATTGGCATGGATCGGTGTGGACGAAAAACCATATTGAGAAATTGCTCGAATTGTTTCCGGAAGGTCAATTCATTGTTCTTGTGAATGGAAAAGTTGTGGGATGCGCACTTTCCATCATCGTGAATTATGATGATTTCGGTGATGACCATACTTACCAACAGATTACCGGAAATTATACTTTCGATACGCACACTTCTTCCGGAGATGTCCTGTACGGAATAGAAGTTTTTGTCCATCCCGATTATCGTGGATTGCGTCTTGCTCGAAGGCTTTACACGGCGAGAAAGGAATTGTGTGAACGTCTTGGATTGAAGTCAATCGTTTTCGGTGGAAGGATTCCGAGCTATGCGCAATATGCCGATAAGGTCACCGGTCCGAAAGATTACATTGAACGGGTGCGGATGAAAGATATTTACGATCCCGTTCTGTCTTTCCAACTGTCGAATGAATTTCACGTGAGGAAATTGTTGAACAATTATATGCCTGACGATGAAGAGTCGAAAGAGTGTGCCACGCTGATGGAGTGGAACAATGTCTTGTATGTGAAGCCTTCGATAAATCCGGTGAAGAGAAAAAGTACGGTGAGGTTGGGACTTGTGCAATGGGAAATGCGCCCTTTCCACAATATCGATTCGTTGTGTGAACAGATTGAATTTTTCATTGATACGGTAGCCGGTTACAATTCCGACTTTGCACTTTTTCCGGAATTGTTCAACGCTCCCTTGATGGCGGATTTCAATCACATGAGTGAAGCGGAAGCGATTCGTAAGCTGGCGGATTTCACGGAACCGTTGCGCGACAAGTTCATCAATTATGCAATCACTTACAACGTGAACATCATTACGGGAAGCATGCCATTCATCAAAAGCGGGCAATTGTACAACGTGGGTTATCTCTGCCGTCGCGATGGATCCATTGAGCGTTATTCGAAAATACATGTCACTCCGAATGAGGTTTCCGCTTGGGGAATCGTGGGAGGGAACAGGTTGAAAGTGTATGATACGGATGCGGGAAAAATCGGAATCCTGGTTTGTTACGATGTTGAATTTCCCGAGTTGGCAAGATTGCTCGCACTGCAGGGAATGGAAATCCTTTTTGTCCCGTTTCTTACCGATACGCAAAATGCATTTACGCGGGTGCGTGCGTGTGCACAGGCGCGGGCAATCGAGAATGAATGTTTTGTTGCGATTGCGGGCGGTGTTGGAAATTTGCCACGCGTGCATAACATGGATATCCAGTTTGCACAATCCGCGGTTTTCACTCCTGCCGATTTCACTTTTCCGACAAACGGTGTGAAAGGTGAAGCGACGGCAAATACGGAAATGGTTTTGATCGTTGATATAGAATTGGATCAATTGAAAAAATTACGTTCGCAGGGAAGTGTCAGGAACCTTTCCGACCGCCGCACCGATTTGTATGAACTGAAACAGCTAAAACCGAATGGAAGATTGGAAGTGCTCAAGGAACATGCAAGGGAAAATCACATCTTTCACATTTTGAATCCAAGCATTCTCGACTGAAAAAATAAATTTCAGTTCGAATTTTCCCTGAGAAAATCCAATGTCATGGTCCATGCCTCTTTTGATGCGGCTTCATTGTAACTCGGACGTTCATCGCAATTGAATGCGTGATCGGCATTGGGAAATGTTACGCTTGAATATTTTTTCCCCGCTTCATCCATCGCTTTTTTCACGGCATCAACTTGTTCGGTTGGAATGTGTTTGTCCAATCCACCCCATAAAAACAAATGCGGTGCATGAATCTGTTTGACACGATCCAGCAACATTGGAATTCCTCCACCATAATAGGAAATGGCTCCTGCCAAGGGAAGAGCGGTATTGGCAACGAATGAAACACGTCCACCGAGACAATATCCGACACTGAAAATTTTATCGGCAATTACATTTTCCTCTTTTTGCAACCATTGAAAAGCGGCTTGCGCATCTGCAACCAAACCTTCCACAGTGATGGCATGGAAATGCGGTGCAAGAGC
>CAYMZV010000162.1:0-9335 GCA_964394965.1 uncultured Chryseobacterium sp.
AGATTCTGCGGATGAAAAAAGCAAAGTGCCGCTCGAATCCCCCAATGAGGAAATCAGAAGCATTGACACTTCGCTGTCTGTTCATCCGGTTGTTCCGAAAAATATCGAGGTCGGTTACAATGCGTCGGTCGGTTTCATTCTGGATTTGAAAGTGACGGAGTTTGCCAATTATTACCACAAGACGATTCCGGAAAACGAAATTCAATTCACCGGACTTTCCGCCGAGTACGAAAATGAAAAATCGAAAGAGGGAAATGAAAATGAAACAACACGCGAAATTCCCGCCGATCAGGTTTTGAAAGACGGGTTGATGGCTTTCCGTGACGGACATTACGGAAGGTGCATCGAGAAAATGGAAATGCTCCAGAAAAGCAATGCCAATGATCTGAACGCGATTTTTTATATGGCGGTGAGTTATGAAAAATTGGAAATGTATTCGAAAGCGATTCCGTTGTTTGACCGGATATTGAATTCACCGAACAATGTTTTTCATGAAGAGGCGAATTGGTACAAGGCACTGGCATTGATCGGAAATGGAAATACGGATGCCGCGAAAAAAGTGCTGGAGGGAATTTCCAACGGCGATTGATTTTACAAGGAGAAGGCTGCTCAGAAATTGAAGGATCTCGAATAGGAATTTGGTAGTAAGTAGTAGGCAATATGTAAAAGGTAATGAAAATCATTTTTGTACTTACTGCCTGATACCCACTACTTACTACCTTTGTCCCGCAATGAATTCTCTCAAGCTCGACAAACTTTTTCTCAAGCTATCTTTTCTCACCATAGTTTTCCTTTACCTCGTCATCCTCGCAGGTTCGGTGGTGCGCGCAACGGGTTCCGGAATGGGTTGTCCCGATTGGCCGAAATGTTTCGGATATTATATTCCTCCAACCGATCCTTCGCAAGTGGAATTCCATGAAAACCATTTGTACAATAAAAGCATGATGATCATTGTGAATGATACATTGTGGCGCGCGAAAGCGGATTTCACTTCGGACAAGAATTTCGATCGTGTGAATTGGGAAAAATATCCGGTGCATGATTACGCAAAATTTTATGTGCGCCAGAGCTGGACGGAATATGTGAACCGTTTGCTCGGTGCGTTGAGCGGATTTTTCACATTCGCACTTTTCGCCGTTTCGATTTTCAGGTGGAGAAGGGACAAGCTTTCGATCCTGCTTTTGCTGTTGGGGATTTTCGTTTTGGCATTTATCGGTTGGATGGGAAAGGTAGTGGTGGATTCCAATCTGAAACCGGCAATGATCAGTTTTCACATGATGAGTGCGATTGTGATGGTGAGCATTGTCATCTTCACGCAATGGCGCGTGCGTGTGAATGCCGGATTGGCGCAGGCGAGTGTGGTTGCAAAAAAACTAAAACTGTTTTTGCTTTTTGCAATTGCGATTACACTTACACAGATAATTTTCGGGACACAGGTGCGTCAGCAAATAGACACGATCAATTCCAACATGAGCGGTTTGTCGAGGGAAACATGGATTTCACAATTGACGGGGATTTACCATGTTCACCAGATTTTTGCGGTAATTGTTTTGCTCGTGAATGGATTTTTATTTTTCAGATTCAATAAGATCATTTCCGAAAGGAAAACGAAACGCTTGCTCTACGGAATCCTTCTCGTCATGTTTGCAGAATACGGGGTCGGGGTTTTCATTCACAATTTCGGAATTCCAGCATTCGCGCAACCGATGCATCTGCTGTTGGCAATGATTTTATTCGGTGTGCAGTTTGGATTGTTGGTACGGATGAAAAGAGAATTCTGAATTGCACGGCGTTTCAACTAAAAAAGAGGAACAAATGATCATCAGGCATTCCGTTCATTACTGAATGACAGACATCTTTTTTGTTTCCGAAATTTTTTCTCCGCAAATCATCCGGTAAAAATAAACGCCCTGTTGCAATGAAGCCGTATTCAATTGCACCGACGGTGTTTCGGCAGGAACTTCTTTTGTCATCACCAACTTCCCGAAAGCGTCATACACTTCGATGCGACCCGCTTGTTGATTGTAACCGGTGTTGATGAACGTGTATTCGTCGGCGGGATTCGGCATGTTTTGCGAGAGGGAAATGCCGGAATGGTTTTCAATGATTCCTGTTGCCGTTGCCGTATCGATTCCCTGCACAAGAAGATCGTCGAAATAAAATCCATCCCAATCCACACCCGCATCACTTGCAAGTCGGTAACGGATGAGAATGTTTTGTCCGAGAAAATTATCCAACGACATTTCCTCTTTCACCCAATTGCCCATCACTCCCGTGTACGTTGGATTTCCACCGTCGAGATTGTTGTTGTTGGTCGTGTATTTTCCGCAGAGTGGCGTCCACGTTACACCATTGTCGGTTGAAACCTGCACTTGCGAATAATCGTAACCCGTTTCCAAAGCCCACTTCGCTTCGAAGGTGAGTTCGGCACTTATATAATTCGCAAGACTGATCTGTTGCGTGGTTGTGATTCTCGTGTTTGCATTCGTTGCATAATTTCCAAGCGGACTGTCCGTAATTGAAGACGGTGCGGAATAAAAACTTGTAGTTGTTGTGTTCCATCCGCCCACTGCCGTCCATCCGGTAATTGAATTTCCATTATTCGCAAGCAGGATTGTCGGGTGACCGAAAACTTTTGAGAGCGTATCATTCCACGAAAAATTTCCGTTGTTCACTGTCACAACATATTTGACCAACGTCCCTTCCGGCGTTGTCGGATTCATGATGAACGAAATGGAATCCATCACGCTTTGCATGATCGAAAGGTTGGAATAAGTGTGACCGCTTCCGACTGAAGTGATGTAAGAAGACAGCGCCTGAATATTTACCGTGTACGACGCAGGAGAGTCGAGACCCAAGCGTTGGAAATCATAATGGAAATATCCGTTCGTTTGTGTAATGTATTTTCCATCGTGGTCATGCGTCCTTCCATACGCCAATAACAATCGCGCGGCATTCAGGTCCATTGGCAAATTCACTTTGCAAATCGGGATGATCCTGTTTTGCGCCGGCCAAAATCCATCGGCTTGATCTCCGGCTTCGGGTGTCATCGCAATTATTTTCGGTTTGGTACTTTGTTCACCGTACATCCAATCATCCGAATCCCCATTCGCCGTGTAACCGACAGTCTGGCTTGCATTTCCAAAAGCATAACCGTTTTCCGCTGTGAGAATGGATGCCCATCCGTTGAAAATGGTTGAATCGGGTGTGAAGGAATTCGTAGCGTAACTGTAAGGAAGCACCAACACATTGTCATACGTATGATAATTCACGGCAATGCGGAATTGATGTGCGTTGCAGAATTCTTCCATGAGTTGTGTTTCATTCTCGGAAGATGCGGAAGGACCGCGATAGGTATCGCTGCTTGTTTGATTCGAGGAACCGATGTTGTCGTAACCCCAGAAGTATCCGTAATTGCGATTCAGGTCCACACCATACGTTCCATCCAGATTGTCGCGGCGGTTTTTTCTCCACATTCCACCGCCGTTCGGATTGGTTGTTTCGTTGTAAAAATATCCGTCAGGATTTACAACTGGAACAAAATAAAGTTCCGTGTGATCGACGAGATAATGGATTTCAGGATCGGTGTTGTAATTTTCCAGCAGGTAATACATGTACATGATCAACTCGGATGCGCCGGCAGGTTCGCGCGCATGATGCAAACCGGTGTACAGCATTTCAGGTTCATTCTCATCCACATTCGGGTTGTCTGAAATTTTCACCCAATACAGATACCTTCCTTCAGTTGTTGTCACGTTGCTGTCGATCACGGTTCTCGCCTTGAAAATATTCGGATACAGCGTTGCCATGTTGTCGAGATGCCAATAGATTTCACTCAGCGTAAAAAATCCGCCCATGGTTCCCAATGCAAAATTTGCCGGAGTTGGAAATGTCGGTCCCGTTGAACAGTTCACCGATTGTGTGGAAGCATCCGAAGAATTGCGTTCTGCTGTTGTATTGTTTTGGTCGCGGTAATATTTCTGCACATCGGCAATCAGCACCTGATAGCCAAAACCGAGTTGCTGCACTTTTTGGAATTCCGCAAGCGAAAGGTCGGTGGTGAAACAGCATCCTCTTTTGTATTCGCCGTGATCGACAGCAATTCCCGCAGCGGAAAGTTGGCTCATGCCGGCATCATCCGTGTAAATTTTCACGCGCGAATAAGCGGGCTGTTGCGCGTGCAGGAAAATGGAAATGAATGGGGCGATTACAAAAAGGAATAACTGTTTTTTCATGGCAGGATTTTTACGCTATCGAAGATAGAGAATTCCTACATGATGAAAAGTGCGGATGGGGAAATGAAAATCGGTTAATGGATTTTCCCTGTGCTTTTGTGTTTCTGTGGCAAGACAGCTTTTCCCTTTTGAGAAAGGGTTGTTGGCATGGAATCTTTTTTCTTCCCTTCATTCGGCAACGGCGTGTCTTTCCATTTCAATGTCCATGCAATATGATACACGTCTTTTTTGAGATATTCCAGAACAGGTGCAATCGAATCCTTGTTCGGCGGAGCATAAAAATAAAGTGAGCCGCGGATAAAATGTTTTACACTGTCGGTCAGATAAAACTGCACTTGTGTCGCTGCATTTCCGGAAAGCGATTGTACCGATCCCCACACTTTATCTTTCGGGCGGATAATGTCGGAATCCAACAGTCCGCTTGCAACCTGACTGTGCGCTTCGGTCAGTTGCCAACTTTCATTGACAAGTTTTTCGAGAATGCTGTCACTGTCGATTTCCTTGTAGCTGATGTAAAGTGTCGCACGGAATCTTCCGAAATACATGTCTCTCCAGCAAGGTTCCGCATTCGGTGCTGCGCTCAGAAACACTTTTGCATAATCGGGGATTTCAAAAGAGAATGGACATTCCGCATCATACATCACATATTTTTTCGGCGGCATGTCGATACGGAAATACCCGCGCGGTTTCGGAATTCCGGGACTGTCATTGTCATCGCAGGAAAAAAGTGCGAGGGAAAAAATCCCGAAAAGGAAAAAATATTTTTTCATGCAACACAAATATAGTGACAAGCGGCAGGTGGCAAGTGACAGGTGGATGTTATTCTAACGGCGGAATCCGTGATTTATTCCATGAAAAAAGGATTCAAATCTTATTTCTAATTTTTGAATCCCTTGAATTTTTTCTCCGAACTCCCTGCTAAAACGGTAGATCGTCAGGTGAATCCGGCAATATCGCCGGGTGATTCGGATTTTCTTCCGGATTGATATTCACACTTTCCTGTTGTTGCTGATATTGTTGTTGCTGTGGATTCGGCTGATAGGTTCCCGTTTGATTCTGTTGTCCGTACGCATTCTGTTGTGGACGTTGAAATCCATTTTGTTCATCGCGGCGGGAAAGGATCGTCAGCACATCCCCGAAAATTTCTGTCGTGTAACGTTTGTTCCCGTCCTTGTCTTCCCACGTACGGCTTCTTATTTTTCCTTCCAGATAAACCATTTGTCCCTTGTGCAGGTATTTTTCCGCAACTTCTGCAAGCCGGCGCCACAGAACAATTTGGTGCCACTCGGTTTGTTCATTCTTGTTTCCGTTCTTGTCACGGAACGATTCTGTCGTTGCAATTGGAAAATTCGCTACTGCGATTCCACCTTCCAAATAACGCACTTCCGGGTCTTTCCCCAGATTCCCGATTAAGATGACTTTATTTACGCCTGGCATTTTTTAATGAGTTAGTTAAGGTTTCTTTTCTAGACGTTGTGTTAAAATATTCCGCGACAAAGATAATAATAAGGTGACAAGTGACAGGAGGCCAGCGATAGGTGAGAGGTTGGGTTTGTTTTATTTCATGTTATGGAGCGGAGCATTTTCTTTTTCTGGAAACACATCACGCGCTTTCCGTTGCAAGTCCGGCAGCGCACAGTTGCATATTCGCAATTCATGATTTCATTCCCGCGCACTTCGGGCTTTTCACTTCAATCGCGGCTATTTTCGGCATCTCATTTTCTATTTTCTCTTCTCGAGGTAATTTGCAATTACCACCGGCACCGCATATTTTTTCAAATCCTTTTCCTTCACCGGAATGAAATTTTTCATTGCAGCCGTTCCCTTTCCCTTCGATGAGGAACGATTTGACAAATTCACCCCGGTCTGGTAAGCTTCCGGCTTTTTCCCCAATTCAATTTCCACAAATCGCACATGCAACCGTTGGTGACTCAAAACATGTTTCAGGCTTTCGGAAAAATCTCGAATCTTGAATTTTGGATTTTGAATTTTTTCCCGCCATTCCTTTGTTTGAAGAAGTTGTTTTTGACTGAGGCTTTTTTTTGTTTCAATTAATGGGAAGTCGTAAAGATTTTTCCAGATGTCGTTTTCTGTTCGTTGTTTCAGGTAAATATTTCCTTCGTGATGCAATACCAGATAATAGAAATACCTGTCGGTAACCTTTGTCTTTTTTGATTTCACCGGCAATGCCTGAATCCTGTTTTCTTTTCTCGCCGCACAGAATTGCACGAACGGGCATTTCCCGCAATCCGGTTTTTTTGGAATGCACTGTATAGCCCCGAATTCCATCACGGCTTGGTTGAAATCCGCTGGAAATTTTTCCGGAATCAATTCATTTGCCAACTCGCGGAATTCTTTTTTCCCGGCAGTGGAATCGATCGGTGTTTCAATTCCAAAAATCCGCGACAGCACTCGGTAAACATTTCCATCCACAACCGGTTGCACTTCATTGAAACAGAAAGAGGAAATCGCCGCTGCAGTATAATCGCCAATGCCTTTCAGTTTTTTCAATTCGTTGTAATTGTCAGGAAACTTTCCCGAAAAATTTTTCACCACTTCCTTTGCCGCGTGATGCAGATTCCGTGCACGCGAATAATAACCGAGCCCCTGCCATAATTTCAAAATGTCCTTTTCCTGTGCGGCCGCCAATTTTTTTACGTCCGGATATTTTTTGACGAATGCATTATAATAGGACAAGCCCTGTGCCACGCGGGTTTGTTGCAGGATCACCTCCGAAAGCCATACCTTAAAGGGATCGCGGGTTTTCCTCCATGGCAAATCGCGTTTGTTTTGATGGTACCAGGAAATGACTGTTGCTGCGAAATCCATTGAAATTCCGATTGTTCCGCGATAAAATTAGCCTGAAATTTTGGGGAACGGTAGAAAAGCGTACTTTTGCAGCCCTGAAACCCCTCAAAGGGTATGTTAAACACTTGAAAGTAAATAGCTTAGAAGTATGACAAAAGCAGAAGTAGTCAACGAGATCGCTGAAAAAACCGGTGTAGAAAAAGTAGCTGTTCAGGCTGCCGTTGAAACATTTATGAAGGTGATAAAGAATTCACTTGCAAAAGGGGATAACGTTTATCTCCGTGGTTTTGGAAGTTTTGTTGTAAAGCGCCGCGCTGAAAAAACCGGCCGCAACATTTCCAAGAATACAACCGTCATTATTCCGGCTCACAACGTTCCGGCTTTTAAACCCGCAAAAACTTTTGTTGATCGGGTGAAAAAGAATGTAAAGGTTTCCTGAATTTAATCTAAACACATGCGCAGATTATCGGCAATTCATTGGATGGTGGTCGGCGCTGCAATAATTTGTACCGTTCTTTTAAGTTTTGTAAGTACAACATCAGCGGGAGGTAAAATCCCCAACATGATGCCGCCACCCTCCGTTGCCGGAAAATCGCTCGACGATCAGGTTGCGTTGGCACGGAAAAACCTGAAACCGGATTTGCGTGCTGTTCTCACGGCCGTTGAAAGTTCGATCAGCACCAATCGTGACCCGGTTGAACGCGGACACATGTACGATTCGCTTTCACACTATTTGGGTGTGAACAAGGAATATGTTTTGGCAGCATATTTTCTGGAGCAGAAGGCAATCGGCAACAATGGTTCGGGAAGTGATTGGCAGCAAGCGGGTGAACGTTACAGTTCCGCTGCTGGATTTCAGGACGACCAACAGAATGTTTCCGCCCTGCTCGATGCGGCCATGCGTTGTTTCAACAAGGCAATTGAACTTGAACCGAAAAATCTCGATGCGAAAGTCGGTTTGGGAATGTGCATTGTCGAAGGAACGAATGACCCCATGAAAGGAATCGGAATGATTCTCGATGTTGTAAAGGAAGATTCAACGAATGTGAATGCGCAACTTGCACTCGCCGATTTTTCCGTCAGAAGGAATGCACCTGATCTTGCCATCAAGCGTTATCAGAATGCATTGGCACTCCGTCCCGATTTTTACGGATTGCATTTGAACATTGCAGACTTGTATGAGCAAATGGGAGACACCGCTTCAGCACTCACGCATCTTGAAAAATATGTGGAAATTGAAACGGACCCGGTAATGAAAAATGATGTGGAGAATGCGATTCGCAAACTCCGCAAGGACAACGTAAAGACAAATAGTACTAACCAATAAAAAATTAAACTATGCCAAGCGGCAAAAAACGTAAACGCCATAAAATGGCAACTCACAAGCGGAAAAAACGTCTTCGTAAAAACCGCCACAAGAAGAAATAAGCTTTCGCGGAGCGAAAAATCATGGATTCTGGATTCCGATTATGAATTGCGTAAAAACAATTCATGATCGGAATTTGGAATTCGCAATTTCCTCCGCGTTTCACTTCCTCTTCCCCAATTCTCAAGCACAAGCCCATGACGCATTTTTGCAATGGGATTTTTGTGCTATCATAAATCTTATAAAACATAACCGTGTCAAACGAACTCATCATCGATGCTTCAGGCTCCGAGGTGGTGATTGCCCTGATGAACGAAAAGAGATTGGTCGAACTCAACCGAGAAAAGACCAACTCCCAGTTTGCAGTCGGCGATATCTACTTGGGTCGTGTACGCAAAGTGATGCCGGGGCTAAATGCCGCGTTCGTCGACGTGGGGTATGAAAAGGACGCATTCCTCCATTATTTCGATCTCGGTCCGCAGGTGCAATCGCTCAACAAGTTTGTGCGGATGACCATCTCGCAAAAACAGAAAAACGCGGCACTCGCGTATTTCAAACTCGAACCCGACATTCGCAAAGAAGGAAAAATCACCGAAGTGTTGCAATCCGACCAGCAAGTGCTGATTCAGATTGCAAAAGAGCCGATCTCCACAAAAGGTCCGCGCATCACTTCTGAAATTTCCATTGCAGGAAGATACATTGTCCTCATTCCTTTCGCTGATAAAGTTTCCGTCTCACAGAAAATCCGCAGTCATGAAGAACGAGAACGTTTAAAACGTCTCATCATGAGCATCAAGCCGAAAAATTTTGGCGTGATCGTGCGTACTGTTGCAGAAGGAAAAGGAGTGGCCGACCTCGACGCCGATATGAACGATCTTGTGAATAAATGGAACACCTGTTTCCAGGAACTCACAAAAGCAAAACCA
>CAYMZV010000163.1:0-9322 GCA_964394965.1 uncultured Chryseobacterium sp.
AATTTCAACTTGGATTCCATAACGCCGAAGATGGGTTACAGGAATACCGAAGACCAGTTTTCCGCCAATTTTTATTTCACGCATAAATTCACCGCGAAGACAATCCTGAAATTCGGGATGACGAATGAATTTTTCATTGACAACCTGATCGACAGCATTCACGATGAAACGACAAACCGTTTTTACAACCGTCAGGATTATCACGGAACATCGATGCTCATTCAACCTTATGCGCAGGTAAAATACAAACCGAGTGATGCGCTGACTTTCAATCTCGGTTTGCACGGACAGTATTTTACATTGAATGGAAGCAAGGCGATTGAGCCGCGTGCAGGTGCGACCTGGAATTTCAAAAACAACCAATCGCTGAATCTGGGAGTGGGAATGCATTCGCAAATGTTGCCGGCTTACATTTATTACACCCATTTGCCTTCCGACACGGGCTCGTATGTGTTGCACAACAAGGATGTCGGTTTCATAAGAAGTGCACATGTGATTTTGGGTTATGATGTCTTGATCGGGAAAAACATGCACATCAAGATCGAAACCTATTACCAATATCTCTACGATGTTCCTGTGGAGAAAAACCCATCCTCGTTTTCGGTGTTGAATCAGGGAAGCGGTTTCTCGCGTTTTTTCCCTGACACATTGGTCAACAAGGGAACAGGATACAATCGCGGAGTGGAACTTACGCTGGAGAAATTTTTCAGCAAACAGTTTTTCTTCATGGCAACGGGTTCGTTGTTCGATGCAAAATACAAGGGCAGCGATGGTATTCTCCGCAACTCGGATTTCAATACACATTATGCAGCGAACCTGTTGGGCGCTTATGAATTCAAGATCAATAGCAAGCAGACATTGGAAACAGGATTGAAACTGACGATGGCGGGAAAACGTTATTACACGCCGATTGATACTGCCGCTTCACGCTTGGCGAATGATGCAGTGTATTCCGATTCATTGCGCAACACCAAACAATTTTCCACCCCTTATTTCCGTTTGGATGCACGGATTGTCTGGAAATACAATACAAAAAACATCACGCATGAAATCGGGGTGGACCTGATCAACATTACCGGACAAAAGAATGTTTTGGGAATGACCTATTCACCCAATCCGATTCATCCGACCGATGATCCGCAGGTTACGCAATATCAATTGGGGTTCTTACCTTTATTCTATTATAAAATAGATTTTTAATGGTCGAAATAAAATCATTGTTGGTGTATTGCGGCGCAAGTGAAGGATTCCATCCGATGTACGGCGACGCTGCAAAAAAACTGGGAAGGATTCTCGCCCGTGAAAAAATAAAACTCGTTTATGGCGGGGGAAGCATCGGCTTGATGGGCATACTTGCCGACGAGGTGCTGAACAATGGGGGAGAAGTGGAAGGTGTCATTCCCGATTTTTTGAACGTGAGGGAAATCGGTCACAAGCGCTTGACAAAGATGCATGAAGTGAAATCGATGCACGAACGGAAAGCGTTGATGGAAAAATTGTGTGACGCGGTTGTCGCACTGCCCGGCGGATTCGGAACGATGGATGAGATTTTTGAAATGCTTACGTGGAAACAGTTGGGTCTGCATAAAAAACCGATCGGGATTTTGAACCTGAACGGTTATTACAATCATTTCGTTTTGCAAATGAACAGGATGGTGGAAGAAGGATTTCTCACCGCAGCGAATCGCGATATGCTTTTTGTTTCAGAATCCATTCCGCAACTTTTGGCAATGATGATGTCCACGGAACAGCAAACCGAAGTGAAGTGGATACAGCCGGGGCAGGAGTAAAAATGAGTTGGCAGCAAAAAAAAGTGGCAGGAGGCGGTAGAGAAAAAGGAGTTGGCAGGAAAAAAGTAGCAAGGGGCGGGAGTGAAAAAAGGAGTTGATGTTTTTCAGTTTCAGCGAGTGTGAAATTCGGGTGCAGTGAAATCCTTCGTGCCTTTGTGCTTTAGTGGCAATTCCTTCCGGCAGCTTTCTCAAATCCCGAAATAGTCTTTCAGGTCGAGCAAAAGATTCTTTGTTGTTTCGAGATTCTTCACGCCTTGCGTTTTCTCCAAGAGCGAATTCAATTTTTCCTGGTATTGTTTTCTTCCCGAGTGCAACCACTGCGCTGCATAATAAAACGATTTTATGGTAATGTCATTCTCCGGAAGTTTGGAGCTGTTCGCAGTCAGTTTTTCATAACGCTTGTAACATTCCTGCACCTTGCTGTAATCCTCCAGCATGAAATACGACATGATGAGCGTTGCAAAAATCTGGTCATACATCCGGTGAAAGGCCACTTGCTGGTAATTGAACAATAACCCTTCGAGAATTTCCGTCACGCGTTTGATATCCTCTTTCGATCCGAGCAATAAAAAACAGCAATGGATATTGTTCATGTTGATGAAACGTACATGCAGATTCTCTTCTCCCCAATTTGAATTTGTCAGTATGTTCTCGCACGAATTCCTGTAAAAGGAAATCTGCTCTCTTATTTCTGTTGACAGATTCTCATTCCATCCTTTCCTGTAACCGAATCCAAAACGGCTTACGAGTACGCTCGCCTGTATGCTCAGGAAAGCGATCTGACCGGTGTTGAGATAATTCCTCCAGAATCTGGGAGTCTCCCTTTTTTTCAGAAGTACCGCCGCTTCCATTTGTAACGCATCCGGCTCCAACAGCGATACCAGCAATTTCAATTTGAGATAATCAACGTTCAACTCAATGTCGTCTGAAAATGAAAAAATAACGTAAGGCGCCTTTTCCAATTCTTCGGAAACAAAATTCAATTCATCCAATGTCGATTGCGAATAAAACCTTTCGTCATTCAGGAAATGCAATGTATAACACGAGGCGTATCTTCCCATGATGCGAACGGCAAACGATTCCTTGCCGTGAAACTGTTTGAAAAACAAGAGATGCCTTTCGGTTTCTTCCGCACTCGGAACCGACTTGTCCTTGAAATGCAAAAAACTGCGGAGATACAGATAGATTTCATTGAGCTGTTTTTCCGATTCGATTACGGCTGCATTCCTTTCGAGAAAACGTACGGCTTCCGCTTTTTTCTCGCGCATGTACGAGTGTTGCGCAAAGAATTGCAGCACACCGCGCGCAGTGGCGAAGTCCTCGATCTTTTCCGCTGCATCCAACAGTATTTCCGCAAGCGAATTCGCCTCCTTCAGTTTTCCCTGATTCACAAAATGCTCGATCTTGGAAATGTTGTGGAGCAGATAGGACGGGTAATTCCTGCTCAGGTAACCGGTCAGTTTGAATGTGTGATGTGCGAGTTGGAAAAATTTTTTCTTTTCCTGCACTCCCGCCTTTTTATAAATGATTTTGCATAAATCGTCCGAATCCTTTTCATCTTCCTCACGAATCCGCGGAATCAATTTTTTCGCCGCATCAACCAATTTCAATGGAAGCTCCGCCTTGCTTTCTTCAAGGTACTTTCTGAATTCCTTCAGGTGAAATTCATCAAGCAACACAACTACTTTCTGAATGCTGAGCATTTTTTCCGGGGTTCACTAATGTAATTGAAAATAGTGACAGGCGAGAGGCGGGCAAGTGACACATGAAAATCGCAGAAGTGTTTTCACAAAAAAGTGGGACTGCATTTCCGCATCCCACTTCACACAAACGTATTCTGTTTTTTTATCGTCCCCTGTCACTTGCCATCTGTCACCATCAAAGGGCAATCCAATTCACCGGCGTCTTTCCATTCTGCATCAGCATGTAATTCGCTTTTGAAAAATGCCTGCAACCGAAAAACCCGTTTGCAGAATAAGGCGATGGATGCGCAGCTTCGAGAATGAAATGTTTCGACATGTCGATCAATGGCTTTTTATTCTGGGCGTGTCTTCCCCACAAAATGAAAACAATCCCTTCACGTTTTTCAGACAGTGTATGAATCACCGCATCGGTGAATTCCTCCCAGCCTTTTCCCTGATGAGAGGCCGGACTGTGTTGCCGGACAGTCAATGTCGTATTCAATAGCAGGACTCCTTGCTTCGCCCAACCCGACAGGTCTCCGGTTTTCGGATAAGGCACATTCAGGTCCTTTTGCATTTCCTTGAAAATATTTACAAGCGACGGCGGATGCTTGATTCCTGTCGATACCGAAAAACACAATCCGTTCGCCTGTCCCGGTCCGTGATACGGATCCTGTCCGAGAATCACCACTTTCACATCTTCGAACGGAGTGTTGTTGAATGCACTGAAAATAAGTGGACCCGGAGGGTAAACCGGGAATTGTTGTTTTTCTTCCGTCAGAAAATTTTTCAGCTCAGTGAAATAAGGTTTCTGGAACTCTTCCTGTAATGCTTCTTTCCATCCTTCACCGATTTGCGGAGAAGCTATTTTACTGGTAGTTGTCATTGGTAAATTGGATATGTTAAACAGGATAAAATCAAATGCAAGGGACTCCACAAAAATCTGATTGACAAATGTAAGATTTTCATTATGTTAATAAAAAACGCCGATCAAACTTTGATTCAAATTTGGAGTTCTCCTATTTTTGCACGGTCTTTGCATTAAATTCCTCAAATCAGAAAAAAAGAAAATGAAAAAAGTAATCTTAGCCCTCGCCATCGTATCCCTGTCAGGTTTATTCTTTGCTTCGTGTAAAGCCCAAAAGCCTTGCGATGCTTATCCGCACGCCAGCGCTCCTGCGCACAATACTGGTGCGAAACATTTCTAAAAAATATTCCGGATAATCAGGTTAATCGAAAGGTTGACCTGATTTTTTTTGCCCCAACTTTTTTTCTGAAAGATGTGGAGCGAAACATTTTCATATTCTGGAAACAATCATCCCGCTTTCCGTTTCAAGTCCGGCTTCGCGCTGTCAACGCACTTCGGGCTTTCCACTCCAATCGGGGCTGGTTCAAACACTTTCCCATTCACGGAATCCTATCCTGAAAACTGAAAACCGGCAACCCGAATCACCAATTGAAAATCACGGTCTGTTTCAAATCCGGATGCAAACTTTTCGCAACAGGACAAGTCAGTGCCGCATTCTCCAGCAATTGTTTATCCTTCTCTGAAAAATCATTTTTCGGCAAGGTCATTTCCACTACGATTTCAGAAACGCGGCGTGGATTCGCTTCCATGTTTTTGGTGATGTCGGCTTTTGCACCCGCAAGATCGAGCTGATGCCGTTCAGCCACAATTCCCATAAGGGTGAGCATGCAACAGCCCAATGAAGTGGCAAGCAAATCGGAAGGGGAAAACGCGTCCCCTTTCCCGTTGTTGTCGGGCGGGGCATCGGTCATGATTGTTTTTCCCGAACGCAAGTGTACGGCCGATGTTCTCAAGCCGCCGAGGTATTCTATTGACGAAGTTTTCATGTGTATTGAAGATTTGCAATTCTTTAGTAACTTTGGTATTCGTACCAAAATTAGGCGAAAATCATGCGCCATTTATTCACATTCATTGCAGCCTTTCTGTTTACCGCCGTTCTTCATGCGCAGGTGGAAACCCAAACTGTGAACGTGAATTCAAATGTGTACGACGACACAAAATTATTGTACAGGAATGAGGCCACCGGTGGATTGATCATCAACACCAATGGTTTTGGCTTGAATTACCGAAGGGGATGGCATGTGACCAACAAGAAAAAAAGGGTTTTTGAAATTGAAGCGGTGAATTACCGTCCTTCTAAACAAATCAAGACCACCAATCAGTATTACGATCATCCGAAAGGATATTATTACGGAAAAATGAATAGCCTGATGATCATCCGTCCCGGATTCGGCTATCAGAATGTCATTTTTTCCAAGCCGGAGCAGAATGGAATTGAAATCCGTTACGTCACTTTTGTCGGACTTTCGCTTGGACTTGCGAAACCGGTTTATCTGGATATTCTTGAAGACACGCCATTGCCAGGGCACAAGGCGGTCGTCACGGAAAGATATGATCCCACGAAACACTTTCAGGATAATATTTTCGGCCGCGCACCTTTCATGACCGGAATAGGAGAAACAAAATTGCATCCCGGCGCTTATGCCAAATTCGGATTGAATTTCGAATACGGTCCAACGGATACGGATGTAAAATCAATCGAAACGGGAATCATCATTGACGCTTATCCGAAAGCGATTCAATTGATGGCGAATGAATACAATCATCCGGTTTTGATTTCGCTTTATCTGAGTTTCAATTACGGTGGCAAGTGGTTCTGATATTTTATTTCAAAAATGATTTCTGAAAAAGTGGATGTGTCGGCGGAAAATCAACGGGCGAAAAAGCCGGATTGGTTACGTGTGAAATTACCGACAGGTGAAAATTACCTCAACGTTCGCAAGCTTGTCGATCAGCATAAATTGCATACCATTTGTGAAAGCGGCAACTGTCCCAATATGGGCGAATGCTGGGGGGCGGGAACGGCAACATTCATGATTCTTGGAAATATCTGTACGCGCTCGTGTGGATTTTGCGCAGTAGCCACCGGGCGACCGCTTGGTGTGGATCACGATGAACCCATGCGCGTTGCGGAATCGGTGAAATTGATGGGCGTCAAACATTGTGTGATTACGTCTGTCGATCGTGATGAATTGAAAGATGGCGGTTCGATCATCTGGAAAGAAACCATAGAAGCGATTCGGAAAGTAAGCCCGGGCACCACCATTGAAACACTCATTCCGGATTTTCAGGGCATAGGGGAAAATGTGCAGCGGATCATTGATGTTAGGCCGGAAATAGTTTCGCATAATCTGGAAACCGTTCGCAGATTGACAAGGCAAGTTCGCATTCAGGCAAAATATGATCGCAGTTTGGCTGTTTTGAAAATGTTGCATGAAGGGAATTGCAAAACGAAATCGGGAATCATGCTTGGACTTGGGGAAATGGAGGAAGAGGTTCTCGAGACGATGGATGATCTCAGGAATGCAGGTGTTGAAATTCTCACTTTGGGACAATACCTTCAGCCAACAAAAAAACATCTTCCCGTTATGGAATTTGTTCACCCCGATAAATTCGCCTTTTATAAGGAAGTTGCCTTGGGAAAAGGTTTCCGTTATGTTGAAAGCGGACCATTGGTGAGATCTTCTTATCATGCGGAAAAACATATTTGAAAAATACCGCTTGACTTCTGGGGTTTCAATGGTTATCTTTGATTCAGTAAAAATTCGAATAACCTTTAGTAACCTCAGCCATATCCCTTGGCTTTTTATAATCATCCCCCCTTTACAGCAACGGGAAGTTGCATATTAAAAATCAGTGTTTGACGTTAAGCAAAAAACGTTATTTTTGAATGCTTGAATTTTTAGAAATTTTCTGACCTAACATCAAAGCAAAAATGAAACGCAAAAGCCTATTCTTTGCGGGTACCGCGCTAGCTGCAGCCGGACTTGCGATCTTCACCGCCTTTTCTTGGCATAATGAAGTCACTTCAGATTATCACCCCTCCTTGGGAATACAATTGTCGAGTGGCGATGGTGAATCCGAAAGTGCAAACGATGCAGGCCAGTGGTGGTTCAATCGTGTGAGAAATCAAGTCACCAATCAATTGGATGTTGAGGATATGGCTCGGGTTCAGAGATTGTCTGAGCAGACTTTGGGACAGAGTTCCGTTGCAAGGAATTCCAACCCGAATTCTACCGCTTCCGTTGCATGGAATGAATTGGGTCCCGATAACGTAGGTGGTCGCACACGTGCAATCCTTATCGACAATCAGGATCCTACGCACCAGCACATGTTTGCAGGTGGTGTAAGCGGTGGTTTGTGGGAATCAAATGACGGAGCCAATAACTGGCACAAATGCGGAAATTTCTTTTCCCAAACCGGTGTTACAATTACGGTTGTCACAATTGCACAAGCTGTAAATGGAGATTTGTATGTTGGAACAGGAGAAGGCAATTTCTATTATCTATTCGCTTTCGGGGCGGGTGCATTTGTCGGTGATGGAATTTATAAATCAACAGATGATGGTGCTACATGGAATATTCTGAACAGCACACGTCCTGCAACGCAAAACAGCAGTTCTGCAATTTGGCTTTCCGTAAATAAAATCCAATGTGATCCTGCCGACGCAAATCACGTTTATGCAGGAATGAACAAGGGATTCAGGGAATCGCATGATGGTGGTGTTACGTGGACAACCCCGACAGGAATTCCTACAGGAGTATCGCCTTCAACCGATGTGCAGCAATCTGCTGACGGCAGTCACGTCATTGCAATTGTAAACAGCAAACCCTATCTCTCCGTTGACCATGGAGCCACTTATACGGCACCACCTGCATCTTTCCCTTCAGCTGCATTGGGTAGAACCACAGTTTCAATTTCCCAGCAGGATGAAAATTATGTGTATGCTTTATGCGCCAGCACATCAAGTGCACTTTATGGCTTGTATATTTCAATTGATGGAGGCTTGAGTTGGACACAGGTAACCGGTGCGGGAAATTCCTTATTTGACCCGTTCAATTCCGGTGGAAGTCCTCAAGGTACTTATGACAATATTGTTTCCATTGATCCAAATAACAAGATGCGCGCAATTATCGGCGGCGTTGACTTGTGGAGATTTGATCTTATTTCAACCAATCCGCTTGCAGGACAATGGACACAAATTTCAGTTGGTGGACCGGAAGGTTCCCTCAATCCATATTACGTTCACTCCGACAAGCATGTTATCACTTGGAATGCTGCAGTACCAGGAACATTCTTCATCGGATGTGATGGAGGAATTTTCAGGACAACAAATGGCGGGACATTTTACAATGCCATGAATAAAGGGTATAATGTGACACAATGTTATTCTGTTGCGATTGAAAATACCGCTACTACGAAGGATCAGGCAATGGCGGGTTGTCAGGACAATGGAACGAATTTCATTGATGGAACAGGTAACACATCCATGTCGTCAAAACCGGTTGACGGTGGTGATGGTGCGGATTGTGAAATTTCTTTCCTCAACACAAATGCAACATTCTCGACCATCTATTATGGAACTTGTCACCGCTCCAACAATCGCGGTACCAGCGTTTCCTCTTTTTATGATGCACGCATCAACGCAATTGCAGGATTGGGGACAAGCGGTACAGCCGCAAGTTTTACAACTCCAATCCGTCTTTGGGAAAGTGAAAATGATTTGTTGAGTCCGGATAGCATTCTCATTGTTAACGATACTGTCGTTCAGAATAAAAATGTTACCAATGGGGATTCCGCACACTATTCCGGAGTGCTTACGGTTCCGTTTCCGATTGCAAATCCCGCTCCAACCATTGTACTTGATAGCGCAATGTTTATTGCAGGACCGGATACATTGTTGTCTGACATTTCAGGAAACCTTACTCACGATGGAACCGGCAGTCTCGCAACAAACGGAGTTTATTCCATTACATTCAACA
>CAYMZV010000164.1:0-9294 GCA_964394965.1 uncultured Chryseobacterium sp.
ATATAATCGGTGATGCACTTGCATCGACGGAAGATGTTTTTGAAAAGGCGCGTATCGATCTTACGTTCAACATTACCGTTTTTTTTCTCGTACTCGGATTGGGATATTACGGTAACCTGTTTGCCAATCATTACACTTGGTTGGTTTACATCACGACGATTGGTGTCGTTTCACTTCCGACGGTTTTGTTTGTGTTGAAAAAAACGAGAAATGTGCGTTATGCAGCTTACGTTTTTGTTGCGGAACAATTGGTTGTCGGTTTTCTGAATGAGTGCATGAATAATTTCAATGTTGAAACGCAAGGTGGTTTCTGGATTATGTTTCTCATCCTGTTTGCGTTTTTTGTTCTGGGAACGCGTTGGGGATTTGCAATAACGATTTATTCCGCCCTCACGATTTTTTTCGGAATGTGGAATTTGAAATCCGGCTATTCCATCATCCATTTTGACATCCCCAAGAATCAACTCCCGCCAACCAATCCATTTTTTGTTTTCATGCCCTTGACAATTGTCGTTTACAGCATTTATAGAATTGTGGCGTCAAGAAATGTTGCGGAAAAACAAATCAACCTGCAAAAAACATTGCTGGAAAAAAACAACAGGGAACTCGGATTGAAAAACGAAGACATCATCTCGAGCATCAACTACGCAAAAAAAATCCAGTATGCCGTTTTGCCGAATGAGGAAACGATTTACAGAAGCATTCCGCTTTCATTCATCATTTACCAGCCACGGGATATTGTGAGCGGGGATTTTTTCTGGTTCCATGAGAGTTCGGAGTCGGGCGTCACGGGTTCGGAAAAATCCGATAAGGTTTCCGACGTGATTTATATTGTTGCGGCAGATTGTACAGGTCATGGGGTTCCCGGTGCATTCATGACAGTGATCGGAAGCAATGCATTGACACAAACGATCATTGAAAATAAAATTACCAAACCATCCGAGATACTTCTTGAAATCGACAATCGTGTCACATCAACGCTCAAGCAGGAAAAAACGCATTACGGATTGGTGCAGGATGGAATGGATCTTGCGTTGTTGAAAATCAACAAGGCGAAAAAGGAATTGATTTTTACCAGTGCAAAACGTCCCGCTTTTTTTATCCGTAACGGTGAATTGCGGGAAATCAAGGGAAGCAAAAGCAGCATCGGCGGATTGAGAAGCGAAACAAAAACATTCGAGGAAATCGTGATTGATTATCGGGAAGACGACATGATCTATCTGTTTTCCGATGGATTTGTGGACCAGTTCGGCGGCGCAAGCAATAAAAAAATCACGACAAGAAGATTGCGCGAATTATTGTTGGGCATTTACCAGCTTCCCGTTGCAGAACAGAAAAAACGTGTTGCGGATTTTTTCGAGAATTGGAAGGGCAACAATGAACAGACGGATGATATGCTGGTGATTGGAATTCGCTTCTGATTTTCCGAATATTCAGTGAACGTGATAATGCGTCAATCGTCTTTCGTAACGATCGGGTTGCGAATAATAAAAATATTCCTGTTTCACCTTTCCGATTCCCAAGGAATAATAATCGTGACCGTATCGGATTGGCGCCCATGGATAAGACGGTTGCAGGCAATGTGCCGTTGTTTTCCAATCGTATGAATTGAATGTTCCTGCCGGCACTGCAACGGAAACGGGTGATGAAACTGTCATCGATTCGCTGTACCCGAGACTTCCGCCAAAATAATTGAATGCCAGTGGAAGATCGAAAACCTGATTTGTAAAATAAATTTTTCCGGTAGTGTCCACCATGAATCCGCTGGAATCCCTTAACCAAACGGTATAATAAAAATCAAAAAGTTCGTGATAGGTATTGCCGCGGTAAACCGTGTCGGCGGAAACGTAAGCGCTATCCGTTGATGATAATATTGTTTCCACATTCAGGGTGTCGATTTTTACATTGTCATACACCCAATAATTTCCAACGGTAAGTTTGAAATAATCGTTTGCAGAATTTACGGCAGGCGGATTTGCAGCGGGCGGAGTTTCTAGAACATCTTTTCTGCAAGAGGCCAATAAACAGATAATGGAGAACAGGGCAATAAGGTTTTTCATAGGGCGGATTATATCAACAGCTTAACAACGGTGTGTTGGAGAAAATATTGTGTGAAAAACCTGAAACCGGAACCTACATCAAAATTGTCACCGGATTTTCCAGCATCATTTTCAGTGTCTGTAAAAATGCAGCACCGGTTGCTCCGTCCACCACCCGGTGATCGCACGACAAAGTCACTTTCATGGTTTTGCCGGGAACGACAGCTCCGTTTTTCACGACAGGCGTTTCCTTTATTCCACCCACAGCAAGAATGCAGGCGTCGGGAGGGTTGATGATTGCGGTGAATTCCTCAATGCCGAACATGCCGAGATTGGAAATGGTGAACGTGTTTCCTTCCCAATCGCTCGGCTGCAATTTTTTCTCTTTCGCCTTTTGTGCAAACACTTTCACTTCGGCACCAATCTGCGCGAATGACTTTTGATCCGCGAATTTTACAACGGGTACCAGCAATCCCTCTTCCACTGCAACTGCGACTCCGATATGAATGTGTTCGTTGTAACGGATCTTGTCGCCAAGCCAGGAGGAATTCACTTTTGGATGGCGACGTAGTGCTGAAGCACAACCACGGATCACCATGTCATTGAAAGAAATTTTTGTCGGTGACATCAGGTTCATCGCTTCGCGCGCACTGACTGCATTTTCCATGTCGATTTCCATCGTGAGATAAAAATGCGGTGCGGAAAATTTGCTTTCGGAGAGGCGTTTTGCAATTGTTTTTCTCATTTGCGAAACGGCCACTTCCGTGAATGATTCTTTTCCGTTTACAACAGCAGTGCCGCCATATTGCATCACGGGAGGAATGCGCGACGGATGCCACATTTCAATATCGCGCTTGATGACGCGGCCATGACCGCCGCTTCCCTGCACGGAGTGAAGGTCGATTCCTTTTTCCTCCGCCATTTTTTTCGCAAGGGGAGAGGCTTTCAATCTGCCGTCACCATTTTCTTCCACTTGAACGGTTACGGGTTGAATATTTTGTTTTGCAACAACAGCTTCTGTTTTTTTCTCTGCAACAACTTCAACTTTCGGTTCTGCTTTCGCTTCCTCTTTTTTCGCTTCCTCTTTCTTCGGTGCTTTCGCCGCTTCAGCCGCAAGGATCGCTTTTACATCATCATTCTTTTCCCCAATGATGGCAATGATTGCATCAACAGGGGCGCCTTTCCCCTTTTCGATTCCGATATACAAAAGTGTTCCATTGAAAAAAGATTCGAATTCCATTGTGGCTTTATCCGTTTCAATCTCCGCAAGAATCTCCCCGCGCTTTACAGTGTCCCCGACTTTCTTATTCCAATTTGCGACGACCCCTTCTGTCATGGTGTCGCTGAGTTTCGGCATTCTGATTACTTCGGCCATAGGTTTAATGATGAATGATGAATGATGAATGATGAATCAGTTGAGTTCCCTTTGTTGAGCCGTTTTTACAATGGCAGAGAGGATCTTTACAATTTCATCCGCGTCTTTCATCTGTGTTGTTACTTGCTTTTTTGTCAATTCACTTTTTTCAAGAAGCCTGAGCCAATAACTTGTTTCTCTCGCTTCCTTTAATGCGATGCTCATTTTTGAAGCAAAATCCTTTTTCGAATATCCTGCGATTGCTTCCTCAACATTAGCTCCAATACTTGTTCCCGATCTCAAAAGCTGTTTCGAGATCACATATTCTTTTTCCGAAACCAACTCTTTGTAAAGCCCAATCACCTTAACTGCAAAATCAAACGACTTATCCTGAATTACATTCTTCTTTTCCATAACTTAAAATCCAATTTATCATTCATCATTTATCACTCATCATTAATCTTTAATAAAGGGGTAATTCGGTTCGGCATAAATGTCATTGTACAATTCCGATGCATCGGGGAAAGGGGATTCTTCGGCGAATTTTATGCATTCGTCAATGATGCCTGAAATTTTCGCTTCCATTTTTTCGATTCCCTTGTCGTCTATCCAATTGTTTTCCTTCAACACTTTTATCGTTCGCTCGATCGGATCCTGGTGTTTGTATTCTTCCACTTCCTCTTTTGTCCTGTATTTCGCCGGGTCGCTCATGGAATGCCCACGGTAACGGTAGGTTTTCATTTCCAATAATGTCGGGCCATTTCCCTTGCGTGCATTTTCCGCCGCGCTTGCAATCGCTTCATGAACGGCTTCACAATGCATGCCGTCAACCTGGAAAGAAGGCATGTTGTACGATGCGCCCAATTTGTAAAGCTCATGCACATTGCTCGTGCGCTCTACCGATGTGCCCATTGCATAATGATTGTTTTCAATAATGAAAATCACGGGAAGTTTCCACAGCATGGCCATGTTGAATGTTTCGTGCAATGCGCCCTGACGAACCGCCCCATCGCCCATGTAACAGAGGGTAATGTTCCTGTTGCCGTTGTATTGATCCGCAAATGCAATTCCTGCACCGAGTGGAATCTGGCCACCGACGATTCCATGTCCGCCGAAAAAATTATATTCTTTCGAGAACATGTGCATCGATCCGCCTTTTCCCTTTGAGCAGCCGGTACTTTTTCCATACAATTCCGCAAGAATGAATTTCGGATGCATTCCCCTTCCAATCGGATGTGCATGGTCGCGATAAGCGGTAATCACACGATCCTCTTTCTTGATCGCACTTTCCGATCCGGCCACCAACGCTTCCTGTCCGATATAGAGATGGCAAAATCCGCGGATTTTCTGTCCAATGTAAAGTTCACCGGCCTTCTCTTCAAAACGGCGCATCAGCAGCATCGATTCGTACCAATTCAGATAGGTTTCCTTGCTGAATGCGGTTTTATTCTTGGGAGTCACTTTTTCTGTTTTCGTCGCCATGGAATGACGGAGTTTGTTAGGAAGTAAAGATAAAGGAAAGATTGCAGATTCATGAATTGCCGATTGGCGATTGGATTTTGGAATGGGGAATTCGGCAATGTAAATTCGGGCGCGCCCCAAGGGTCGGGCTATTCGCTGTAAGTCCAACAGTGCACAAACCTCAAAGATTGCCAACGCACTTGCCTTACGAAATCCTTGAGGTTCTCCACTCCCGCTTCATTGGGGTATTTTCAAAACCCCAATCATTTTTTCAACTGTTCTCCTTCAAAAGCCAACGGCAATAAATCCTTCACACTATTGATGATGAAGATCGGGCCTTTCATTCCACCCAAAATAATCCGCATCGGTTTTCCTCCGCGGTTTTCATATTCGCCCAACACTTGTCTGCACGCACCGCAAGGTGAAAACGGTTTTCCGGAATTGTTTTCGGTTACGCAACAAACCGCAATCGCATCCACTGCATAATCGGGATAGTTTGCTCCGGCCGAAAAAATGGCAACACGTTCCGCACAAAGTCCGGAAGGATAAGCCGCATTTTCCTGATTGTTCCCGATCACGACGATTCCATTTTCCAATTTCAATGCGGCACCGACCTGGAATTTCGAATAGGGAGCGTATGCGTTTTTCGCAGCGTTGCGGGCTGTTTTCAACAATTCCAAATCATTTCCCGGAAGTTCGGCGTCGGAAGCATACTCGGAATAGGAAGTGGTGAGAATGTGTTTTTTCATGGTTTGAATGACAAATATAGACGAAAGAAAACCAGGCGAACCCAAGTCCGTTTTTCATTCTTTGCCATCGATTTTTTTTCATCATCATTCTGAAAAATCAGGAGAGCGGAAAAATCACTTTCATGCGGGAAAGGCAATTCATGAAATGTTCCAATTGAAAACTCCCGCAGGATAAATTCCATTTGGATAAGGCAATTTTCGGATGCCATCCTTCACAAAATCCATTGCCTCCATTGAGAGCACGAAAGCGGCAAACTTTTTACGATCAGTCCCGAAAGAATCCAGTTGGGACAAGGGTTTGCTTCGTTCCATTCTACATTTGCGCCCTAATAAAAAACCAATAACTTTACACGTAGTTCATATTTGCATAACTATCAGTTCATAAATAAATTACGCAACCGTTACAATAGAATTAAATTCTTTCTCATGACCCGTTATTTCCTTTTGCCGGTTTTGCTGTCCGTGTTTTTTTTGTTTTCCTGTAACAGCGGTCCCGGTCCCGGTGGTCAGGCAACGCTGACGGGGAAAGTTTACGCTTATGATTATGTTGTCAATTCCAATTTTACCATACACACAAAAACGGATTCGGGATACGCGGCAAATACGAATGTATATCTTGTTTATGGCGATGATCCCACTTATGGAACGAGTGTGAAAACGGGTCCGGACGGCACTTATCAATTCAAGTATCTGCGCAAGGGGAAGTACAAGGTTTATGCGTATTCCTTCATTTATACGCACGCCACAACCGACTCGGCTGTTATTGCCGAAACCGAAATCACCGGGAAAAAATCCAATGTGCCGGTGAAGGATATTGTAGTCAATCTAAAACAATAAGCGATTATGCATTCCCGTATTTTTTTCATTCTCATTTTTTCCATTTCCTCCGTTTTCCTTTCTGCACAATCGAAAAAGAAAATCAGGGAATTGAAAATAAAAAGCACTACAGAAACCATCACGCTTTACAAGGATGGGAAACAAACGGCGTCTTATAAATCCGATTACAGTGTTTATGACAAGGAAGGGAATACGATAGAGGAAACCGAATACAACCAGGATGGGACAGTGAAGAAAAAGGAGACAACGAAATATGCAGGCAAAGACAAGACGGAAGTTGTGGTTGAACATCCGAATCCCGAAAAGGAAAAAAACAATTCCGATGATGGGCCGAAAAAATACAAAAGGACAACATGGAAATACAATTCCACGGGTGATAAAACCGAAGAGGATGAATACGATGAGGCGGGGAAATTGGTTCAGAAAAAAACATACGCTTACAACAACAATGGCGACCTGATGTTCGAAATGGAGTATGACGGTTCAGGTACGCTCACCAAAAAAATCGCTTACGGTTACGATGCGAAAGGGTTGAAAACGGAAAAGAAAACCTACGGCCCGAATGATGTTCTAGAAAAAGACATCACATACACCTATACCTATTGATCCGTGAAGGAAAAAGTGAGAGCCATACTGGAAAGGTTTGATCCGATAACGCTTGCGGAAATGGATCGTGTGGAATTGATGACGCGCACGGATCTGAAATACACGTTCAACATTTCCCGTCTTCCCGAATTGCTTGAAAACATTTCCGGGAATTACCGCTCACTTGAAGTTGCAGGAACGCGCATGAGCACGTACCAGACTTTGTATTATGATACGCCCGGATATGATCTTTATACCAATCACCAGAATGGACAGCTCAAACGGTATAAGATCCGCATGCGCCGTTATGTGGAATCGAACGTTTATTTTTTCGAGGTGAAATGCAAAAACAACAAGGGGAGAACCATCAAGACGCGGGTGCTGAAAAAAGATTTGAATAATGAGATCACCGACAGTTCGGTTCAGTTGCTTTCCGATTCGGCGAACATGCATCCGGAAAATCTCGAACCGAAATTATGGGTGAATTACAATCGGATCACACTCGTCAACAAGAAAGATGATGAACGCATTACGATTGATGTTGACATGAACATGAAGAATGAAAATGGTCTTGTTGATTTTCCTGGTCTTGTGATTGTGGAAGTGAAGCAGGAACGTTTCATGGAAACGGCGATAGTGAAAATGTTGAGGAAAATGCACATCCGGGAAGGCGGCACAAGCAAATACTGCATTGCGGTAAGCAAGCTTGTTCCCAATCTCAAAAAAAATAATTTCAAACCCGACCTGAGAACAATCCAAAAAATCATCAATGAAACGGACGCTGCTTAAATTCATTCTCTCCCTTATTCTATTGGTTGCACCCTTGCACAGGATTCATGCGCAAGCAACGGGCGGCAGTACCGACAATGCCAGTGTGACTACCAATGACCAGTCACAGGACGATGACAATGACGGGAAAAAGAAAAAGAAAAAAGACGATAAGAAGGATGACAACAAGGAGGAAAAGGAGAACGATGACTTTTTCACGATCAGCATTGACAAATTCAATCCGGCTTTTTTTGCGCGACTCGGCATTGACGTGTTGATGATGGTGGTGCTGATCCGCCTGGTTTATTTTCCGGTTTACCAGCGCCGCGATCACCTGTTTACATTTTTCATGTTCAACATCACCATTTTCATCATCACGTTCACGCTCAATACAAAATCCGGATTTTCAACGGGAGCTGCATTCGGGATGTTTGCCGTTTTTTCACTCTTGCGCTATCGAACGGAAAATATTTCCGCGCGCGACATGACTTACCTTTTCATTGTCATTGCACTTGGACTGATCAGTTCGATTACGAAGGGAAATATTCTCGAAACGATTGTCATCAATTCACTCATCGTTCTCGGCGCCTTCCTGCTTGATGGAAATGTTTTTGTCAGGAGGGAATTCGTGAAAGTGGTGGAGTATGAAAATGTGGAACTCATCAAACCCGAGAATTACGGGAAATTATTGGAAGACCTGAAAATGCGTACGGGACTGGATATTCACAAGGCAACTGTTGGCCGTGTTGATTTTCTTCGAGACACTGCGACGGTGAAAGCGTATTATACGGAGAATCCGAACAACCAACAGGAGGAGTGAGGGATTGGATAATGAATGCTGAATATTGAACACCGAACATTGAAATAAAAATATTTTCGGTGCGGGAATTCAACAGGCGCTTTCCGGCTTCACGTCGATATTCATTTTTTCCTATTGGTAAATCATTGCCACGGCCCACGCATTTACGCCTTCCCCTTTTCCAACATAACCGAGCGTTTCATTGGTAGTCGCTTTTATTGAAACGCAATTTTCCTGCACTTTCAGGATTGCAGCGATTGTTTTCACCATCGCGGGAACGTATGGATTTATCTTTGGTTTTTCCATTGCCAATGTTGCATCGATATTTCCGATCAGCCATTTTTTTTCAGCGAGCAGGTGCACGACTTTTTCCAACAATAATTTACTGTCGATATTCTTGAATTCGGAATCCGTATTCGGGAAATGAAACCCGATATCGCGCAAGCCTGCGGCACCGAGCAATGCATCGCATATCGCATGCAGGAGCACATCGGCATCCGAGTGTCCATCGCATCCGAACTCGTGTTCAATGCGAACGCCACCGAGCCAGAGTGCACGTCCGCGCACGAGACGGTGCACATCAAAACCCAAACCGACACGAAAAGGAGGAATCATATTTCAAAAGTAAGAAGAGGAATCACGCGGGTGAAAATTATTTTTATCCGGAAAACGTTGCATGATTTTCAATCGCTTCCGATTTTT
>CAYMZV010000165.1:0-9292 GCA_964394965.1 uncultured Chryseobacterium sp.
ATCTTCTGATTTCCACTATCTTTACAATACACGAATCCCAATTCTGTAATTATTCATGAATGACATCTTATTTTTTGATTTAGAAGTTGACGAAAAATCAAAAAAGATACTTGAAATCGGAGCCATATTTAATGGTCAATCATTTCGTAGTGCAGATATCAGGAGATTTGACACTTTTTCAAAACAAGCTAAAATTGCATGTGGGCATAATATTTTTGAGCATGATTTATTTTACCTTAAAAAGCACGGAATAGATAAAGAATTTCTACAAAAAAATTTCATTGACACCCTACTCTATTCTCCACTTTTATTCCCAAACAAACCTTACCACAAGCTAGTAAAAGATTATCGTTTATTAAGCGATTTTGTCAACGATCCAGTTGCAGATTCAAAAGCGACCGAAGCCTTGCTTCATGATTTAATAAAAGCCTGGCACTCTCTTCCTGTCCGTCTTAGTGCTGTTTATTCAAAAGTTCTTGGGAATGTCCAACAATTCGAAGCCTTTATTCAATTGATGAATGGCAATAATTACAGCCGTGTACCAGATCATAAAGGACTTAGTTTTTTTATTAAGGAAAATTTTCGAACAGAGATTTGCAAAAATACCCCTTTAGAAAATCTTCTCTTAAACCATCCTGCAGAACTTTGTTATGCACTTGCACTTATCTCATCCGCAGATGCTGGATCAATCACTCCACCTTGGCTGTTGAATAGATTCCCTGCTGTTAATGAAGTCATATATAATCTTAGAGCAACAAATTGCAAAAAAGCAGACTGTCTTTATTGCAATGAAAAACTTGATGCGCGAAATGCGCTGAAACGATATTTTGGCTTCGATTCTTTTAGAAGATACGATAAGGATACAGAGGTGCCATTACAAGAAAGGGCTGTGGACGCTGCTCTTGCTGATCAATCATTATTGGCAATCTTCCCTACAGGAGGTGGAAAATCTCTTACTTTTCAATTACCAGCTCTCATCCGTGGAGATGTGAAACGTGCTTTAACTGTTGTTATATCTCCATTGGTTTCTTTAATGAAAGATCAAGTAGATGTACTCTTAGATAGACACGAGATTCATGAAGCTGTTGCAATTAACGGATTGCTTTCTCCGCTTGAACGTGCAAAGGCAATTGAATTAGTGGCTGAAGGAGGAGTCAGTCTATTATATATTTCACCAGAAGCCTTACGCTCTCGAACTATCTTTAGTTTGCTTAAAGGACGAAGTATTGATCGATTTGTAATTGATGAGGCACATTGTTTCTCAACTTGGGGACAAGATTTCAGAGTTGATTATTTATACATCGGAAAATTCATTAATAAAATTCAGGGTGAAAAGGGATTACTGAAACCTATTCCTGTTTCGTGTTTTACAGCTACAGCAAAACCATCAGTAATCAAGGATATTTCCGACTATTTTAAAGAAACATTAAATCTTGATCTTGAATTATTTCATACCGGGGCTACAAGAAAAAACTTGCATTATTCCGTTTACGAAATCACCGGGCAAAATGACAAGCTTCAGAAACTCAAATCTCTACTTCTACAAGAAGAGGGTCCCAAAATCATTTATGTTTCCCGCATAAAAACTTGTGAAAAAATTATTGAGTTTTTGAAAAGAGAAGGTATCGCAGCTGAATCTTATCACGGGAAAATGGATAGTGATGGAAAAAAAGAAACTCAGGATGCTTTCATAAAAGGTGAACTCGAGGTTATCGTAGCTACTAATGCCTTTGGAATGGGAGTCGATAAGGATAACGTGAAAATGGTTATCCATTTTGATATTTCCAATTCACTAGAAAATTATATGCAAGAATCAGGGCGTGCCGGAAGGAAGCCTGAGCTTGAAGCAAATTGTTATATTTTATTTGATGAGAATGATCTCAATGAGCATTTTAGTTTATTAAACGCGACTAAACTGAACCAAAAAGAAATTGATCAAATTTGGACTGCAATTAAAGCGTTTAAGAAAGCACAATTCACAAAATCTGCACTTGAAATTGCAAAGCGTGCTGGTTGGGATACCGAGATGAGAGATTTAGAGACCAAAGTAAAAACAGCTATTGCTGCATTGGAAGATCGCGGCTATATAAATCGAGGACTCAACGCCACACGTGTTTTTGCTCAGAGTATCTTAGTTAAGAACATTGAAGAGGCGAATAAAAAAATCAATGAAAATACATATCGTTTTAGTCAAGATGAATTAGTTGCTGCAACTCGCATATTTCAAAATATCATCTCAAGAGATGGCACAGGCGTTGATCGGATAGCCGAAGTTTTGGGAATTCCTATTTATACAGTTGCCAAATGCCTCAGCATTTTTAAGGAACTTGATTTGTTAGGAGATGCACGAGATCTTACTGCATTTATTGATGTTTCAAGGAGTAAAAAAAATTCAGTTAGAAACTTTCAACTTCATGCAAGGCTGGAAGAAGAATTGTTGTCATTATTGTTAAAGGGTAATGATGAATTGAATCGAAGGGAAGTTTATTTAAAAGAGTTGAATGAACAATTAATTGAAGCAGGTATTGAACAATGTACAATTGAATCGATACGGCACATTTTGCAGTATTGGAAGCTAAGTAATTACGTTGATTATGAACGAACTGATGCCGCCACTTGGCATTATAAAATTCAATTCAAGAGCAAATGTTCCACATTGAGTCAACTAATTAAAGACAGACTTGAACTTGCAAATAATGTAATTCATGAATTGGTTAGACAGTTTGAGCAATTAGTTTTAAAAGACAAATCCAATAGGGAGATTATGGAGTTCTCTGTTTTGGAATTAAAGCGTACAGCAGAAAAAGAAAATCTATTCGGGAAAGATTATCCTTTGCTAGATTATGAACAAGTTCTATTATACCTCCATATTGTTGATGCAATAAAACTAGAAGGAGGATTATTGATTTTCTATAACCCAATGATCATTGATAAACTTGAAGACAATCCAAAAAAAAGATATACAAAAGGAGATTATTCCAAATTTGAGAATCACTATGAAAAACGCATTGAACAGATTCACATTATTGGGGAGTATGCAAAGAAACAACTTAGCAACCATTTAGAAGCACTAAAGTTCGTAGACGATTATTTTACTTTGGAATATGAAATATTTATTAAAAGATATTTTGGCAATACAGTTGGAAAGATCAAGCAACCGATAACGGATAAAAAATTCAAAGAAATATTTCAGTCGCTTGATCAGCAACAATCATCAGTAATAAATGACAAGGAGAACGAGCGCATTTTGGTTGCGGCAGGGCCGGGTAGTGGGAAGACTAGAGTGCTTGTGCATAAAGTTGCAGCTATTTTAATGCTGACCGATACTAAGCCAGACCAATTTCTTATGTTAACCTTTTCAAGACCTGCCGCAATGGAGTTCAAGGAAAGGCTTCAAAAATTAATTGGGCCAGCAGCATATCACATAGACATAAACACGTATCACTCTTATGCATTTAATTTAATTGGGCGTATGGGTGATCTTGATAAAGCAGAAAGGGTAATTCCTATTGCAACAAAGGCAATACGGGATGAAGACATTCCACAAGATAAGATAGCAGGCAAAACAGTTATTGTAGTTGATGAATATCAAGATATAGACCAAGAACAATATGAGTTTCTCCAAGCTATTATTGAACATGCAAATGATCCAACAGTTATTGTGGTTGGAGATGATGATCAAAATATTTATGAATTTCGAGGTTCGTCTGTGCAATACATGTACGATTTTGTAAAGGATAATAAAGCAAAACTCTATTATCTCAATCGAAATTATCGAGCAAAGAAAAATCTTGTCCAATTCAGCAATCAGTTTCTATCCATTCTTCCCAAGGAGAGGATGAAAAATCATATTGAATTGGAAGCGAAAGCTGAAGGCGATGGGAAAATAAAAATTGTCAAACATGTTTCTAATAATTTAATTTCTCCTATTGTTGAAGAAATTATCAATTCTGAATTTGCTGGATCAACGGCTGTACTAGTGTCGACTAATGAGAGGGCATTACTATGCGTTTCTTTATTATTAGAAAAAGGAATACCTGCTAAACTTATAACTAATCAGGAAGGGTTTAGTTTGCGAGACATTTCTGAACTCCGCTACTTTACCAAGGAAAACGAAACTTCAGGAAGTGAGTCGGGATTTATTTCAGAAGAAGAATGGAATAAGAATATAGAGAAGTTAAAATCCTTATACAATCGCTCTTCTAGATTGCAGCTTGCAATTGACGCGATTCAATTCTTTGAAAAAGTTAATCCTTCTAAATTTCTATCAGATTGGAAAGCTTACTTACGTGAAATTCGTTCCGAAGATTTGTTATTTCCAGATGATAAAACCATTCTTGTTTCAACGATGCATAAGGTTAAGGGCAAGGAATTTGATAATGTATTATTGATGTTGGATGATTTTGAATTAACCAAAGCCGAAAAACAACGAGTTGTGTATGTAGCAATAACACGAGCGAAGAGTAATCTTATTATTCATACGAATATGAATTACTTAGACAATTTTAATGTTTCAAATCTCTTAAGAGAAATAAATAATATAAATTATCCAATTCCAAAAACTATCATTTTGCAGGCTGGATTAAAAGATGTTCGGTTAAATTTCTTTCAAACCTCATTTGTTAAAACGAATGTCAAAAAAGTTGTCTCAGGTGATTCTCTTAAATCATCTGTAAACGATCAATTTGCTTTTGCAAGCGAAGCAGGAAACAATGTAAGTAAACTCTCAGCAAAGTACGAGGCGTTAGTTTCAGATTATTTTTCATCAGGTTATAAGTTCAAAAAGGTAGAAGCTGGTTATACCGTGATTTGGAAATGTTTGGAGGATGGGCTTTTATATAAAGTGATTTTACCTAAAATATGGTTAGAAAGGGATCATCATTAATCAAATAACAATGCTGTTTTCTAAACATTCTTGAATGTTGCTCACCAAGAATTACCATTTTTCCATCGTCCGATAAGATACTCCGAACGGCTTCTTTCCCTTAATGTTACCGTTATTCAGACGCAAAGCATATTCCTTCACAAAGGAACGCAACCCCGGCAATATTTGTTTCGTGTAATCCATATCTGTGTCAATTAAAAATGCGTTCTCTGTTTCAGGTTTGTGTTCAGGAAAATGATAGTATTTTTCAAACTCCTCCTTTACTTTTTTCAATATTTTTTCTTCATCTACTTTTGATAGTTGCAAATTTCTCCAATTAATTGCGATTTTATCCAGATCCCGGAAATTACCATGCAGTTTCTCCGCGATCTCAGAAAGCCAGTTCAACGCATTTTTATCAGGGAAGCCCTCTGGTGGAAACCTCATTTTGTTCCAAGTTGCAAGAAAATCATTTTCGATTAATGGTTGATGTTCTTGATAAGAAGGAAATTTTACAATCAATTGGGCTATCCGATCAAAGAATTTATGCATCAGATATTTCTCTGAGTCACGTAACGATGTCACGTCTAAAGTTGAAGTAAATGCAATTCGAATCGTGTATTTTTTTTTCGAAAAACCAAACTTTCCTCCCGCCCCTGTTTCCATAGCCAAGAATAGAATTTCTTGGGCAAGCTTATCCAACTTTTCAACCTCATCAACAATCAGCAATCCATTATTTGCCAGAATGAATAATTTTTCCCAGTCTTTTTCATTTTTACCGTTCATTAAAGCAGCCTTTACTTCAATCAATCTGATATAGACAAATGGTTGAATGATAGAAGACGCCAATCAGTGTTTGAGATTAATGAGCAAGCCAACGATTATTTGAACCGAAAGACTCTTTCACGCTTTTAAAAATAAAACTTATCAACAGCTTTTTTCGATCAAACTATAATTTTTAAACGTTGATATATCATGTGGTTATATGATTTGAAAGGACTCGGCTAATTTGCGCCCATCTTCTGTAACCCATGCAATCATTGGGCTACAGAATTACTGCATCGGGCAAATGATGCGATGAAAACATACGAAAGAAAGTAAAGGATAACGGCTAACAAAAGTTTTTCGAAAATCGGTAGTTGTTCTTTCAGCCAAAGCAAAAAAGTTTTACGAAATAGGAATGTATCCTGTGAAATTGACAACAGGGAATCAGTCTGTGACCAAGAAGTTGATTTCGGAGTAATGATTGGCATTGTCACGGATGAAGGAAGTATCCCGCAATTGACATGCTCCTTTTATTGTCTGCTTAACTTTTATTAACTCGGTTGTTTTTCTTGTGGTATGGTAATTGAGATTTTTCAATAACCACCATCAACCCCACCTACATGAAAAAAACTTCACAAATCGCACTCACCATTGTTTCCGGTCTTTCGATGCAGTTAGGTTTTGCCCAGACCAATTCGGGTGGGCAAACGAATGTCAATGCACCCGATACCACGCGTTTAAAAAATGAAACCTTGGTTCGCGATACATTGGCTTCCACATCGCCGCGATACGATACATTGGCTGCTACACCACCGCAATATTATTTCCGCTGGCACTTTTACGATAATTGTTATCACTACTGTTTCCCCCGGCATTATTATTTGCTCACGCATCCCCATTGCACACGAGAGGAACTGAGCCATGTGCATTATGGCCCACGTCGCATCCTTACTCCCGGAAATCAAAAAGTTGCAGGCAAAACCGCCACAGCCAGCAATGGAACAAGCTCGCCAAGAGGAGGCTTTGGCCATTACGGCACTACGAAATCTGCAAATTCATAGGATATGCGCAGGCATACGATCGATACGCGTCCCGACTGGCAAAAGAAAGTTGAGGAGCTTGGGTTTTCCTATCATACCATTGATGGCGCAATGTATTGGGATGAACATGCGTTTTATGAATTCAGCTTGCCGGAAATAAATTTGCTTGAAGGGAGTACAACGGAACTTTACCGGATTTGTCTCGAGGCCGTTGATCATGTGATTGAAAAAAAACTTTTCGATTGGTTTTCCATTCCGGAAGAATTCATTCCCTTGGTAAAAAAAAGTTGGGAGGAAGAATCCCCCTCTATTTATGGACGTTTTGATATTTCCTGGAATGGCGATTTGAAAACGCAACCAAAGATGTTGGAGTTCAATGCAGATACCCCCACATCACTTTTCGAGGCGTCGGTGGTACAATGGTATTGGCTGAAGGAATTCCGGGAACAGGATGACCAGTTCAATTCCATCCATGAAAAACTGATTGATTGGTGGAAAAAAATCAGGCCCGAACTGGGTGGCCATCCCCTTTCCTTTTCTTGCCTCGATCAATATGCCGAGGATTTTGTGAATGTAAGTTACCTGCAGGATTGTGCATTGCAAGCTGGGATTGAAACGAATTTTATCAGTGTAAACAATATCGGTTGGAATGGCCGTTGCTTTACCGATCTCGATGAGAAAAAAATCAGCAACATTTTTAAGTTGTATCCTTGGGAATGGATGATGAATGAGGAATTCGGAAAACACATTCCTAAAACCGATACCATTTGGATTGAGCCGCCATGGAAAATGATCTTGAGCAATAAGGCGATTCTTCCTGTGTTGTGGGAACTTTTTCCGAATCATCCGAATCTTCTTGAAACCTATTTCGACGATCCTTACGAAATGACCTCGTATGTGGAGAAGCCATTATTCTCGAGGGAAGGTGCCAACATTACGATCATTGAAAACGGAATCGTTACAGCGGAAACTTCCGGTGAATATGGCGATGAGGGATTTATCTATCAGCAATTGCAAAAATTGCCGGAATTCGATGGCAATTTTCCCGTACTCGGTTCCTGGATTATCGGAGGGGAAGCGGCAGGAATGGGAATACGTGAAACCACTTCGTTGGTCACGGATAATTTCAGCCGCTTTGTTCCACACCTGATCAGGTGAGCGCTTTGTGGTTTTATGTTTCAAACGGACTCTGCCAATTTTCCCTTCCCCTTCGGTAACATTGTATTATAATACAACCTTCTCCTTTTACGCATCGGGCTTTTCTCCAAGAGCGCCCTTCGCATCGCTTCAGGCGCGGGAAACAAATGGACTTCGGCTGGTCACCATCCGTATCATCGACCCAAAGGCTTGGTTGTCGGCCGCCCCTATCCCTGACATGGGCCTTTGCGCCGGACAAAAGATCGGATTCGAGGATTTGGAGTATATTCAATTTAATTTTGCCACTCGAAAACTTGCCCCTATTTTTATAACTGAATGAACAAGGCGGAAGATAACGGATACAATTCCCAATGGGAAGAAGAGGTAAGAAAACTCATGGTGAAATCATCCAGCGCCAGCTGGCCACTGACTTCTTTCTGTTTCGCATTTTTCATCTTTGTCGAAATCTATCACAGGAAGGAACCGAATTACATCACGCCATTTTATTTTCTCTTTTTTGGTGGAAGTCTCCTTGTATTGCTGGCGCATTTGCTGCGTAAAAAAATCAGGTATCCATTCATCATCAATGCTTATGGCACGTCCATCCTCGTTCCGCTTGTCACTACAATTGCGGCGTGCATTACCGTTCCTGAAAATGTTTACACCTACTTCTTGCTCACTTCTTTTGTAATCGTGGTGCGCGGACTGCTCTACTGCCAGAAAGTAAGTACGCTTGCATTCATGGCTACCTGCAGTCACATCATGATATTTACCGCTACAATCATCTTCCGGAAGGAACCCTACTTGTCGTTGCAGAATATTCTCAGCACAAACATCATTCAGCTGTTCATGGTGATGTTTTCATTGTCGGGAACCGGTAGCCGTTACAAACTCACCCGCAACAACTTTTTGAATTCTCTCAAGATGGCGGATGCCTACAAAACAATCGAAGAGAAGAACAAGGACATTACCGACAGTATCAAATACGCCAAACGCATTCAGAATTCCTTGTTGCCCCAGAAAAATTTCCTGGAATCGAATCTCAGGGAGTGCGGTGTTTTTTACAGGCCGAAAGATATTGTGAGTGGCGATTTTTACTGGGCTTCGCGTTTACAGAACGGTGATTTTGCAATTGTTGTTGGAGACAGCACAGGACACGGTGTTCCCGGTGCGATAATGAGTATGCTCAACATCTCCAGCCTGAATGAGATTCAAAATCATTCATTCGCTTCCCCTTCGAAGATCCTCGATCACGCACGCAAACGCATCATCGAGCATCTTGACAATTATGACCAGTCGGAAGAAGCGAAAGACGGGATGGATGCTATTGTAGTTTGCATCAACAGGGAATTCAATAATCTTACCTGTGCCGCCGCAAACAATTCACTCTGGCTGATAAGAAATGGAAATGTGATTCAACTCAAGGGTGATAAGATGTCGGTTGGAAAGGATTTCAGTTCCGGTCTTTCATTTACCGAACAAACCA
>CAYMZV010000166.1:0-5959 GCA_964394965.1 uncultured Chryseobacterium sp.
TCACCGGACATTTGAATGGAAACCGTGTCGATCTCAATTGGCAAACGGCATCTGAAATCAACAATGATTATTTTGTTGTGGAAAGGGCGACAGATGCGCAGGGACCGACTGAAATCGGGATGGTGGACGGATCGGGAACAACGCATCAATTGACAGATTATGCTTTCACTGATATGTCACCTAATCCGGGAATGAATTATTATCGCTTGCGTCAAGTTGATTTCAACGGATCGTTTTTCTATTCCAACTGGATCAGTGTGGAATTCGTTCCCGCCGACAATTATATTTCCGTTTTCCCGAATCCAACAGCAGGAATTTTCAACGTACAGCTTTCCGGATACAAGGGTCAGACGGTGACGGCAAGTGTGATTGACATTACCGGCCGTTTGTTGCAGGAAAAACAATTGAACATTTCTTCCGACATGGAAACGGTTTCATTGGATGTAAGTGATCAGGCTTCGGGGATTTATTTTTTGACTGTCATATCCGTCAATAGCAAAAAAGTGTATCGCGTCGTGAAATACTGATCCGTCTTTCCGTCTTTTTAGCATTCTTTTTATTTTCTCTTCAAAGGCAATTCCGCAGTATTTGCCTAATGCCGATTTTTTCATTGGCATAACAATATGTTGCTATAGCGTCCGTATCTTTGGATGTAAACTCTAATCATACGATATGCCTTCTTCGACCGCTCCCAAAAAGAAAAAAAGTTTGTTCAGACGAATCATGAAATGGACTGGAATAACCTTTTTGTTATTGCTCATTACCGCTATCATTCTTCCATTCATTTTCAAGGACAAGATCATTCAGTTTGCAAAAGACGAGGTGAATAAAAACCTCAATGCAACGGTTTCATGGGGAGATTTCGATCTTTCGCTGATCAGCAGTTTTCCGGATTTCCGTTTTACTGTCAAGGATGTGAAAGTGATCGGCAAAGGTGAATTCGCTAAAGATACATTGGCAAGTTTGCCCGAATTGAAATTGGATCTCGATCTGATTTCTGTCATCAAGGGAGATCAATACAAGGTGAATTCCGTTTCACTCGACAAGCCACGGATTTTTGCAAAGGTCTTGGCGAATGGGAAATCGAATTGGGACATTACCTTACCCGACACTTCAAAACCGACAGCCGCAGCAGCTGCACCGACAAAATTCAAATTGTCACTGAAAAATCTTGAGATCAAGAATGGCTATATCGTTTATGACGATGCGACACTTTCTTTCAAGGGCATTTTGGATGACATGACTTATTCCTTGAGTGGCGATTTTACACAGGACAATTTCCTCATGAAAAATGCAATGGCAATTGAGCGGTTGAGTGTGGAATATGGCGGAATGAGTTACCTGAGCAAAGTGAAGACGGATGTGAAAGCGGATTTGGATATGGACATGGTCAACTGGAAATTCACGTTCAAGGACAATGAATTCAACCTGAATGAACTTGGTTTCGGTCTCGACGGTTTTTTTGCAATGCCCGGCGACGATTATAACATGGATTTGAAATTCAAGGCGAAACAAAGCGAATTCAAGAGTTTCCTTTCGCTCATTCCCGGCGCCTACACAAAAGATTTTGCAACGGTAAAAACTTCCGGCAAACTTTCTTTCGACGGATTCCTGAAAGGATTGTACAGCGAGAAACAGAATAAAATGCCGGGTTACGGTTTGAATTTCCAAATTACGGATGGCATGTTCCAATATCCTTCCGTTCCAAAATCAGTCAGTGCAATCAATATCGATTGCAAGATTGATGATGCAAGTGGAGTGCCCGACCAGACCAAAATCGATGTCAATAAATTCCATGTTGATTTTGGCGGAAATCCGATTGATGCCACGTTGCATGTTTCCACTCCCGTTTCCGATGCGAATATGAATGGCGCATTGAAATGCTCTGTCGATCTCGCTTCCTTGAAAGATGTGATGCCGCTCGAAAAAGACGATGAGTTGAACGGAAAAATAAATGCGGATGTGAAAATGAACGGACGGATGTCGCAAATAGAAAAATCGCAGTACGACCAATTCCAGTGCAGCGGAACAGTGGAAGTGTTGAACATGCTGTACAAGACAAAATCGGTGGGTTATGACATGAGCATTGCGGATATGAATATGAATTTCACTCCGCAGTTCATTGCGCTTTCAAAATTCGACGGCAAACTCGGCAGGAATGACATTCATGCAGACGGAAGAATTGATAATCTGATGACCTATCTTTTCAAGGATTCGCTTTTGCGCGGAACATTCAATATGAATTCTTCGCTGATGGATTTGAATCAATTCATGACTCCGTCTACAACAACTGCCGCAGCAACTCCTGCGGATACTTCTGCCATGTCGGTGATTGATGTTCCGGGAAATATCGATTTCACCTTGAAGTCTACCATTTCGAAATTGATTTATCAGGACATTAACATGGACAATGTTGCAGGAACGGTTGTGGTGAGAAACAAAACGGTTTCCATCAGCGATCTCATGATGAATTTGTTGGGAGGGAAAATGACATTGAACGGAAAATATTCCACACAGAATCCAACCGTACCGAAAGTGGATTTCAAGGTTGACGTGAATGATTTTGACATTCAACAAACGTTCAAGACTTTCCCGACCGTTGCGAAAATGGTTCCAGTTGCAAAATATACGAATGGAAGATTCTCGACAAAAATAAATTATACAAGTGATCTCGACCATGCGATGATGCCTGTCATCACGACCGTCAACGGACAGGGAACGCTTTCTACAAAGCAAGTTGAGATTTCCGGTTTTGCCCCGTTGGATAAATTGGATGATGCATTGAAAATAAACAAATTCAAAAAAGTCACATTCTCCGATTTGAATCTTGTCAGTTACAAAATTGAAAACGGAAGAGTGTCCACCGACCCATTCGATTTCAAGGTTGGAAAAGCGAGTGGACAAATGGGCGGTTCAACGGGAATTGACCAATCGATAAAATATGTGATGAATGTTGGAATTCCGCGCGAGGAATTTGGTCCGGCGAATACGGCCCTGAACAGTTTGGTTTCAAGTGCAACGGCAAAAGGAGTTCCGGTAAAACTCGGAGATGTTGTGAATGTTCAGGCCTTGTTTGGCGGAACGGTTACAAATCCGACTGTCACCACCAACCTGAAAGAGGCGGGTGAAAATATTGCAGATGAATTGAAAAAAACAGTTGTCGATACGTTGAAGAAAACGGCGACTGCTATTATCAATAACGCAACCGATCAGGCTTGCAAGGATGCGCAGGCGAAATTGGATGATGCGAAGAAACAGGCAGAGCTGACAAAAACGGCCGCTTACAATTTGGCGGATCAAGCGCTGAAGGCAAACAATACCAATGCGGATAATCTTGAAAAGAGCAGCAGCAATCCGCTAGCAAAAGTCGCCAATAAAAAAGCCGCCGACGTGATGCGTCAAAAAGGAATTGACGAAAATAAAAAAGCGAAAGCCAATGCCGATCAGGCCGAAACGGATGCAATTAAAAAGGCGCAAGACGAGCACGACAAGAATTGTCCGCAGAAATGATTTCAAATCGTTGCAGCATATTTGAAATCAGCTGTACCAAATTGGCACAACTTTCGTTATAGTCATTGATAGAACACATTCAGATGAAAGCATTTTCCCTTTTCCGCATTTTTTTTCTCGCCGGAATGTTTTTCATTCCCACTTTTCTTGTTGCCCAGGATGATGACAAGAAAGATGCAACATCCGACAGTGGCTGTCAATCGGTGGATGATCAGGATGCGTTGAAGAATTTCGAGAAATCGAAAGACAGGAAAAAATATACTTGGGACGAGCGGAAAAAATTTCTCGAACAGGCTTTGGCGGCAGAACCCGATTGGGCGGATGCAAATCTTGCCATGGCAAAAATGATTGAAACAAAAGCGAAAGCAGATGACAACGAAGGGAATTATCCCGCCGCAATTCCATTCCTGAAAAAAGCGGTTGACAATTGCCCTACAATCGGAGCGGAACCTCTTTATCAATTGGGAACGCAATATTATCTCGTCGAGGATTATCCGAACGCGATTATCTATCTCAATAAATACCTGAAATACGATACGGATGATCCTAAAAAACTCGGTGACGATTATGATTTCAATTCCGGGCAGGCAACTGAAATGTTGCGTTGGGCAAAATTTTATGTTGATGTGAAAAATCATCCTGTTCCGTTCAATCCGGTTCCCGTAAAAGGGATTTGCACTGAACGCGATGAATACCTGGCCATCATTTCTCCCGACAATACCGAAGCGCTTTACATCCGCCGCATTCCCGTCAATCAACTGGATCGTGTATGGCAATCAACAGGCATGGCGGAAGTTTTTACGATGAGTAAAATGCAGGCGAACGGTGAATTCGACAAGGGAGAATTCATGGATGACCCTTTCAATAAAAATCCAAATGAAGGTTCGGCAACTTTGACCATCGACAACAAACATCTTTTCTATACAATTACAAAAGACGGCAACACGGATATTTATACAACGGATTTGGTTGATGGTGTTTGGACTCCCATCCGTTCCATTGGTGAAAAGGTGAATGATCCGGAATATTGGGATTCGCAACCTTCCATTTCCGGCGATGGAAATACATTGTATTTCGCAAGTAACCGTCCGGGAGGATTGGGTGGAATTGATATTTGGATGACGAAAAAAGGTCCCGATGGGGAATGGCAAGTTCCGGTTGATTTGCCTGCGCCGATCAATACAACAGGCGATGAAAAATCACCATTCATTCATACGGATAGCCAGACACTTTATTTTTCTTCGAATGGACATCCGAGTGTGGGTGGATATGATATTTTTTATTCGCGCATGGATGCGAAGGGAAATTGGCAGGAGCCTGTGAATTTGGGAATGCCGATCAATACAACCGGAGATGAGATCGGATTTTTTGTGAGCACGGATGGAACAACAGGATATTTCTGTTCCAATTCACAAATGCCGGGACAAATAGGTGGTTATGATGTTTACCAATTTGATTTGTACAAGGAAGCGCGCCCCGCACAGGTGGTGATTCTCAAAGGCGATCTGAAAGACCAATATGGAAATCCACTTACGGGAAATGCGGTTGTTGAGGTAAAAAATGTGCAGACAAAAGAAAAAACAAAAGCGTTGGTCGATACGATTTCCGGAAGTTATACGGCGGCCATCAGGGTGGATAAGCAGAATGATTATGTGATAACCGTCAAGAAGGATTCTTCCGCTTTTACATCGCAACTTGTTTCAGGAAAACAGGATTTCAAGACAACGGTTGTGCCGATGCAGCAAATGAGTGTGGCGAAAATAAAAGTGGGAGAGGCTTACACGCTGCACGATATCAATTTCGCTTCGAATTCCGCTGTGCTTGAGCCCGAGTCGATGGTGGTGATTGAGGAATTCGCCGAATATCTAAAGGATCATCCCGGCATGAAAATCGAAATTCATGGGCATACGGATAATGTGGGTGACCCTGCGAAAAACCTGGAACTCTCGAATGAGCGTGCGTATGCTGTTTATCAGGCGTTGCTGAAATGCGGTATTCCGAGAAATCAAGTTGTAGGCTCTCATGGTTACGGAGAAACAAAACCGATTGCGGATAATGGTACGGAAGAGGGAAGGGAGAAAAACCGGAGAACCGAATTTGTCATTATGAGTCAGTAGCCGGTTTTCGGTTGTGTTTCAGTATAACTTTATCTTCACGGTCTCCTGCCGCTTCATTCCTGCCGCTTTGTTTTTGTAAGTAGTATCATAACATAACTTTATTTTACAGCCTCCTGCCGCTTCTTTTCTGCCGCGTTGTTTTTTGTAAGTAGTATCATAACATAACTTTATTTTACAGCCTCCTGCCGCTTCTTTTCTGCCGCGTTGTTTTTTGTAAGTAGTATCATAACATAACTTTATTTTACTGCCTCCTGCCGCTTCTTTTCTGTCGCGTTGTTTTTTGTAAGTAGTATCATAACATAACTTTATTTTACAGCCTCCTGCCGCTTCTT
>CAYMZV010000166.1:6059-9268 GCA_964394965.1 uncultured Chryseobacterium sp.
ACAGCCTCCTGCCGCTTCTTTTCTGCCGCGTTGTTTTTTGTAAGTAGTATCATAATATAACTTTATTTTACGGCCTCCTGCCGCTTCATTCCTGCCGCTTTGTTTTTGTAAGTAGTATCATAACATAACTTTATTTTACAGCCTCCTGCCGCTTCTTTTCTGCCGCGTTGTTTTTTGTAAGTAGTATCATAACATAACTTTATTTTACTGCCTCCTGCCGCTTCTTTTCTGCCGCTTTGTTTTCGTAAGCACACCTCACGCAAAAAAGGAATTGCCACGAAAGCACAAAGTCACGAAGGGTTTTTCTTAAAACAAGAAAGACTGCCCTTGAAGGACAGTCTTTCTTTTCGTGAGATTGGGAATCATTATTGCTGATTCACCACTTTCATTGTGGTTTGACGTCCATTTTCATCGGTCACTTTCAGGAAGTACATTCCATTGGCAATTCCTTCAACATTAAATGGAACAGTGATGATTCCACTTCCATTCGCTTGCTGACCCATTACCAATTTTCCATCCGTTCCAAAAAGTTGAGCGGTGAATTTCCCGCCTTGCGAAGCATTGATTGTGACAACAAATGTTCCTGAAGTCGGATTCGGATAAAGTTGAATTTGATGAATACCGATTCCATCCTGTGCAATTCCACTGCAAATATCCACATCAAGATTTTGTGTGTCGGATGATGTACATCCATTTACATCTGTATAAGTGTAAGTGATCGGTGTAAGTCCCAGGCCCGCAACAAGCGGGTCAAATGAGTTGCCAGTTACACCTGTTCCGCTCCAGGTTCCACCCAATGGCGATTCACCGGAGAGTGTAAAATTACCGCCGTTCAAACATGCTGTGTCGGTTGCCAATGAAAATGTTACGACAGGAGGGGTATTGATGGTAACGTTGATGGCATCAGTAGCAGTGCAACCTCCCGTTAATGTAACAAGGACAGAATAAGTTCCACTTGCCGACACTGTCAACATTTGATTGGTGCTGTTGTCGCTCCACAAATAAGTTGCACCTGCATTTCCTGCATCCAACACAACTGTTCCGCCACATTGTGTAACATCAGGACCAAGATTTACAACCGGATTTGAATTGATGGTGATGGAAACCGAATCGCGCGTCGTGCATCCGAAAGAATTTGTCACATCCACCCAATAAATTCCAGTTGTTGTTGCCGAGATTGTTTGTGTCGTGCTGCTGTTGCTCCAGAGATACGTGTTTCCTGGATCTCCTGCATCAAGTGGAACAGTGCCTGTGCAAATTGCAACATCAGGTCCAAGATTCACTGTCAGGACAGGATTGATGGTAACGTTTATCGCATCCGAATTTGTGCAACCTGCCGCAGAAGTAACCGTAACACTGTACGTTCCACTTGTCGAAGCGATCAATGTTTGTGCTGTGCTGTTGTCGCTCCACAAATAAGTGTCGCCGGGATTTCCAGCGTCGAGTGTAACAGTTCCGCCACATTGTGTTATATCACTACCAAGATTGACAACCGGAATTGGGTTGATGGTGACATTGATGGCATCGGAAGCGGCGCAACCGCTTGCATTCGTAACGGTGACACTGTACGTTCCGGTTGAGGAAACAAGAAGGGTTTGCGTAGTGCTGTTGTCGCTCCACAAATAAGTGTCGCCGGGATTTCCTGCATCGAGCGTAACTGTTCCACCGCATTGAGCAATGTCAGCTCCGAGAGAAAGCGTTACAGCCGGATTGATAGTTACATTGATGGCATCGCTTCCGACACAACCTTGTGAATTTGTAACCGCTACACTGTATGATCCTGATGAAGAAGCCACCAATGTTTGTGCAGTGCTATTGTCGCTCCACAAATAAGTGTCGCCGGGATTTCCTGCATCGAGAGTCACTGTTCCGCCACATTGTGTTATGTCACTACCAAGATTCACAACCGGTACCGGGTTTATCGTAACATCAATCGCATCGGAATTTGCGCAACCGGCTGCAGTTGTTACAGTGACGCTATATGTTCCCGTTGAAGAGGCCACAAGAGTTTGCGCAGTGCTATTGTCGCTCCACAAGTAAGTGCTTCCTGGATTTCCTGCATCGAGTGTAACACTTCCACCGCATTGTGTAACATCACTGCCCAGATTGACAACGGGAATGGAATTGATTGTTACATCAATGGCATCGGAAACAAAACATCCATTGGCAGCAGTAACCGTTACGCTGTAAGTTCCAGTCGAAGAAGCCACAAGGGTTTGTGCAGTACTGTTGTCATTCCACAAATAAGTATCGCCAGGATTGCCCGCATCGAGTGTAACAGTTCCGCCACATTGCGAAACATCAGGTCCGAGATTTACAGTAGGACTTGCATTGATTGTAACATTGATTGAACCGGTTGCCGTGCATCCGCCAATAAGCGTCACAAGAACGCTGTACGTTCCGGTTGAAGAGACGGTAATTGTTTGTGTTGTTTCACCTGTGCTCCACGCATATCCTGCGCCGGGATTTCCTGCATCGAGTATTGCAGTTCCACCGCATTGTGTTATATCACTGCCAAGATTCACAACAGGATTACTGTTTATGGTAACGTTGATTGCATCTGAAGCGAAACATCCATTGGAAGAGGTAACAGTTACACTGTAAGTTCCTGTTGAAGAAACCAAAAGTGTCTGTGCTGTGCTGTTGTCGCTCCACATGTAAGTATCCCCTGGATTTCCCGCATCAAGCGTAACCGTTCCATTGCATTGTGCAACATCAGGTCCGAGATCAACAATTGGAGTTGGATTGATGGTGACGTTGATTGAGCCCGAAGCATTGCATCCGGCAACAGTTGTTACATTCACGCTGTACGTTCCGGACGAAGAAACAACAAGTGTTTGTGCTGTGCTGTTGTCGCTCCACAAATAGGCACTTCCAGGGTTTCCTGCGTCGAGAGTGACTGTTCCGCCGCATTGTGTAATGTCACTGCCAAGATTCACAACCGGATTCGGATTGATGGTGACGTTAACGGCATCTGAAGCGAAGCAACCATTCGCGTCGGTAACGGTTACGCTGTAAGTTCCTGTTGAAGAAACTATCAATGTTTGTGCAGTGCTATTGTCATTCCACAAATAAGCATTCCCGGAATTTCCTGCATCGAGTGCAACCGTTCCACCGCATTGTGTGACATCAGCACCAAGGTCAACAGTCGGAACAGGATTTATTGTAACGTTGACAGCATCTGATGCCAAGCAACCATTTACACTGGT
>CAYMZV010000167.1:0-9156 GCA_964394965.1 uncultured Chryseobacterium sp.
GTTGCACACACACACAGAATGTCATCATTACAGCTCCCGGTGCGATCACTTCTTCCGTTGTTTCACAAACAAATGTTGCCTGTAACGGTGGAAGCAATGGTTCGGCAACAATTACTGCAAGCGGTGGAACACCCGGCTATACCTACTCTTGGTCACCGGCTCCGGGTGCAGGACAGGGAACCGTCAGCATCACCGGTCTCACTGCACAAACTTACGTATGCACCATCACTGATGCCAATGGTTGCACACACACGCAGAACGTGATCATTGCACAACCGAGCGCTCTTTCGCTTACAGCCTTGTCACATACGAACATTGCCTGTAACGGAGGAAGTAATGGTGCGGCTTCGGTAAATGCAGCAACAGGTGGAACTTCACCCTATACCTATTCTTGGTCACCGGCTCCGGGTGCGGGACAGGGAACAACTTCCGTTACTGGACTCACGGCACAAAACTATACCTGCACGGTAACAGATAATCACGGTTGCACGGCTACGGCAACGTTCAGCATTACACAACCCAGCGCCATCACTTCTTCCATTACTTCACAAACAAACATTTCATGTAACGGGGGAAACAATGGCGCAGCGACTGTAAGTGCCGGTGGAGGAACAGGAACCTATACTTATGCGTGGACTCCAAGCGGTGGAAATGCAGCAACTGCAACAGGGCTTGCCGCCAATTCATACACCTGCACAATAACAGATTGCAACGGTTGTACTTTAACACAACCCGTGAACATCACCCAGCCAACAGCCCTTTCAGCGACCAGCAGTTCAACTGGAAGTTTGTGCTCAGGCAATACAGGCTCGGCAACTGTTGTCGTATCGGGTGGTTCACCTGCCTATACCTATTCATGGGCACCTTCGGGCGGAAATGCAGCTACTGCATCTTCCATTGGAGGCGGATCATATACTTGCACAATCACTGACGCGCACAGTTGCACAATGACTGTCGTTGTTGTAGTGCCTTCCACTTCCGGACCAACAGCCACTCTTATTTCTCAGACCAATATTACTTGCAATGGCGCTTGCAATGGATCAGGAACTGTTTCCGCTTCCGGCGGACTTTCGCCCTATACTTATGCTTGGGGACCCAGTGGAGGAAACGCTGCAACAACGTCCGGACTTTGTCCAGGAACCTATACTTGTACAGTTACCGATGCCAATGGATGCACGGGAACGGCAACGATGACCATCACTCAACCTTCTGCAATTACCTCTTCGGTTTCTTCACAGACCAATGTTTCATGTAATGGTGGATCAAATGGTTCGGCAACAATTACTGCAAGCGGAGGAACCGGGGCATTGACTTACGCTTGGGCGCCTTCAGGTGGCAATGCTGCAACGGCATCCGGATTGTCAGCAGGGGTCTATACCTGCACAATCACCGATGCGAATGGTTGTTTTATAACACAAACCGTTACCATTACCCAACCATCCGCCTTGACACTTTCAATTTCCACAAGCGCCGCAACCTGCAACGGAGGCTGCGACGGATCAGCAACAGCAACAGTGACGGGCGGTACACCTGCCTATACTTACAGTTGGACTTCCAATCCTTCAACAACAGCAACTGCCATCGGTTATTGCCCCGGAACCTACACTTGCACCGTTACGGATTCACACTTGTGTAACATCAACGCAACTTGTACTATAACACAACCAACCGCACTGGCATCTTCCATCACCTCACAAACAAACGTTTCCTGCAACGGCGGAAACACAGGAAGTGCAACGGTTAACGTTAGCGGTGGAACACCCGGCTATACTTATTCTTGGTCACCAACGGGAGGAAATGCGGCAACAGCATCAGGGCTTACCGCTGGAACCTATTCATGTACCATAACGGACTCCCATAGTTGTACTATAACACAAACAGTAACCATTACCGAACCATCCGCACTTTCCGCAACTTCAATGCAAACAAACGTAAGTTGCAATGGTGGAAATAATGGTGTTGCCATGGTAACGGTTTCGGGAGGAACCCCCGCGTATTCTTATGCATGGTCACCGAGCGGTGGGAATGCAGCGACGGCATCTGGACTGTCAGCGGGAAATTATTCCTGCAACATCACCGATGCGAATGGTTGTACTTTAACACAAACATTCAACATTACAGAACCGCCCGCACTTACCGCAACAACCGCTCAAACCGATGTTACCTGCCATGGTGGAAATTCCGGTGATGCAACAGTCAACGTTTCAGGTGGAACCGGACCTTACACGTATGCGTGGGCGCCGTCGGGTGGAAATGGGAATATGGCTGTCACCCTCATTGCAGGATCATACACCTGCACAACAACCGACGCAAACGGATGTACACTTTCCAGCACATTCACAATTACTGAACCTGCAACAGGACTTTCAGCCACCACAACACAAAACGATAACACTTGTAATGGAGCCAGCAATGGAAATGCAGCCGTTACTGTTTCCGGAGGATCGGGCACTTACACTTATGCTTGGGCGCCAAGCGGTGGAACTGCAAGTTCTGCGACAAATCTTTCTGCAGGAACCTACTCCTGTACGATCACAGACGGAACCAATGGTTGTACTTTAATACAAACTGTAACCATTACCGAACCTTCTGCAATTACAAATTCCGTTGCCCAGGTGAATGTCACCTGTCATGGAGGAAATGACGGTTCACTCGCATTGACCGTTTCAGGCGGTACAGGCCCATACACGTATGCATGGATGCCTGCCGGAGGAAATACAGCAACGGCATCCGGATTAACTGCAGGCTCCTACACTTGCACCATCACAGATGCAAACGGTTGTACAATGAATCCTAGTTTCACAATTACCGAACCGCCTGTCCTTCCGGTTTCCGTTTCAGCAACTGCAACTACAATTTGTTCCGGTTCATACACAACGTTAACCGCTTCCGGACCATCCACCTCTTATCAATGGATGCCCGGATCATTGGGCGGATCATCAATTGTCATTTCCCCATCATCAACCACAACTTATACCGTTACAGGAACAGACGCGAACGGTTGCACCAATATGGATTCCATCATGATCACCGTGAATCCAACACCGGTTGTAAATCTTGGACCGGACGTTGTGATTTGTGTTGGAACAGTAACATTGGATGCGGGAAATCCAGGTGACAATTATTTGTGGAGCGACAATTCCACCGCACAAACATTATTGGTTTCCACAAGCGGAAATTATTTTGTTGCCGTCACCAATTCATTCGGATGTGTAGGAAACGACACCGTAAATGTCAATTACAATTCAAATCCTGTTGTTGATCTCGGACCAGACGTAACACAATGCGGCGGTTCCGTTTTACTTGATGCAGGATTAACTGGGGCAACTTATCTGTGGAATACCGGAGCAACCACACAAACAATTTCGCCAACTGCGAGTGGAACCTATTATGTGACTGCAACATTGACCGGAGGTTGCGTGGCGTCGGATACGATTTCAATCACAATCAATCCCGCTCCAGTTGTCAATCTCGGTCCTGATGTGGCGCAATGCGGCGGAACGGTTGTTCTTGACGCAGGAAATCCGGGAGACACTTACTTGTGGAATAACACTTCAACAACACAAACCATTACAGTTTCCACAACGGGAATTTATTTTGTTGATGCAACCAACTCATTCGGTTGCACAACACGAGACAGCATTTCTGTTACGATAAATTCTGCGCCTATTGTAAATCTCGGGCCGAACATTGCACAATGCGGAGGAACAGTTACGCTTGATGCGGGAAATCCGGGTGCAAACTATCATTGGAGTACAGGTGCGACTACACAAACAATTGTAGTGAGCACCAGTGGAACTTATTCAGTGACGGATACCCTTGCTGGAGGCTGTTATGCTTCGGATGCAATTCTGATAACGATTCACACACCTCCTGTAGTTACACTTTCTCTCGGACAAGACACAGTGTGTATGAGTGACGGAGCATTCCTGTTGACAGGCGGATCGCCGGTTGGAGGAACTTATACTGGAGTCGGTGAAAGCGGCGGATTCTATTTCCCTTCAACTGCCGGAGTGGGAACATGGCCGATCACCTACACCTACTCGGATCCTTTTGGATGTACCGATTCAACCACTCAAAATATTGTTGTTGAAACATGCACGGGAATCTCGCAAGCTACAGGCGCTTCTTCCGTTGAAATTTATCCGAATCCGAACAGCGGAGCATTTACATTGAGCGTTTCGGGAATGGAAGGGGAAACCATTGCGGTGGAAATATTCTCGGTTGAAGGAAAAAATATTTTCTCCGACAAGGCTTCCGACATTTCCAATTCATGGAATAAATCAATCGACATTTCCAACTTTGCCGATGGAACTTATTTCGTAAAAATAATTTCGGGAAACAATGTTGTCGTGAAAAAATTCCTCAAACAGTAATCTGGTTTTGAAAATCAAAAGGGCGATTCAAGGATCGCCCTTTTTTTATGCCCATTATTCTGTATCGAAAATTCATAAAAATGCTTTTTCACTGAAAGGAGAATCGGGCAATCAATCAGGTGCAATTTCTTTCCATTTCTTCCAAATCCATATTTGTTGATTTTTCATCATAAAACAGGAGTGATTTCCCTTTTTCAAATCAGTTTTTTCTTCGTAAGTTTGCGCCCCTATAAAGCGATTGGGCACCTTAATCGCTTGATAATAAAGCAATAACAAGTATATATGAACGAATCAATTGTTTACGCAGTTCCAGCTCTTGGCTTGGTGGGATTGTTGGTCATGGCCATAAAAGCCGCTTGGGTTTCCAAACAAGATGCCGGTGATGCAAACATGCAGGAACTTGCCGGTTACATTGCAAAAGGCGCAATGGCATTTTTAAAAGCCGAATGGAGAATCCTCAGCATTTTCGTAGTGTTTGCAGCAGGACTTCTTGCCTGGAGCGGAACAGTACATGAAATCAATGGGGTGGCAATCCATTCCAATTGGATCATAGCTGTTGCATTCATCATCGGTGCGGTCTTTTCGGCAACTGCAGGATATATCGGAATGAAAATCGCCACACGTGCGAACGTACGTACTACGCAGGCTGCGCGAACAAGTTTGGCGAAAGCATTGAAAGTTTCATTCGCCGGTGGCACAGTTATGGGACTCGGTGTTGCAGGACTTGCAGTTTTCGGTCTCGGCGGACTCTTCATTGTGTTTTATAAAATGTTTGTTCCCGTTGGTTCAACCGCTGAGCTCACCGCACAAGGAATGAGAACTGCCATTGAAGTACTCACCGGATTTTCATTGGGTGCAGAGTCTATCGCACTTTTCGCACGCGTAGGTGGAGGAATTTATACGAAAGCCGCAGACGTCGGTGCCGACCTGGTTGGAAAAGTGGAAGCCGGAATTCCCGAAGATGATGTTCGTAATCCTGCAACCATAGCGGATAATGTCGGTGACAATGTTGGAGACGTTGCCGGAATGGGCGCCGATCTTTTCGGTTCTTATGTGGCAACCATTCTTGCAACAATGGTTCTCGGACAAGAAATTGATGCAACAGGAGATAAATTCAACGGACTTTCCCCTATCCTTCTTCCGATGCTGATTGCCGGATTGGGAATCATCTTTTCAATCATCGGAACTTTTTTCGTTCGCATCAGTTCGGAAAAAAGCAGTGTGCAAAAAGCATTGAATCTCGGTAATTGGTCTTCCGTTATCCTCTCCACCATCGCTTCGTATTTCCTGGTGATGTACATGCTTCCCGAAAAACTTTCCATTCGCGGATATGCATTTACAAATTTCAATGTGTTTATCGCGATTGCAATCGGATTGATTGTCGGCGCATTGATGTCGATCATTACAGAATATTATACGGCAATGGGAAAACGTCCTGTGCTTTCCATTATCCAGAAATCAGGAACAGGTCACGCAACAAATATCATCGGTGGACTTTCCGTCGGAATGGAATCCACTGTTGCACCGATTCTTGTTCTCGCGGCAGGTATCATGACTTCCTATCATTTCGCAGGATTGTACGGAGTTGCAATTGCAGCAGCTGGAATGATGTCAACCACAGCGATGCAACTTGCGATTGATGCATTCGGTCCGATTGCAGATAATGCAGGTGGAATTGCGGAAATGAGTCAGCTTCCTCCTGAAGTTCGCGAACGCACTGATAATCTTGACGCGGTTGGAAACACCACTGCGGCATCCGGAAAAGGATTTGCAATTGCATCCGCTGCACTTACAGCGCTTGCCCTGTTCGCCGCTTTTGTTGGCGTTGCCGGAATTTCTTCCATTGACATTTTCAAGGCGCCCGTACTTGCCATGCTGTTTGTAGGAGGAATGATTCCATACATTTTCTCTTCACTTGCAATCGCAGCTGTCGGTCGTGCGGCAATGGACATGGTGAACGAAGTGCGTCGCCAGTTCCGTGAAATTCCGGGCATCATGGAGTACAAGGCGAAACCCGAATACGAAAAATGTGTTGCCATATCAACGAAAGCTTCCATCCGTGAAATGATCATTCCAGGTGCAATTGCATTGCTGGTTCCAGTGATCATCGGATTCGGATTCAAGAATGTATTTCCCGATTCCTCTTCAGCGGAAATGCTCGGCGGATTGCTTGCCGGTGTAACCGTTTCAGGTGTGTTGATGGGAATGTTCCAGAACAATGCCGGTGGCGCTTGGGACAATGCAAAAAAATCTTTTGAAAAAGGTGCCGTGATCAACGGTGAAACATTTTATAAAAAATCGGATCCGCACAAGGCTTCGGTTACCGGTGATACTGTCGGTGATCCATTCAAGGATACCTCAGGTCCATCGATGAACATTCTCATCAAGTTGATGTCGATCGTTTCATTGGTGATTGCACCTTACATCGCCGTTCCGAAAATGGATTCCTGTTCGATGAACGGAAACAACAACGGCAAATGCTGCATGATGCAAGGCAACATGAAATGCGACATGAGCAAATGCATGACGATGACTGCCGAACAATGCGCACATTATTGCGATTCGATCGGATGCAGTCCGGAAGAAAAGGAAATGTGTTTGAAACATGTTGGAATGAAATGTTCAGGAGACAGCGCATCGTGTCACAGTTCTTCCTGCATGCCGGGATGTGACAAAGGCTGTTCCTCAAAAGAGGAGTGCCAGAAAAATTGCGGTGACAAATGTGCGGCGGGGCATAAATAGAGCCACAGATTACGCTGATTTTCGCTGATTGAAAGAATACAAAAAGGATCGTCCATGGATGATCCTTTTTTTTGTGCGGGAAAAAGTGATGATTGGAAATAGCCCGGATGGAAGTGGAAAGCCCGCAGCAGCGCGAGGACTTGAAACGTACAGCCGGAAAGGTGATTGCAGAAAAAGAAAATGTTGTGCTCCACCATCAAAAAAAATGCGGTGAAAATACCGTGAACAAAAAAAGCGTTCCTAACGAAACGCCTTTTCCAATCACTATAACTAATCACTAAAACAATCCGTTGATTTCGGCATTTATCTTGTTGATGATTTCGCCGAGATGTTCGGGGTTTTCCGAAAATTTATTTTCATCCACGTCGATGATCAGCAACTTGCCGGCTTCGTAAGTGGAAATCCATGCTTCATATCTTTCGTTGAGACGTTTGAGATAATCGATGCGGATTGCATTTTCATAATCGCGTCCGCGTTTCTGAATCTGCGCAACGAGTGTGGGTACGGATGCGCGCAAATAAATAATGAGGTCGGGAGGTGAAACCAACGTGTCCATGAGATGGAACAGCGAAAAATAATTGTCAAAATCACGCGTGGTCATCAAACCCATGGCGTGAAGATTGGGAGCGAAGATGTGAGCGTCTTCGTAAATGGTGCGGTCCTGAATGACGTTGCGGCCTGACGCGCGTATTTCCTGCACCTGTGCAAAACGGCTATTCAAAAAATAAATCTGCAGGTTGAAAGACCAACGTTGCATGTCTTCGTAAAAATCGCTGAGGTATGGATTTTCGTCCGCGTCTTCGTAATGCGCTTGCCATCCGTATTGCTTGGACAGCAGGGTAGTCAGGGTAGTTTTTCCGGATCCGATATTTCCGGCGATTGCAATATGCATAAGTGTGTGTTAGCGTAAAATGAATTCGTGTGTGTTCTGCTAAATTAGAAATATTAATGGGAAGATTCCAAAAAACAAAGTCCCCGAAAACAAATAATGCCAATCCGGAATCTGAAAATTTTATCAGGTCATGATCTGATCTTCCCCAACGAGTTTTGTATCGATGGCGTCACGCAATCCATTTCCAAGCAACATGAATGCAAGTACAATGAACATGATTGCAATTCCGGGAAGCACCGGCAGATAAGCATCACCGGTAAGAATGTAACCCTTGTATTCGCTGATCATGATTCCCCAAGACGGTGTTGGACTGCGCACACCGATTCCGAGATAACTCAATCCAGCTTCAATCAGGATTGCCGATGCGAAATTATTTGCGGAAATCACGATCACCGGTCCCATGACATTGGGAAGAACATGTCGAATGATAATGCGCAAGTTTGAAAATCCAAGCGCCCTACCCGCTTCCACAAATTCCTTTTCGCGCACGCTGAGTATTTGTCCGCGCACCACACGTGCCGTTTCCACCCACATCGTCAATCCCACTGCAATGAAAATCGGGAAGATTCCTTTTCCGAGAACGAGTGTGATGGCGATCACGAGCAACAAGGTGGGAATGGACCAAACGACATTGATGAACCACATGATGAGATCATCGACCCATCCGCGGAAAAATCCTGAAATAGCGCCCATCAAAATTCCGATGAGCAAAGAGATCGCAACGGAAATCAATCCGACAAAAAGCGATATCCGTGTTCCGATCATCAGCCTGCTCAACAAATCCCTTCCGAAATTATCCGTTCCCAAAACAAATCTTTTTTGAATCAGGTTGGCGAGTATTTCACTTCTCAATTCTGCAGTTGTCTTATGGATTTTCCGCGTCTGCCCGTAAGCATAGAATTCCACATAACCCTTGACGGTATCATTGACAATCGGGAAAGAAGGATTTATGGGATAAATTGCATCGGCCATTGGGTAATGCCAGATTTTCACGGAATCGTTGGAACCCAATTTACTTTTTGGAAGATTTGAGTTGTTGTGTTTTTTCTTGCCAAGCGTATCATCGGTATATTCTTTCCACACAATGTCATTTCCCTCGAACCAATAGGATCTGTAAGCGTGATATACATATTCGTTCGTTTTTCC
>CAYMZV010000168.1:0-1448 GCA_964394965.1 uncultured Chryseobacterium sp.
TGCAACAGCTTTTTTCGGAGTGGACAAAGAAGCCGCACCTGTCGGTTTTCATGAGTGCTGCATTTTTCAGTTTTGTGCATTTCGATCCAGCCGGTTTCCCTGTCATTTTTCTTGCGGGCTTGATGTTGGGATATGCTTTTTATTGGACAGGTTCCTTGCGCGCGGGCATTGCGATGCATTTCATGTTCAACGCATTTTCCATTGTTGTTTCCTATTTTTCCCAGCACTCGGCAACTGTTGCAAGCTGGAATCCGCCCATCGCACTTTCCATGGGAGGATTGGCCTTATCGGGTCTGCTCATGTTCCTCTTCTGGAAAAAATCCCGTCAACAGATCAATTGACAAATGCGATTTCTTCGACGGTTTCGGTAATATAAATTTTACCTATTTTTATAATGGTAAACACCCATCACAAAACCCATATTCATCATGACTTCCATCCGTAATGCGGTGAAGTTTTTTTTGCCTGCAATTTTTCCTGTCTTGCTTTTTGCACAAGGCAACAAATCGGCATCCGAACTCAGTGCGCCATTGACTGCTCCGAAACAAGACACTTCGGAAGAGCAAAATCAATTGCGGGACAGGGAACATTGGAAGGAAAACATTTCCGAGCGCACCATCCATTCCTCTTCCTACACCACTCCCGATGGCAGGGTCATTACCCATTACAGTGCAGCTCCCTTGAATTATTACGATGCAACGGGAGCATTGCAGAATATTGATTTCACTCCGAAAGCGACTGCCGAAGGATGGTCCGCTGCTGCGCAACCTTATCCGACATTTTTAAATAATGACGGAAGTGCTGCGGTTTCCACAGGGAATTCCACACAATTTGTTTTCGGGAAAAATATGGAAGTGAATGGAAATGCCGTTCCGCTTCGTGTTCCTGTGATGAATGGTGAAGTGGCAACCATTGCGAATATCATTCCCGGAATGAACAAGGATTATCATTTCCGATTGAATGGAATAAAATACAATTACGTATTGAATCAACCGGTTGCCACACAAAACGGTTTCCTGAAAATTTCCGAAGAGATTGAAATCCCGCAGGGGTTCTCTTTCCGCAAGGGTGAGCGGGGACGCGAAGAGAATGGTGGCTGGACAGGAGATTATGAATTGATTTCCACTTCCGGTGAAGTTGTTTCCACTGTTTACGCTCCCATTTGTTTTGACGGAACAAACAGTTATACCATCGGGACTTACAAATTGCGCAACGAAAACGGTCACCAATATCTTGATTTGCTTGTTCCCGCTTCATGGCTGAATGACGCTTCACGTTCCTATCCCGTCACTATTGATCCGTTGGTAACCGGTCCCATTTCATTGTGGTCGAACGGTAACATGCCTTCGTGCATTTCACCCGCTTTCAATACGGACAGCATTCTCGTTACCATCCCCGCACAAATCGCCATCACCGGATTGATTGTCACATCAAGCTATTATGCCGAT
>CAYMZV010000168.1:1458-9099 GCA_964394965.1 uncultured Chryseobacterium sp.
TCCGGGAACAGCTTATCTCGACACGTTCAATCTGAGAACTCCGCTCATGTGCTGCTTCCCGCAAAGCTGCAGCCAGCGAACTTTTTATTTGCGCATGGATCTATCGCGTACGGGTCCGAGCACAGGTTGCAACACTACGTACATCCGTTACGATGCCGTTACCACACTGTGGCCTTTTCAGGCTTTTGTCGTTGGACATACAGTGGAAACGTACGGAACAAAATTCACTGTGCAGAACGCTCCCATCTGTTCCAATGTATGCACATTCACCGGCACCGTTGATGTTCATTATGGTGTTCCTCCCTATACGATTTCGCATCCCTGGATGGCATCGAATATTGTGGTGGGCTCGCCGGCGGGATGCAGTTTCGGAAATACGGCGCAAGCACTCACGTTCACACTTCCGAATTGCCCGAGATATTGCGATACGGTAACTGTCATTGCCGTTTCTCCACCGACGGTTACTGACGCTTGTGGAAATGTGGTTACCGGATTGCCGACAAAATATTTGCACATCAACGAAACACCGACGCTCACCGTATCGCCCGATCCCGATTCGCTGTGTTCGGGAGAACCCGTTTCCATCACACTCACTTCCTGTCTTTCGGGAAGCACGATCAACTGGAGCGGAAACAGCCATACGGGAACTTCAAACATTTCCGATACGATCAATAATGTTTCGAATGTATCCACGTCAACCACTTACACGGCAACAGCCACTTCGAACGGATGCACATCGCCGCCCGTTTCAATTCCTGTTGTGGTCGATCCGTTGCCCAATGCGAATTTCACTTATTCCACTCCGTGCGTTACCGGTGTGCCGGTTGTGTTTTCAGACAACTCGCAGATTTTTGCCGCCACCGCATCGGGTTGGTTGTGGAATTTCGGTGACAATACCGCCACTTCTGCGCAGGAAAACACAACGCATGCTTTTGCCAATCCCGGAATTTATCACGTTTGTTTCGATGTCATCACCAATCACAATTGCACCGACTCGATTTGCCAGGACATCACCGTGATTCCGGCGGAAGTGGAAGCACCGAATGTGATTACACCGAATGGCGATGGCGTGAACGATATGCTGGTATTCAAATATCTCGAATATTATGCCAACAACCACGTTGACATTTATGATCGCTGGGGAAAATTATTGTATGAGAAAGACGGTTATGCGAACGATTGGAACGGAAGCAAATTCGTTGACGGAACCTATTATTATGTGCTGACCCTGAAAGACACAGGAAAAGAATATCACGGATTTTTCCAGTTGATCAAGTAATAAAAAGTTGGAAAGTCGGAAAGTTTTTCACCTGTTTTTAGTTCTGATCATTGGCAGTTCCTGCAATCATCCATCGGGACTGTCAAATGATAATGGTGATACGTTGATGATGGGCAATACCTGTAAGGTGAAATTTGATGAAGACATTCATCAGTTGAAAAAAGGGAAGCGGCATTATTTCACATTTTATTACGACCATAAAAAATTTAAATCGAAAAAAGTTTTTTTGTCGGGCGGTTTCGAATACGGTCTTAAAAGTGTTTTGATGTTTGAAAAAGGTGAAGGCCGTTACTCGATTTTTTCAACTCAGGATACGGCGACAATCAATGTGGTAGTCCGTGACACTTTTCTCGTTAATGGCATTTACCCAAGTGTCATTTCGCCTTTCAGGGAAATTTATTTCAAATAATCAATTGGGCGTGCCCTTCCTTCGTAAGGTCGGGCTATCTGTTCCAAGTCCTCGCAAAAATTATTGCTGAATTTGATTTTGTTGTGTGCTGTGGGCTTTCCACTTCTATCCCTCACGCAAAAAAATAAAAAGCGAATCCGCATTTGGATCCGCTTTTTTATTTCCTGAAAAGTTCTCCCGATTTTTCAGGATGGTTTTGCCCGGCAGATTATTTGTGTGTAGCTGTATCTTTCGTCATGCTGTCGAGTGAATGTTGCATGGATTTGGAAAGGCTGTCGAGACCGCTTGTCAAATCCGTCATGGCAGTTCCCATGGTGGAATGAACAACGTGAACCGTATAAATTGTCCACAAGCTGAAAACGACTGCAATGATTCCGCAGATCAATCCGCCCATGGCAAGACCGGGTTTGTGTCCTGTCGCTTTCGACTTACTCATTCCCATGAAGGAAAGCACCAGTCCGATTGCGCAGAAAACCGACCAGCCGATTGCGAGTCCCATTCCACCACCGAAAACTGCGGAGGCAGCGCAAACCATATAAATTACAAAGCCGACTACGAGTCCCAAGAGACTGAGAATAAAACCTGTTGTGCCGAGACCTTTACCTGGATTTTGGGTGTTGTTCATTTGTTCCATTTTGTTTTGTGTTTGGTTTAGTGTTTGAATTTGATGGAGCAAATGTTCATCCGATTTTTTCCGCCGCCAATCCAATAATTCAATATTATCTGAAATTCATTTCGGTTGGAAATCGGATCAATTCTTCTTGGAAGCCAATGAAATCGGGCATTGTGGAGGCTCCACTATTAAAGGTTCAGGTGGAAAACAAGACATCGGTTCCGGCTGATTGTGAATGGGAAAATGTTTCCCGATAGCCCGTCACGAAGCTTCGGGAGCAACGTAAAGCCCTCAAGCTTAGCCAGGAAAAGAAATGGTTCCCCTCCGTCAAAAAATCCTTCCGAGAAACATTATTCGATTCTAACACCCTATTCCTGAAACTGTTATTATCTCGTTGAAAAAAACAAGTCCCCGACCGAAGCTCTTTTGGCTATTTTTGTTTGATGTTGGAAAATGAAATAAACGTAGGGCATTACCTGAGCGAATTGCTGTTCCAGCACGACTGTGTGGTTGTGCCCGGATTCGGTGCGTTTGTTTCCACGTATGCGTCTGCAAAAGTTCATCCGGCCCAGCATACATTCACGCCTCCCTCGAAACAAATCGTTTTCAACAAGCATTTGCAGCAGAATGACGGATTGTTGGCGCAGACGATTGCGAATGAATTTCCCTGTGCATTTGATGTGGCGATGAAAGGTGTTGCAAAATTTGTGGAAGAGATACAGGCGCAATTGAAGGCGGGGAAAAAAGTGGAGTTGCATAATCTCGGAACACTTTCGCTCGATCCGGAAAAGAATATTTCATTCGAGACATTTCCGGAAATAAATTATCTCATCGATTCTTTCGGATTGGGATCTTTCCAATCCATGCCGATTTTGCGCGAGGCGGAACCTGAAATCAAAAAACCGATTGTACGTGAAGACCGTGTTGTTGCCGAAGAGTTGAAATCGCCCAAACCCGTGCGCAGCCGTACACGCAGGGTTTTGGTTGCATCGGCAATTGCAGTTCCGATTCTTGCCGCCGCTTTTTGGTTCACGTCACAAAATACAAATGGGCTTGCCGGATTCGGTTTTTTCGGAAAGGCGGAAGTTTCGAAATACCATTCCGTCAATTGGTTTTCGAAAGTGAAACAGAATGCAGGACAGTCGAATGAACTGAAGCCGGACAGCAACGGCATTGCAAAAATTTCACTTGCCGATAATGCACCTCCGCTCATTGTCGACATCCATAAAGTTGTGCGCGATTCCACAATGGTTGCGAATTCAGTGCAAGGCGAAAAAATGAATGTTGCAACTGCTGAAGTGAGGTATTATGTAATCGGTGGTTGTTTCGGTGTTCCTGAAAATGCGGATAATTTTCTTGCCAATCTGAAAGCGAAAGGATACAAGCCTGCCGTCATCAATCATGTGCGAAGCAGATTGATCCATATTGCATTGGCCTCTTTTGCAACGAAAGACGAAGCCGAAAAATTCGTGACCAGTGTGAGTGGGGATTTGCCCGGTGCATGGATCCTCAAAAAGTGATCCTTCGATTCGTCCGGTAAGATGTCCGGATTACTAGAATGACAATCAAAAATTTTCAAACTGCGGATTCCAGATATTTTCTGCCACTGCCACTTTTTTCTGCCGCTTTTTCCTTCAGTTATCCCGCCTGTTTCATCCAGAAATCAATTCGCTTGAGCAATAATTCTATGCGGATCGGTTTTGAAATGTAGGCATCCACTTCCAACTGAACACCGAGATCACGCACGTGCGATTCGCTGAGTGCGGAGAGGAAAAGGATTTTTGTTTCGGCGAAATAGGGATTTTTACGGAGACGGATGCAGGTTTCAAATCCATTCATCACCGGCATGAGCAAATCCAGCAGAATGAGATGTGGACGGTGTTCAACGGCGAGGTCGAATCCTGATTTTCCATCCGGAGCGGTGAAAACATCGTAACCTTTCTTGATAAGGTTATAACTGATGAATTCGCGGATGTCCGGTTCGTCATCCACAATGAGAATTCTTTTTTTCGGTTTGTCCATGATTGAAAGAAGTGAACAAACCTAGGCAGCGAGTATTGTGTAAGTGTTACGCTGATGTTAGCAATGAAAATGTTTTAACAAAGAAATGTTAATTGCCCTTCGATACGTTTTTTCAAAACCGACTTTTCCTTCAATCCAAAATCTGTTTCAGGAATTTTTTTCTTCGTCGGTGGAATCTTTTCCAACGGAAACATCTTCCTTTTTCTCGCGGTTCGCCTTGTAAATGGCAACAGCCGAAAAAATGGCGAGAATGAAAAGCACCAATCCCAAGATCGCCCATATCCAACCCGACTTCGGTTTTGGAATGACGAGAAAAATAATCGCGAATAAAAAAATCGTTGCCACTTCATTCCACATACGCAACTTGAACGAAGACCATTTCATTGCATCTTTTTGATGTTGCTTGAAAATGAAATGTGTTTGCAGATGATAAAGCGAAAGCAAAAAAACGAAAACCAACTTGAGGATGAACCAAGGTTGAACAAGCAGATTGTCCACCAATCCATTCGTGAACATGATTTGGTTGTCGACAATCATCCACAATCCGAAAATCCACGTGAGCAGCATCGAAGGCCACGCAATTGCATTCCACAAGCGCCGCTGCATGATTTTCAATTGTTCCGATAGGATTGTTCGGTCGGGCTCCTGCTTCGCCGCCGCTTCAACATGATAAATCAAAAGTCGCGGCATATAAAACAAGGCGGCAAACCAGCAAACAACAAAAATGACGTGCAACGCCATTATATATACATAGGAGTCCATGATGCAAAGATACGCCGTAGCGTTAAGCGGCAGTGGCGGTAAAAAAAGTTTTATGGAACTTTCCGGTAATAAATCACAACTTGCTGCGCTGCCATTGCCGCTCTTTTTCCTGCCGCTCTTGCGGTCACTCTTTCTGCCGCTCTTTTCCTACCTTTGCGCCCAATGGAATCCACCCGTCAATTGAAATCGGCCCGCCTTGTCCAGAAGGAAATGGCGGAAATTTTTCTCACCGAGTCGCGTGGGCTTTTCGGCAATGTCATGATTACGGTGACCTTGGCAAGAATGAGCCCGGATCTTGGTGTGGCGAAAATTTATGTGAGTTTATTTCCGGTGAAGGACAAGGACAAATTGCTCAACCTGATCCGCGAAAAAACACCGGAGCTTCGCCGCAATCTCGGAAACAGAATTGCGAAACAGGTGCGCGTCATTCCGGAATTGATTTTTTATCTCGACGATTCCATCGATTACGCAGAGCACATCAACGAACTTTTGAAAAAATAATTTTCCAATTCTGTTATGGAATACGATCCGATTAAAAGAAGTCTCGGCAGTGTTTTCAATAAATCCCCTTTCAGGCGGAAACTGTTTTACAAGTTGCTCGACTTGCTCATGCTGCGCGCGTGGCACATCCACCGCGAGTTGCGTGCGTGGGCGAAAGGCAAGGGTGACGACATAAAAATATTTGATGCCGGATCCGGTTACGGTCAGCATACTTATTACCTCACCGGAATGAATCCGAAATGGGAAATCCTTGCTGTTGATGTGAAAGAGGAACAGGTGGAGGATTGCAATAAATTTTTCAAGCAGGTCGGCCGCAACAATGTGCATTTTGAAGTGGGCGATTTGACGAAATACAAAAAGGAAAATTATTTTGATCTCGCACTTTCGGTGGATGTGATGGAACATATTCTCGAGGACGAAGCCGTATTCGTGAATATTGCCGCGTCATTGAAAAAAGGCGGAATGCTTTTGATTTCCACCCCTTCCGATCAGGGCGGTTCCGATGTGCATGAAGACGGTGACGGTTCTTTCATCGGCGAACACGTGCGCGACGGTTACAATATGCAGGACATTACGGACAAATTTAAACGTTCCGGATTCTCGAAAGTGGAAGCGTTGTATTCATACGGGGCACCCGGGAAAATTTCGTGGCGTCTTTCCATGAAATGGCCGATTCAATTGTTGGGCGTTTCCAAATTGTTTTTCATCATCATCCCATTTTATTTTCTCATCACTTATCCATTCGCTTACCTGTTGAACTGGATGGACGTCAGTTCTCACCACAAGACAGGAACAGGATTGATTGTGAAAGCATGGAAGTAATTCAATGATGAATGATTAATGATGAATGTTGAATTAAATTTTCTTTCAGATGATTAATCATTTACCATTCATCATTTATCATTCCTTTTCAAGGTGAACTTTACCTTTTTCGTATCCCGCCGTTATCTCTTTTCACGCAAATCGCATAATGCGATAAATATCGTGACGGGAATTTCTGTGGCTTGTGTGGCGGTTGTCACTGCGGCGCTCATCATCATTCTTTCGGCGATGAACGGCCTTTCGGATTTGGTGGAATCGCTTTACAATTCTTTTCATTCCGATGTTCGCATCACAACGATAAAGGGAAAAACATTCGTGCTCGATTCGGCGGATGTGGTCGCGATGAAAAAAATCCCGGGAGTGGCTTGGTATACGGAAATTGTGGATGAAAATGTTTTGGTGGAAAGTGAAGACCGCCAATTGATCGTGACCATGCGCGGTGTTTCGGATGATTATGTGAAGGACACGCGCTTTGATACGGTGGTTCGCGAAGGGGATTATAATCTGCATCCGAAAGACATGGTTGGTACCGTTGTCGGACAGGAAATAGGGAACCGCTTGAATCTCGGGGAAATGTCTCCGCTGGATTTGTTTGTTCCCAAACGCGACAGGAATCTTACGGTGGATTTCAATAATCTCGCCGAGGACCCATTCAACAAGGATATTGTTTATGTATCGGGAGAATATTCCGTGAGCAGCGACTTCGACGGGAAGTATGTAATTGTTCCGATTGAGGAAGCGCGAAAATTGATGGATTACACGAAGGAAAGCACCTCGGCGGAAATGGGCGTGAAGTCCGGCATCAATCCGGATGAAGTGGTGAGTGCCGTCCAAAAAATTCTCGGACCGAAATACCTGGTGCAGAACCGTTATCAGCAAAACGAACTTTTATTCGAAACACTCAAGTCGGAAAAAGTCTGGACATTCCTGATTCTGCTTTTCATCTTATTCATTGCCACTTTCAATACGATCGGTTCATTGACATTGCTCATCATTGAAAAGAAAAAAGACATCGGCGTGTTGTGGAGCATCGGCGCAGATCTTCCCGTGATCCGGAAAATATTTTTCTCCGAGGGATTGTTGATTTCAATTACAGGAACCATCATCGGCTCCATTCTCGGACTTACACTTTGTTTCCTGCAGGAGAAATTCGGGTTCATCCATCTCAGTGCCGGATTCGTTGTGGACATTTATCCCGTTGCCGTAAAATTCCCGGATGTATTGTTGATCATC
>CAYMZV010000169.1:0-4198 GCA_964394965.1 uncultured Chryseobacterium sp.
ATAAAAGTTTCCAGAAAGGCCGACTACATTGTTTTGGAAGCATCCATTTTTCCCGGAATAAATATTTTGTGGATCGGTTGTCTTATCATGGTGTTCGGAACTTTTCTCGCGATAAGAGACCGTATCCGGAGAAACAATCTTACCACAAAAGAATAGCTTTCCTGTTTTCGCGACCGTCCAAACCTTCATTGAAATCTCTCCCATGCCAACCAACTCGCTCCAACGTTTAAAAGTCATTCTCATCGGTTCCGGAAATGTCGCCTTACAGCTGGGAGAATCGTTGCTGAAAGCCGATGCGGAAATTGCCCAGGTTTACAGCCAACATCTTTCGCATGCAAAAGCACTTGCAAAGAAATTAAAGGCGAAAGCGATTTCCTCCCTCTCCAAAATGGATACCGATCATTCCCTGATCATTCTTGCCGTAAAAGACGATGCAATCGAGTCAATCGTGAAAAAGATAAAAGTGTCGGATGGAATTGTTGTGCACACATCGGGAAGCATTCCAATGGATGTGCTGAAAAAATTTCCGCAGTACGTAATCATTTATCCGTTGCAGACTTTTTCAAAAAGCAGGAAGGTGGATTTCACGGCTATCCCGGTTTGCATCGAGGCTAGCGATGTGGGGACATTGATGTCGCTGTCAAATGTTGCCGAAACGATTTCCGATTATGTGTATCATCTCGATTCGAAACAACGTGAAGCTGCACATCTCGCCGCCGTATTCGCAAACAATTTCACGAATCACATGTATGCGATTGCGGAAGACATTTTGTTGAAGCACAAACTCCCATTCGATTTGTTGCGCCCGTTGATTCTGGAAACCGCGGAAAAAGTCCAAACACTTTCCCCTTCCGAATCACAAACGGGTCCTGCCTTGCGAAATGACAAATCCGTTTTGAAGAAACAACTTTCGCTGATAAAAAATCCGGCATTGAAAAAAATGTATTCTGAAATCAGTTCGGGTATTTCCAAAAAGAAAAAGTGATGGACGAAAATTTCAAACAGCGGCTGAAAAAAATAAAGGCGTTTGTGTTTGATATTGACGGAGTGCTCACCGACGGAAAAATCACCGTGCATTCCGATAACACAACTTCGCGTACACTGAATGCAAAAGATGGATTTGCCTTGCAACGTGCCATTCAGGAAGGATTCACCGTTGCGATCATTTCCGCTGCCAAAGACAATATCCTCAAAGAGCGTTTTCTTGCGATTGGATTGCAGGAGGTTTATCTAGGTGCAACCGACAAGGAAGAAACGTTCAAGGAATTTTCCGCCGTTTATCAACTCGAAGAGGAACAGATACTTTTCATGGGCGACGATCTTCCCGATTTGTTGGCCATGCGCCGCTCGGGTGCGCCCTGTTGTCCGTACGATGCCGCACATGAGATCCGTGAAATTTCCGTTTATATTTCTCCACTCAAAGCCGGCGAAGGTTGTGTGCGTGATGTGATTGAACAGGTGTTGCGATTGAATGGGAAATGGTGACTCGATACGATTTCATCCAAATGCTTTTTCCGGTAAGAAATATTTCAGTCGAAGTTCACTCGGCCCGATGATTCAGTTTTCGATAATTTTCAGAATCTTGTCACTTCACTGAACACTGACAATCGACAACCGAATTCTCCCTATTTTTACGGCAATGCTGAATTTCTTCCGCCTCATCCGTCTCCCGAATCTGCTCATCATGGCATACACGCAATACATGGTGCGGTGGTGGCTGCTCATTCCTGTTGTTGCACTTAAAAGAAGTGATCTCGATTATTCATTGCTTGATGTGCAAATGAGTGAGTTGGATTTTTTCCTGCTCGTTTTGTCAACCGTGTTGATCGGTGCTGCAGGATACATCATCAACGATTATTTCGATACGAGAATTGATGAGGTGAATCGCCCTTCCACCAACCTGATCGGAAAGGTGATCAAGCGAAGGGTGGCTATGGTGGCACACATGACGTTTAACATTGTCGGTGCTTTCATTGGAATTTACCTGTCGTGGAAATACAATCTCTTCCGTGTCGGATCGTTCATTTACATCACCGTCCCTGCCCTTCTCTGGTTTTATTCCACCAATCTGAAACGTCAATTTCTCGTTGGCAATTTTGTCATCGCACTGCTTTCGGGAATCGTTCCGTTGATGGTGGCGCTTTTTGAAATTCCGAATATCTATCATGCATTTCCAGAATTGAGAAGTGCCGGTTATCTGGATCTGTCCGATGTCATGCATGTCACTTTTGTGATTTCACTTTTTGCATTCGCCATTTCCCTGTTGCGTGAAATCATAAAGGATGTGGAAGATTACGAAGGCGATTTGGCTTACGGTTGCAAGACCATGCCGATCGTGATTGGAATTGCGCAAACCAAATGGGTGATGGCCGGAATTTGCGGAATCGTAATTGCAGGAATCGGTTGGATACAATACCATCAGATTGACGGAACGATTTTGCCGGTGAATTTCGGTGCACAGAATTTGCCTTGGGTATTTTCCATTCCGTTTTATCTCTACACCATTTTATTATTGCAACTCCCCTTGATTTATCTTGGCTATCGACTCATGACCGCAAAAGGAAAAAGTGATTGGCGATTTGCGAGTCTGCTCGTGAAAATAATCATGGTGGCCGGAATAAGTTATTTGTTTCTCTACGGTCACGGCATGCATCGCATCATCGAGGAAAATTTATGATGTATCCAGAAAGCCTGAACCGGTTTCATTTTATTCTCGCTTCCAAATCCCCACGGCGACAGTTTCTCCTGCGTGAATTGGGAATTCCATTTGCAATTGAAACAAAAGAAGTGGATGAATCATTTCCAGAACATTTGCAGCGCGAAGACATCCCACTTTACCTCTGCCGCAAAAAAGCCGATGCTTTCGAAGGGAAACTGGAGGAGAAAACAATTTTGATAACCGCGGATACAATCGTGTGGATCAACGGTCACGTGCTCAACAAACCCGAAGATGCGGAAGACGCGCGCATCATGTTACGTGAACTTTCCGGAAACCGTCATGAAGTTTATACGGGTGTTTGTTTGAAATCGGGGAAAAAGGAAGTTGCCTTTTGTGTGAAGACAGATGTTTACTTCAAGGAATTGACGGATGGAGAAATTGATTTTTATGTTTCAACGTATAAACCGTTTGACAAGGCGGGTGCGTACGGTGCACAGGAATGGATTGGATATGTGGGCGTGGAAAGAATCGAAGGTTCGTACTTCAATGTGATGGGATTGCCGGTGAAAGAGATGTATGAGGAGTTGTGTAAATTCTGAAAAAATTTTGTTTGCTGTCAGCGAATGAAACTAAACACACATTGACATTTCACAATCGGAAATCGGCTCCCGAAATTTCGGGACAACAAATTGAAAATATCATTGCGGCCGGTAACCATAAATGATAATTCCTCCCGCTACAATCTTTTTCATTTTCGAAATGCCGGTTACATACCTGTTTCTCCCGTATTCCCAGAATTCCAGTTTGTCCGACTTCACGTCAATGTCATTGATGGTAATCCAATGTGTCCCGAAACTTTTATGTTCGATTTCACGCGGTCCGGTGTATTCCTTGTAGGCACCTGAAGTGGTGTCGAGCATGCTGCTGTTTACAAGAAGCATCACCTTTTCCGTACTGTCGCCGGAAGAGGCTTTCACGATTTTTTGAAATTTCGAATCTGAAATCCCACGGAAATTATCTCCCACTTTTTCAACTTGGAATCCCATTGCACGCAACAATTCCATTTCAGGATTGATTGCAGCTCCCGCCCAAGCTGAATTTTCCAAATGTTTGTCGGGATCATAATCCACATTGTGATAGGGAAACGTGTGGAATGTGGAAGCGAGTGTGAGATACAAAACCATATCCATCATCTCGGGCATCCGTTCATTCTGATCGGGATTCTGGAAAACGATTTTCTGTTTGGGATCTTCAGAAATTTCTTTGCTGTTGACGGCATTGATCACACTTTGCGGAGTTACAAAAAGCCGTCCATTCCATTTTGCCTTGCCGTAATAATAAAGATCGGTCATGAACTTTGCATAACTCACGCTATCGTATTTGATCCACAATCTTGCCACGGCAACTTTCCCGCAGAAATCGGTATAGTGCGATTGAAAAAGATTATCGCCTTTGCGGCGGATGTTCGCTTTCAATTGGGCCATGAAAACCTCATGGGGAATATTGAAAATTTTCGAGTCCTGATCTTTCTTCTCGAAA
>CAYMZV010000169.1:4208-9082 GCA_964394965.1 uncultured Chryseobacterium sp.
TGTTGCCATTCCCCAGTGCATCCACCAGTCCAAGAATGTCTCCTTCGGGTGTACTCAAAATGACATCCTTCACCATGTCATCGAATTGGACATAATCTATCTTGACATGTTGAATCGAATCTGCCTTTATCTGGTAAAGCGCCGATTTCAAAATCTCGATCCGTTGCGACAGCGTCAGTTTCCCGAACGAATTTGTTTTTTTCGCTTTCAGGTAATTCTTGGTGGCATCTTTGTCAAAACCCGAAACGGAATTCGTTTTGGGATCTGCATGCAGCAAAGTGACAATGGCCAAAAAGGAAATGAGGGGTAACAGTCTTTTCATTTGAGCGGGGTATTCCAAATGCAAGACAAATTAATTATATAATCAGCAGATTTCCAATTTTGTGTAGTGGGCCAGTTTGAATTTTCAGATTTATACTTACTATCGTGAATCCCTTTTAAAATCCGTACAATTCGCGTAATCCGCAGCACTTATCATATAGCCGCAGATTACGCGAATTGCGCGGATTAAAAATGAATGGATTCGTTGATGAAATAATAGTCGTCCATACTTAATAAAATTGAAACTGACCCACTTCCCAATTTTGACAGAGTTTCAGTTTGAAAGTTGTCATTGGACATTTTTTCCACCTTCAAATCGTAAATCGGCTCCCGAAATTTCGGGACAACAAATCGCAAATTCCTCACTCTTCCTTTCTCTCCCACACCTTTTCATCATTCGCATATTTCTCCTGATAAATAATCCCTTTTCCTTTCTTGAACCAACTCATCAATCCCGTTTTTTTCTCATTCATATAAAAAGCGACTTGAACGGTATCTCCCGTTGGTGACAACAACAGCACTTCCCCGTTCGGCTTGCCGATCGGACAATACAAATACGTTTGCCAGGCTTCAGCCGCGCGCGGATCTTTGCTGGGTTCAATGTGCACGGTATAGACTCCCACTGTGTCTTCATGCAGTTTCGCCATTTCCTGCAGATGCATGATGTAACACACACCACCGAGTGTCCGGTAAATGCGAATGTATTTGACAAGAATGGCGGAATCACTCGACGTGCGGACCAACTTGGTCGAGTCGCATTTGTCGTAGGGCTTTTTGGCTTCCTTTTCTATTTCGGCGGTTTTCTTGTCCGACTTTTTCATCTCCTTGCCTTTCTTCGACAACAACTTGTTCAGGTTTTTTTCTCGTTTCGCTTCCCGTTTTTTCACTTGGGCGCTGTCGCGCGGACTTGGCGGTTTTTTTTCTTTCTCAGTACTTTTTTTCTTCGGGCTTGTTTTTTTCTTTTTCTTCCGCTTGATTTTCTTTTTCTGAAGCATCGTAAGGGAGGAAGAAGTTTTTCCGGAAGCGTCAACGGTTTTCCATCCCACAAAAAACAAGAGTGTGGAAATCGAAAACAGCGCAATGAGCAGGCGGATTTTCATGTCAGGCAAAGTTAACCTCAAGAATTCATCAACACAATAACGGCAATCAATCAAAAAGTTACTTGGGGATAAATATGGATAATTCACCTATGAAGAAACATTCTCCCAATTGTTTTTTTGGCCACAAAGGCACGAAGGCATAAAGCAAAAAAAATCGCATGTCCGTACAATCCGTAATCCGTACCCATTTGCAGATTATCCCCCGGTATAAAATATCTTCCCGGGATTCAGTATTAATTTCGGATCGAACAATTTCTTGATTCCGCGCATCAGCTCCAATCTTTTTTCGTCAATGGCAATGTGCATGTACGGCTGTTGCACCAAACCGATTCCATGTTCCCCGGAAATCGTTCCTCCGAGTTTGACGCACAACTGGAAAATTTCCGTGATTCCTTTCGACAACTCCGTATTCCAGATTTCGTCTGAAGTGTTTCCCTTGATGATATTCACATGCAAATTACCATCGCCCGCATGCCCGTAACAAACCGATTGGAAACCGTATTTCTTCCCTATCGCCTTTACACCGTTCAATAATTTCGGCAACTCGGCACGGGGCACAACCGTGTCTTCCTCTTTGTAAATTGAATTCGATTTCACGGCTTCGGCAACTTTCCTTCGCATTTTCCAAAGCATTTCCTTTTGCGCGGCAGAATCGGCGAATAGGATTTCTCCGCAGTCAAAACGCATCATCACTTCTGAAATCTTTTCCGCGTCCTTGTACAGCACTTCCATTTCATTGCCATCCACTTCAATCAGCAGATGCGCCTGCACAGACGGAGCCACATCCACAGCAATGTCCTTTTCAAATTTCCGTACCCAATCGATCGCATCGCGTTCCATGAATTCCATTCCCGAAGGAGTTATACCTTCTCGAAAAACGGCACTGACCGCTTCACACGCTTTTTCCGCCGAATCGAAAGGCACCAACAGAACGATATTGTTTTTCGGTAACGGAATGAGTTTGAAAACGATTTTTGTAATCACACCCAATGTCCCTTCGCTGCCGATCATGAGTTGTGTTAAATTATAACCTGTGGAATACTTCAACACATTCGCACCTGTCCAGATTATTTCTCCCGTTGGCAAAACCATTTCCATGTTCAACACATAATCCCTTGTAGTTCCATACTTCACCGCTTTCGGTCCGCCGGAACTGTGCGCCAGATTTCCGCCGAGAAAACAACTTCCCTTCGAAGCGGGATCGGGCGGATAGAACAAATCCTTTTCCTTCACCGCATTCTGGAATTCCTCATTGATGACTCCAGGTTCAACAGTCGCCTGCAAATTCCGTTCGTCAATTTCAAGTATTTTATTGAAACGTTCCATTGACAAACAGACACCACCGTAAATGGGCAATGCGCCACCGCTCAGTCCCGTGCCCGCTCCACGCGGCGTGACAGGAATGTTTTCACGGTTGCAGATTTTCAGGATGGAAGAAATTTCCTGTGCTGTTCTCGGACGCAAAACAACTGTAGGCTTGTAAAGCAAATCTTCCGTTTCGTCGCGGCCGTATTTTTCCAAATGTTCCTCATCGGTATGGAAAAAATCCTGACCGACGATGCTTTTCAACTCGTTGAGAGTTTCATTGGTTAATGTTGCGTAATTCATCACGTGGTTCTGCCGTTGGTCAACACTTGCTGCCATTGAAAATTGAGCGTGTCACAAAGAAGACGCTTTTCATTATTTTCACACAAAATTACCTCATTTACACCAATCATCATGAAACGAATTCTCTCCGCAATTTCATTGCTAATCGTTGGAACCGCAATTTCCCTTTCCGCACAAAAACAAATTTCACTCGATGACATTTGGAAAACGAATACGTTCAGGGCGGATTATTCGAATGGATTCACATCGATGGCCGATGGTGAACACTACATGGATTATGCTACCGTCGACAACCAGAATGCGTTGGTGAAATGCGAATACAAAACAGGAAAACAGGTTGGCGTACTTTTCAAGGTGGGTGATTTGATTCCGGAAGGCCAAACAAAACCGGTGCAGATGGATGACATGGTGATGAGCCCGACAGAAGACAAGGTGTTGATCTCAACCGAAACGGAACACATTTACCGTTACTCCACAAAAGTTGTGAATTATGTTTATGACTTGGCGACAAAAAAAATGTTCCCGCTTTCCACTGGAGGAAAACAACGTCTCGCCGCATTCTCTCCCGATGGCACAAAAGTCGCTTTTGTCCGTGACAATAATATTTTCATTGTGGATCTCGCAACAAGAAAAGAAACGCAAGTGACGATGGATGGGGAATGGAACAAAATAATCAACGGTGGGACGGATTGGGTTTACGAAGAGGAATTCACTTTGCCAAATGGAATGTACTGGTCGCCCGACAGCAAAAAATTGGCGTATTACCGCTTCGATGAAAGCCGCGTGAAAGAATTCAAGATGACGATGTACGGCGATAGTCTATATCCATCAATCTATTCCTATAAATATCCAAAGGCGGGAGAAGACAATTCGATTGTCACCGTTCACATTTACGATGTGGCGAACAAACAAAGCATTCCCGTTGATGTGGGAATAGAAACCAACCAATACATTCCGCGTGTGATGTGGACCGCTGACGCGAACAAGTTGGCGTTCTTGCGCATGAACCGACTGCAGAATTTCGAGGAGTTGATGGTGGCCAATGCAACGGATGGAACATCAAAAGTGATTTACACCGAGAAGAGCGACACGTATCTTGAAATTTATGACCCGATCATTTTTCTTCCGGATGGAAAATCATTCTTGTGGGGAAGCGACAGGGATGGAAATGTGCATTGCTACAATATCGGGATGGACGGGAAAATAATCAACCAGATCACAAAAGGGAATTGGGACATCACCGATGCCTATGGTTACGATGAAAAAACAAAAACCGTTTTTTACCAGAGCAACGAAGGAAATGATGTGCAACGAAATGTCTATTCGATAAAATTGGATGGAACGGGAAAGAAAAAACTTTCCACAAAAACGGGAAGCAACGCAGCGGGTTTCAGTACGGGCATGAAATATTTCATCAACACCTGGTCGGATGCAAATACGCCTTATTACATCACCGTAAATTCCGCCGATGGGAAGGAAATAAAAGTGCTCGTCGACAACAAGGAGTTGCAGCAAAAGGCAAAGGATTATGGTTTTGCGAAAAAGGAATTTTTCACGATGAAAGACCGCGATGGTGTTTTGTTGAACGGATGGATGATCAAGCCTGCGAATTTTGATGTGGATAAAAAATATCCGGTGTTGATGAATGTGTATGGTGGTCCGGGAAACAATACGGTCGTTGATTCCTGGGGCGGACCTGATTTCTATTGGTACCAGATGTTGTCGCAGCAGGGAATCATCATCGTTTCCGTTGACAATCGCGGGACTGAATTCCGTGGATCGAAATTCAAGAAATGCACTTATGGACAAATGGGAAAACTGGAAAGTGCCGACCATATTGATGCC
>CAYMZV010000170.1:0-8969 GCA_964394965.1 uncultured Chryseobacterium sp.
AGGGTCAGTTCTGTGCCATTGTCTTTTTCTGTAAGTGTTATGATTACCACTGAGTCCAATGTTATTTTTTGATTGCCCGGTCCGGCCTTCCACGAATAAGAAAGTTTTTTAAACGGAATCATCTCCAGCACCTTGCAGTAAACAATTCCATCAAGACCATGGTCGGGCATGTTGGAATGACGAAACTGGAATTCACAACCGACAACCGGCTTGAAATCATTTGGCATCAGCCATTGTGCAATTAAATCGGACTTTGTCAGATACTCCCATACCGCTTCGGGTTTGTGTGAATAATGCACGGTGTGTTTAATGCTCTTTGTCATAGTGAAAGGAGTTGAGGGTTTTATATTATTTTTTACCAATGTTTGAAAGTTCTCCGAATTGCGTTAAGCAAATGTTCCAGCCATTTTCGTGGGCGACAACATCTTCCAATGCAGTGAAACCCTCATGCAGCAGTTGCAATTCCGTTCCGTTTTCTTTAGGCACAAGCGTCCACTCAACTTTTGAAGTGAAAGGCTTATTGTCTTCAGCTGAATTTTTTTGCCACGAATAGGAAAGTTTGGTGAATGGCTTTGCTTCCAATACTTCACAATGAGAATCATTGCCGTATGGACTGATGAAGCGGAATTTGTGTCCTACAATCGGCTGAAAATCCGTTTTCCCCAACCATTGTTCTATCCATTCGGGTTTTGTTAGATATTCCCAAAGCTCTTGTGGAGATTGATTGAAATGCCTAGTGTGCCTGATTTCCTTTTTCATGATAGGTAATTTAAAAGTTACGCAAATATAGGTAACTTTAAAGTTACTAAACAAATTTTTCCGAAGATTTATTTTGAAGTGAGGGGAGAAGCCGCTGAAACAGAATCCGGCCTCGATGGAATAATGGAAAATCAAAGGCTAACGTTCGTGAGAGTGGCTTGAAGGGAAAAGTGAGACAAATTCCGAATCAACGCAAGGAGGATTTGTTCCGAGTCATTTATTTTCCGGACAAGAATAAAAAAGGAAATTCAGTTCACGCTTCGGGAGGAAGAGTCCGCCAAGGAAAGCCTCGTTTTGGCGCAAGATCTAGCTAATGATTAGTGAAATTTCTGGCCTTTTGAAAGCATATCAAGAATTACGTCCATTCGTTTTTGTCTGGTCTCGGGTTTTTTTGCGGTTTGTAATCTGAAAGCAATGGAAAACAGGTTAGCCCTATTCAACGTTTTGTAAAACTCAAGTGCCTTTTTGTTTTTACCGAGTTCTTTTATGAAATCATCGGGAACAGTCATTTTGCTTGGAGAATCGTAAGCCTTTTCCCATCGGCCATCTGCTTTTGCAGATGTGACCGCTTTTAGCCCTTGCGGTTTCATTTTACCCGCTTTTGTGAGTCGTTCAACATGAGCGATATTTACTTTAGACCAGATGCTCTTTGGTCTCCTTGGACAAAATTTTTGCAGCCAAGCTTGCTTATCAAAACTTTTCTTTTGCCCATCGATCCATCCATAACAAAGAGATTCTTCAAGTGCCTCAGCATACGTAATTGTTTTTTCTTTCGACTCCTTCTTAAATATCTTCAGCCAAACACCATCAGAGACTTGAGAATTTTTTGATAGCCAAGTACGCCACTCTTTAGCGGATTGAAATGAAATAACAGGCATACTAACTTTACTTTCCATTGTACTACTCCAATAGTATTTCAATGTTATCCAAAATACCTTTCCAATAATGAAAAAGGGACTAACTGCTTTTTTAAGCGGTCAGTCCCTTTGGGCGGAGAGAGAGGGATTCGAACCCCCGGACCTGTTACAGTCAATAGTTTTCAAGACTACCGCGATCGACCACTCTGCCATCTCTCCGCCGCAAAAGTAATAAACAGATCGAATTGAAAAGCAGTGGTCAAATTATTCCTTGTTTTTTCAGCCAATTGTAACCGTCAATGGATTTGAAGAACAATTCGCGTTTGAGCGCTTCGGTTTTAGTGGGGAAAGATTCTTCATAGTGGATTACGAAGGGGCGACCACCTTTGGTTGTGAGATTTAGCCACAAAACACAAAATCACGAAAAAGAGAGGGCAATTGGAGATACAGCAATTCTCGGAGGGACCATTCCTCGAAACAATTCATTTCCCGACCATCACTTTTCTTGTCACCATTGAAATCCCATCGGAATGGATATTGACAAAATAAATTCCGTCGGCCCAAGTGGAGGTATTCAATGAAATGTTTCCACCGTCAGATTTTTCAGAAATCATTTTTCTTCCCATCGCATCAAAAACGTCAATGGAAATGTTTTTTGTTCCAGAAGAAATATTCAATTGATCGGTGGCCGGAACCGGATAAATGGAAACGGGAGCCGAATTGAATTCCTGTATTCCCACATTCGCCGAAACCACAAACTGCCCCATCATTCCATCGTCTTCATGCATGAGAATGTGGCAGTGATACATGTATGGAACGGAATCATTCGCAAAGTCTGTGAATTTTGTAATGAAACGAACCGTGTCATTCGGCTGAACCAATACCACATCCTTTTGTCCACTCTCTTCAGGCGCTACGGGAATCCCATTCCTGTCCAACACAAAAAATTGTATGTCGTGCATGTGAAACGGATGAGCCACCATGGTTTCATTGATGAGTGTCCATATTTCGATGTTGTTCAATGGAATGGTGTAATCAATCCGCATCATGTTGAATAAACTGTCATTGAAATAAAATGGTCCGTCCATCACGAGTAAACTGTCGGCAGTCATGTGTATGGTACGAAATGCATTCACCTGCGAAGTTTGCCAGGGAATATTTGTGACAAGTGTGGATGGAATGGTGGTGATGGGATTGGCAGTCGGTGAAACAACATTTATTTTCATCAGGTTGAAATCAATTCCATTCAGCGGGCTGTCCATCGGCGGCGCCCAAGGTGGCATGGGCATGGTTGGACCTCCTTGCGTTCCCATCGGGATTTCGGAAGCGTAACTCATCAGATAAATGGCCTGCGAATTCATTCCGCTGAGATTCAATAAAACTTCCGCACGCTCACCGGGCGACAAACGGATGCGGGTGGTTTGAACCGGCGCATTCAACAATCCTCCGTCATTTCCAATGACATAAAAATTCAGGTTGTTCGTGAATCCAAAATTGAAAGAGCGTTCTCCGCTCGCATTCAGCAATCGCAACCGAACGACTTGTGCCGGAAAATTGACGAATGGGTTCATGGTTCCATTCACCAGCAAGGTGCTGTCTTCCATTCCGCGCCACATCGGTTGATTGACAGAATCGAATTGGATGGATTGCACGATGATTGGAAAATCATCCACACCATAACTCCGTGGCAATGCTAGTGCCGCCTCGACCGGATCGCGCACAATGATCATTCCGTCTGCACCCTTGATGGCCTGTTCAGCCGTTTTCATGTGTGTGTGCGGATGATACCAAAATGTTGCCGCATCATTCATCATCGTGAATTGCGGATTCCAGGTTGCATTCGGCATGATGAGTTGGTGCGGACCGCCATCGTCCTGCGGAGGAACATGCAATCCATGGAAATGCAAGGTTGTCGTATCGCCGATCTGATTGTTGACAGTGACACTCACCGCACTTCCCTGATCCAGGATCAAGGTCGGACCGAGATAGTGATTGCTGTTGAAGGCATAAGTCTGTGTTATGACTCCCGGGAAAAATTGGACACTGTCGCGGTGCATTGTCAAGTTGATGACAGGCCCATGCAACGTATCGGGAATGAAAAGCGGATTCTGCGAAAATGCCGGCAGGGCAAACAAAACCAACAAGACGTATGTGAGTTTTTTCATGCGGCAACTATTCAACCAGGTACGAATTGCGAATTATCACTTGGTCCATTCGCAGTTTGTAGATTCGTTTTTGATTCGTAATCCGTACAACTTATTCAACAATTATTTTTCTCGTCTCTGTGGATGTTCCGGTTTCGAGTCGCAGAAAATAAATTCCGGATTCAATTCCATCGAGATTCAATGTCAATGTGTTTTCCCCTTTCAAGGAGGAAGGATTGATTTCACGGATTGATTTCCCGGTAATGTCAACCAATTGCAATTTCACATTCGACTGGTTTTGCAACGTGAAAGAAACATTCACGAATGAAGCGGCCGGGTTCGGGTAAACAGAAAGATTGTTTTCTGAAATGGAATTCCCATTCACACCGGCTACTCCTGAAAATGCAAGATTGTCGACATACAAATAACTGTTTGCCGTTGGAGTAGTGTTGCTCGACAGAAGTGCAATCATGCAGGTGTCGGGGTTTCCACTCATTTGATACGTCAATGGAATTGAAAAGTTTGTCCACACCATGACCATTCCGGGAAGCATGTAATGTGTATAGGAGATGGTGTCGCGTGAATTCGTTGCGGCATTCCATTTGGTCAGGAACACATAAATCGATCCCTGGTCTGTTCCACTCATCGCCATGTATTGCCACGCTCCGGTAAGATCGGCAGGACGTGTTGAGCAAGGAAATCCACCGCTGATGGTTTGGGTTGACGGATTGATTACGCCTGTAGCTGCAATTCCGGTTACTACGCCCGATATTACCGTTTTGGAAGTTATCTTGATATAGCTTGCTCCGGGATTTCCGGGAGTGCCGCGGACAACAGTATAGACACTTGCAGCATCCGTTGTTGCATTCAATGTTCCCCAACCTGTCGGATCACTGTAATTTCCCATGTTCGTCCAGTTTTCAAAACCGGAATTCGGAATCGTTTGCGCGAATGCAATCGACGTCAAGGAAACAAATGCAAGGGCAAGTAAATTTTTTTTCATCGTGATTTTTGTTTGAAATATTATTTTCTTCTGTGGACGCATCTCAAAGTTAGCGAAAAGCAAGATGAAAATATCCCGCAATCAATTCATGATTAGTGTTTGTCAATTTAGGATGAGATACGGTATTTCCGAAGGAGGGGTTTCCTGTTACCGATAAAACATTAAACCGAAAACCGTTAACCGATCACTTCCTTTTTTTCGCACCGCGAATGGCAACGGCGGTAAAGGGATCTTCCGGCCAGGAATGTTTTGGGTAACGCATGCGCAACTCTTTCCGCACTTCTGCATAAGTGTTTTTCCAGAAACTCATCAAGTCCTGTGTTACCTGCACCGGACGATAGGCAGGCGAAAGCAGATGCACCATCAATTTTATTTTTCCATTGCAAACGGTTGGTGTTTCCAGCATCCCGAAAATTTCCTGAAGGCGAACGGCGAGCACAGGCGGACTTCCATCCTCGCTGTATTGCATGCGAATTTGCGAACCGCTGGGAACATTTATTTTTTCGGGAGCCAGTTTCTCCAACCGCTGCTGTTGTGCATAAGTCAATGTGGAAGAAAGTATCGTGAACAGATCCAATTTCTCGAAATCGGTTTTGCGTTTTACGGAAACCAGATAGGGGGAAAGCCATTCTTCAGCAGTTGCCAATAAATGTTCACGGCTTACATCCGGAAAGTTTTCTTCCGGCAACCATTTCCGCACACAACTTATCCGCGCTATCCAATCGTTTATATTTTCATTCCAGTTCAGCAATTCGTTTCCATTGGCACGTACTGCGTCGAGGAGAATTGCTGTTTTTTCTTCCTCGGAAATGTCCTTTATCGATTTGCTTTCGAGAATGATTTCCCCGATGCGTTTTTCCATTCTTGCAATGAGTTCACCCTTTTTTTCATCCCACCCGAGCGTTTTTTTCTCGATGGCCAGATGCACAATGTCATCGGGATCGAGTGGTGCGGCGAGAAAAATTTTCCCATCCTTGCCTGTCGTTCCGTCGAGATGGGCAATGGCAATCCATTTTTCATTGATGAGTGAATCGCCGTCATTCAATCTTGCCATTCTTCCATTGGCCAGACGAAAACGGTTTTCCGTTTCCATTTTTGCAATGCGTTCGGGATAAGCGGCAGCAATCAATGCACCGACTTCTTCATGCACCGGATTTTTATTGTCAATTTCGGCCGAAAGCAATTTCCGCCATTGTTGTGCAATGCGTTCAATCCTTTCCAAACGTTTCCTGTCGGCATTTGAAAATTCCTTTCTCCGGAATTTCCGCAATGCCTCGATGCGTAAAACCAAATCGGCACCCGCATCTTTTGGCAACGGATCACGCTCTTCCAGCAATGCGGCAATGTCGCAGGCGAGCGCCGTTTGTTTTGTCTTGCGCGCTTCCGTGAGCAAATGTGCAATGCGCGGATGCGTGGACAAACGCAACATTTCCTTTCCGCGCTGTGTGATTTTTCCGTGTTCGGTTGCTCCAAGTTGTTGCAACAATTCTTTGGCCTGCATGACCGTACCCGCAGGCGGAGGTGTGAGCCAAGTGAGTGCACGAATATCCTGCGCGCCCCAATTGGAGAGTTCGAGCACCAGCGGCGCAAGATCGGCTTCGAGGATTTCCGGTGAACGATGCGGAACGAGATGATGATTGAATCCTTCCGTCCACAAGCGGTAACAAACTCCCGGACCCAATCTTCCTGCACGTCCGGCACGTTGCTCAGAAGAATCTTTTGTGACACGGATGGTTTCCAAACGTGTCAATCCGGAACGCGGATCGAATTTGGGAACGCGTGAATAACCGCAGTCGACAACAATCTTTATCCCTTCAATCGTCAGCGAAGTTTCGGCGATGGAAGTGGCGAGTACAATTTTCCGGTTTCCATTTTTATCGGGCAGGATGGCTTCCTGCTGCAATTGAATCGGCATGTCGCCGTAAAGAGGAAATATTCTTGCGTTCACATTTTCGTTTTCAAGCAATTCGGTGGTTCTTGAAATTTCTCCGGCTCCGGGAAAAAATGCGAGCACATCACCGTCGTTTTCGTTCATCGCCTTTTTGATGGCGCGCGCCATTTGCAAATGCAAAGGAGTTTTTTCGTCGGAACCTTCGTAATGGAATCTGATAGGATGTTGCCGGCCCTTGCTCGTGATGATGGGTGCGTGACTGAGGAGGGAAGAAAGTTTTTCCCCATCGAGTGTTGCCGACATGATGAGGATGCGCAGATCGGGACGGAGAATATTTTGCACTTCGCGTGTGAGTGCGAGTGCGAGATCGGCATGCAAACTCCTTTCGTGGAATTCGTCAAAAATAACGAGCCCGACATTTTCCAATGCGCCGTCTTCCTGCAACATGCGAGTGAGAATTCCTTCGGTGAGAATTTCCAATCGCGTGGACTTCCCGATTTTATTTTCAAAGCGGATGCGGTAACCGATTGTTTCGCCCACTTCCTCATCGAGTTGAAAAGCCAAACGTGCGGCAACGGTTTTTGCTGCGAGTCGCCGTGGCTCGAGCATGATTATTTTTTTTCCACCGAGCCATTCCTCATTCAGGAGTTGGAGTGGGAGGTAAGTGCTTTTTCCTGCACCGGGTGCGGCTTGCAGGATGAGTGTGTTGTGCGCGGACAATCCTTTCCTGATATCGGGAATGATTTCGAGAATGGGGAGCTGCGTCAAGGGATTACGGATTGTTACAGATATGCAGATTACAGATGTACGGATTGCAAATATGCCAATAGAAAATGAAAGAAATCCAAAATAGCCCTGATTGCAGTGGAAAGCCCGCAGTCTCGGCTCAGCCGAGACGAGGACTTGGAACGGAAAGCAGGATGATTGATTGTAGAAAAGGAAAAATCGTGCTCCCCAAAATCAGTTCACGAATTTCGGGTTCTCAAATCTTCAAATCCTTTTTTTCCTTTTTATCGTAAATTGAAATATGAAAACAGTTACCGTTATCTTGTCGGCGATTATGCTGCTGTTTGCAAATTCATGCGCGAATGGACAGACAAAAACCATGGCGAATCCCGATTCCACTTCCGTTCGATATGTTGCGTTGGGAGATTCCTATACCATTTGTGAAGGCGCTTCGCAAGCTGAATCGTGGCCGATGAATCTGTCGAAAGACCTTTCTGCAAAAAACATTCCGGTTGACCTGATTGCGAATCCGTCGCGCACGGGATGGACAACGCAGAACCTGATTGACCGTGAGCTTTCGGTTTTTGACAATTCGAATGCGGATGCGGTGACATTATTGATTGGCGTGAATGATTGGGTGCAGGGTGTGGACAAGGAAACATTCCGGAACAATTTGAATTTCATCCTGGATCATGTGCAATCGAAATTGAGGAATAAGAAAAATATTCTTTTGATTACGATTCCCGATTTCGGTGTAACGCCAACGGGAAAAATGTATTCGGGCGGAAGGGATATTTCCAAAGGGATTTCCGAATTCAATGATGTGATCAAGCAGGAAGCGGCGAAAAGGAATTTACCGGTGGTGGATATTTTCGAATTGTCGCAAAAGATGGGAAGCGATCCGACATTGATTGCGGAAGACGGTTTGCATCCGTCTGCGAAAGAATATGCGGAGTGGGAAAAAATGATTTTGCCGGCGTTCGAGAAAATGATCGGGAAGTGAAGGCGATTACCGGAAGTCATCTCAAAAAGCAAGCATGACGGTTGAGATTCCAGATTCCCAAGTCCAGATTCCAGAATCCAGAATCCAGATTCCAAAAAGCAATCGTCTTCTTTTGTTGATTTGGAACGTGGAGTGTCCATTGCGGATTTTGATGTGGCTTCAACATTACCGTTGAAGTATTCCCGCCAACTCATTTGTAATCGGTAATTTTACAGTCAGCAATTATTCTATGCCGGAAACGCGCCGATACGATTTGCAGATTTTGGAAGACGATTACCGTCAGTTGACCGCATTGGGGAATATGGGTTCTGCGGAACGCATTAAAAATTTCCTGGGAACAGTTCGTTATGAATTGCGCATGGACATGGAAGTGATTTTCGAATACAGGAATGATGCTGAAAATCCGATGGTGATGCGTGTGTTGAAAACGGAAAAGGATCTGGACCGTTGGATCCAATCGCGGTTCATGCGCTTGGCGGAATTCGAATGATCATTTTCCCGCCCTCATCGGTTGAAGTGTCCTTTGCATGATCGGTGCTATCACTTTACGACCTTGACATAAGATGTGAAAACATATTTAGTACAA
>CAYMZV010000171.1:0-8918 GCA_964394965.1 uncultured Chryseobacterium sp.
GGGGAGAATTCGCCGCTTGATCATTTTGGTTCATGTCGATTGAATTGGAAATTATTTGCGGGTGTTAAATTAAACATTGTGAATCGATCATGTGCATGACTTGTCTTTAATTGGTGGAACATAATGGGTCTTTTTTGAAAGTATTTTCAATTCTAAACCTATATTTGAATAAGCAAGCCTTACCGCACAATGGATATCCGTCACGAAAAATTTTTCACGAAAAGATGGCCAACCATTTTATTTATTTCCCTTTTTGCATTTTCCTTCCATTGCATTCGGGCGCAGAATAAACAAATCGATTCGCTCAAAGGTGTTTTAAAGATTTCAAAAGACGACACCTCAAAAGTGAATGTGCTCAATTTGATCGGCCGACAGTTTTTTCTTGTTACTGCTTACGACAGCGCAGCGGCTTATGCAGACCGCGCAAAAGCATTGGCGGAAAAATTGGGTTTCAAAAAAGGAATTGCCAATGCCGATAGGGGAATCGGTAATGTTTATACCGATGAGGGGAATTATCAAAAGGCGCTGGAAATGGATTTGAAGGCATTCGCGTTGGATTCCGAAATTGAAAATCAGTTGGGAGTTGGAAAAGATCTTGGCAACATCGGCAACATATACATGGATCAGGGTTATTACCAGAAGGCGCTTGAATACGATTCGAAAGCCTTGACGATTTGTCAAAAATCAAAAAACAGGGAAGGCACTGCATTGAATATGGGCAACCTCGGGAATATTTATTACCGCTTGGGAAATTTATCCGAAGGCTTGAAATATTATTTGCTGGCACTAGCCGATTACAAGGAAATCGGGAATAAAAATGGGATTGCACGCAACCTTGGAAATATCGGAAACCTTTATACCGAGTTGAAGAATTATCCCTTGGCGCTTGAGTACGAAGTGCAGTCATTGCAAATTGCGCAGGAAATGGATGACAAAGCCAGCGTGGCGCGCGCACTTGAAAGTATCGGTGCCAATTACCGAACACAAAAAAATTATACAAAGTCGCTGCAGAATTTACTTCTTGCACTTGAAATAGGAAAGGAAATCGATTTGAAGAGCAGTATTGCCGTTACACTCGGAAGCATCGGCATGACCTATCGCATGATGAACAATTATGGAAAAACACTTGATTATTATTTGCAATCGCTGCAATTGTACAATGAAATCGGTGAGCAAGGTGGCGTTGCATTTACTTACTTGAGCATCGGTGAAGTTTATTCGGCGCAAAAAAAATATTCCCTGGCAAAAGATTATCTCGATAAGGGTTTGACCGCTTCAAAAAAAGTCGGTGAAAAAAACCTGATCGAAACCGCTTACCAATACATCAGTTGTTACGACACATTGAACGGCGATTTCAGAGGGGGAATGAACGCTTACCAAATGTTTATCCGGTATCGCGACAGTATTACCAATGAAGCCAATACGAAACAAAGGGTGCAGGCCGAAATGAGTTATGAATTCGAACAGCAACAGGTCAAGGACAAGGCCGAACAGAATAAAAAAGATGCCCTTGCCGATCAGGACCGGAAAAAACAAGCTGTGATCCGGAATTTATTCATCGGTGGATTTGCGATGATGCTGGTTTTCGCACTTCTCATTTTCCGGGGTTACCGTCAAAAACAAAAGGCGAATGTCATTATCACGCAACAGAAAGACGAAGTGGAAAGGCAGAAAAATCTTGTCGAGGAAAAACAGAAGGAGATTCTCGATTCCATCCATTACGCGAAACGGATCCAGAAAAGCCTGTTGCCGACAGAAAAATTCATTTCGAAAAATCTCAATAGGTTGAACAACAAGAAATAATTACTCTTTTTCAATCCGCAAAAAATCAACCGGCAAATTCGAATCGCGGAATATACTTTCCATCAACGGAAATATTCTCAAGGAACATTTTTTTCGGTCTCACCCAAAGTGTATCCTTTCCGAATCCTTCCGAATCATACAACGCACGGTACACAACCAATTCCTCCAGCGTTTCACTGTGACGGGCAATGCCAATCACTTCATAGAATTTGCCCTTGTAATGTTTGTACTTCCCGATTTTCATTGAATCCATTTCAAAATTGAAAAACAATATTACCGATTATTGCTTTCACGGAAAAAAGATCATTTTCGGAAAAATCATTTTTATGGCTAACTTGTATTTGCAACCCAAACAGGAAAACATGATCTCCCGAAATTTTTTCTCCGCACTGTTTTTAATTGCCTTTTTCATTTCGAATTCGGCAAAAGCGCAAACGCCAACAACCGACAATGTTTACCTGTGGTCTGCCATCAATACACCCGAAACAACGGCAGTTGCCACACCTTATTTCTCGGCAAAAATAAGATCGCCTTTCACACTCGATGATTACAATAAACTCATGCAACTTTCCGCCCAACGCGTTTGGAATCACACAAAAGCGGGCGACAGTCTTGTCAATATCGATTGGGTATTTGGCTTTGGCCCTTTTTTCAATCAGGAACGTTCAGTTATCTCCGCAGAAAATATGACGGAATCCGATTTGAAAAACGATCCAACTATTTTAGCTCCTCTTTGGCCGTCGAATGACATCATTGGTTCGTGGGATCGTTTCCATTTGAAAAATGGCATGGCTGTGGGCGCTAAAGTTTCTGTCGGACCTGATTACCGTTTTGTGGTTAGAACGGATTCGGAATCAGTTGTCGGGAAAAATGGGAAGAAAACACTGAAAGTTGTCAAGAAATATCTTGATGCCGATAAAGCTGAAATGATGTTCATGGAAAAATGGAGTTTCGATCCGATGAGCGGGATTTTTGGAAAGAATGTAAACGCCTTTGGATTCCTACAATTGAAACAGGATCCGACTACGGGGGAAAAAATAGGTTATTCGCCTCTGATTTTTCTTGAGAACACGAATGGGAATTACAATCCTGCAACGGATGTGCTGCTGAAAAAAAATGTGATTTGCGATGAAAGTGTGGAATCGAATGAAGTGAATATGGAATCCGATTCCATGTGGATGAATTCCAAACCGAATGAGGTGATTGAAAATCTCGAATACGGACTCGCCAACATTCCATTTTCCGAACGTGCCAAATTCCTTTCCTCGATTTTTTATTATGTGTTTCATAATCCCTCAAAAGTTTTTCCGTCAAAAAACATGGCGATCGATTCGCTTCATCCTTTTCATTCCGCACTCGAAATACAGAATCTTTTTTGCTCATGGGATTCGTCACACCAAATGGAGGATCCCTTGAATCCCGGAAACATCATTCTTGCACCGATCAGACTCGACGTGCAGTTGGGAAACATTTACGCCATCCGTTTTTATGAGGATTGGTATTATGACCCGAAAGAGATGACAATAAAAAAACACGTGAACGGGATCGGGTTCATCATCATCCAAAAAAATCAAATGGATTTTCCCGTACCGCTCTTCCGTGATGCAGGGATTTATGTGAAACTGAATTGAAGTGATTTTCGAGAAACAACAAACCACTAACTTTGTTGTATGATTTCACACAGACAACTTTTTCTCAATCATGTTGCGCAAACCAGTCCTGTTCCGCTCGGGTTGGAAATTGCGCGTGCTGAAGGCGAATTCCTTTTTGATGTTGCGGGAAAAAGATATGTGGATTTGATTTCCGGAATTTCAGTGAGCAATGTCGGGCACCGTCATCCGCGCGTAGTGAAAGCGATTCACGATCAGTTGGAAAAATACATGCATGTGATTGTCTATGGCGAGTACATCCAGGCGCCTCAAGTGAAACTTGCCGAGAAAATCGCATCTCTCCTTCCTCCCACCTTGAATTGCACTTACTTCACGAATTCGGGAGCGGAGGCGATTGAAGGCGCGCTGAAACTTGCGAAACGGATTACAGGACGCAGTGAATTGGTTTCCTTTGACAATGCGTATCACGGCAGTACACATGGCGCACTCAGCATCATGGGAAGTGAATTTTTCAAAACATCTTTTCGTCCCTTGCTTCCCGGAACAAGAATGTTGCGGTACAATAATCTGGACGACATCAATTTGATTTCAAGTCAAACCGCTTGTGTTGTTGTTGAGCCTGTGCAAGGAGAGGCCGGTGCCATCGTTCCGGTGAAAGGATTTCTTGAAGCATTGCGAAAACGTTGCACTGAAACCGGAACGCTTTTGATTTTTGATGAGATACAAACGGGTTTTGGAAGGACCGGAAAACTTTTCGGGTTCGAACACAGCAAAGCGATTCCTGACATTACTGTTTTTGCAAAAGGTTTGGGAGGAGGAATGCCGATCGGTGCTTTTGTTTCTTCGCGCGAACACATGCACGCCCTCACGGAAAATCCTGTGCTTGGACACATCACTACATTCGGTGGCAATGCCGTTTGTTGTGCCGCCGCGTTGGCCACGGTTGAAACCATACTGGAAGAGAATCTGCTCGACGGAATTGCGGAACGTGAAAAGATAATCCGCGAAACATTGGTTCATCCTGAAATAAAAGAATTGCGCGGCAATGGGTTATTGTTTGCCGCCGTTCTGGAAAATTCCGAAAAGGCAAAAATCGCGATTCAAAAATCCGTGAAACGTGGTGTGATTACCGATTGGTTTTTGTTTTGTGATCACGCATTGCGAATTGCACCTCCATTGAATATCGGTGTTTCCGTTTTGAAAGAAGCGTGCGAAACGATTGTGGAGTGCCTTTGAAACCGCAGCAAATTCGGAAAAGAATCTTTTGCAAATTATTTTTTTCATCAATGCGAATCTGTGGCTAACTTCGCAGAAAACAATCCAATATCAAAATGAAATTTCACAGGGAAGGAAAGCTCACCATCACGATGACGGTTTTATTGGTCGCGGTGATGAACATCGGAATGTATCTGATTTTCCCGTCATTCTCCATTTGGAATTGGTTCATCGTTGCGCTCTCCATTTTTCTGCTGTATATCATTCTCCAGTTTTTCAGGAATCCGCCACGCAATACGGTTGTCAATCCGTCAACCATCATTGCTCCCGCCGATGGAAAAGTGGTTGTGATTGAAGAAGTCGAAGAGCCGGAATATTTCCATGGAAAAAGAATCCAGATTTCAATTTTCATGTCGCCGCTGAATGTCCATGTGAATCGTTATCCGATAGGAGGAAATGTGTGTTACGTAAAATATCATCCCGGACTTTATCTTGTGGCATGGCATCCAAAATCCTCCACCGACAATGAACGGACGACAGTTGTGGTGAAAGATGAAAGCGGGCATGAAATCTTATTCCGTCAAATTGCAGGTGCAATGGCCAGAAGGATTGTTCATTATTCAAAAGTCGGTGACGTTGCGAAACAGGGAAGTGAAATGGGTTTCATAAAATTCGGTTCGCGCGTGGATGTGTTTCTACCGATCGGAACAAAAATAAATGTAAGGCTGGAAGAATTGGTGCGCGGTGGAGAAACCGTAATTGCCACATTTTAGATCGCATCATTTTAGATTGAAAAAAAAACGATCTGAAATCTAAAACCAGACATTCTAAAATTCCCGCTGTTAAATTTCCCTAATACAGGATTAAGACAGAATCGGCATGTTATCTTTATGAAACGAAACAATTCACTCAACATAAAACAAAACCAATGAAAAAATTATTTGTAGTTCTCGCCCTTGCAGGAATGACAGCAAGTGTATCTGCAACAGCTATTTCCGTTGCAAATAAATCCGCAATCGTTTCAGTGAATGGCGATCCCAAAAAGGACAAGTCGAAAAAAGCATGTTGCTCGGACACCACCAAATGCAAAGGCGGAAAATGCTGCAAGGACAAAAGCAAATCAAAAGCCGATGCTCCGAAAAACTAATTGAAGTCCAAATGCATTGGGTGAAATACCTGTGAAAAATCCGCCGACAGAACTGTTGGCGGATTTTTTTATTTCCCTTTTGCCATAACAATCTTCACCAATTCTTTCATCTCTGAAATTTCATACGTCACTTGTTCTGTATGCTTTCCTTTTTGCGGATTGAAAAAAACCTGATCCCATCCCGCTTTCCTTGCGCCGACGATATCAACGGCCAAATCATCCCCGATCATCAACGACTCCTCTTTGGTTGCGCCTGACTTTTTCAATGCGTGGGAAAATATCCTCTCATCGGGTTTGGAATAACCGCAACCTTCGGAAGTGATTATGATCTCGAAATAATTTTCAATGCCGCTGTGTTTCATCTTGTGATGTTGCACTTCAGGAAATCCATTGGTGATGATATGCATCTTGAAATCATCCTTGAAGGTCTCCAAAATTTCCATTGCGCCAGGAATGAGGTTCTTTTTTTTCGGTGCCTCGGAAATATATTCATTGTCAAAAATCGCACTCAATTTGTGATCGTGCACACCCAAATGGGCGAACGTCTGCTTGAAGCGCAACGCACGCAAGGTCGCCTTGTCGATCAGCTTTCTCCGGTAACGGTCCCACAACAAATCATTGTAACGGTTATAATGGTCAATGAAAATTTCCGGCGATTCAATTCCCCACTGCCGCAGTTTGTGTTTTTCAAAAAGTTCCGCCAACGTTTCTTTTGCATTCCGCTCCATGTCCCACAACGTTCTGTCGAGATCAAAAAACAAATGGCGGTACTTGGACATAAATTATTTTGGGATGGCGATGTATTGTGACAACTTGAGGTATTGCGCAAGTCCGTTCAGTATCAACGACCACAGCAAAAGCGAAACAATGAAATAAAGGAGCACGCCTTTTCTTTTCCTGTAAAAATTCGCCGCTACAATCGTTCCGATGGGAATGGAAATGATGCAGGGTGTGACCAATGCGATTCCAACCAAGCCGAATTTCATTTTTATCCTGATCACAAATCTTTTCGTCCGTGTAAAAACCTTTCTCGGTTTTTTCTCTATCACTTCCGCCGGCTTGCGGATGAAAATGGATTTGATGATTGCAACGGAATGTCGCCACCAATGTGTAATGTTTGAACCCGCATAGTAAAACGCAAAAATGCCGATCAGCCCACCGATGGTTGTAATCGTAAATGATTCTCCGAAAGAAAAATGGTAACGTTCCGATTCAAATGGGGCAAACAGGAATTTGACACTTGAAATCAATCCCACCTCGAAAACTTTCAGCCAACTGGAAACATCAAGTGGGTCCATTGGAATTAAAGCTTTATGCCGTAAGCAAGATCGCCTGCATCACCAAGACCCGGAACGATATAAGATTGTGCAGTCAATTCCTCATCGATTGCACATGTCCATATCGTACAGTTTTCCGGAAGATTCTTTTTTACGTAATCAATTCCGAACATGCTTGAAACGACAGAAACAACATGAATGTGTTTCGGTTTTCCACGTCGCAACAAAGCCTGATAAGTCAACACCATCGATGTGCCTGTTGCCAACATGGGATCGCAGAGAATCAATTCCTTTCCTTCAATCGATGGACAAGCCATGTATTCCACATGCACATCAAAAGATCCGTCCTTATGATGTTGCCGGTACGCCGAGACAAAAGCATTTTCCGCCTTGTCAAGCACATTCAAGACTCCTTGATGCAATGGCAATCCGGCACGGAGAATGGTAGCGACAACAGGTTGCTCTTTCAAGACATTCACTTGCGCAATTCCAAGGGGAGTGGTTACCTCTGTCAATACATATTCCAATTTTTTGCTCACTTCGTAACCGAGAATTTCGCCGATGCGTTCGAGATTTCTCCTGAAACGCAAACTGTCTTTCTGCACATTCACATCGCGCATCTCTGCCATGTACATATTGAGTACAGACGATTGCTTGCTGAGGTCATTGATCATAACTTGAAGATTGGAGGTGTTACCGTCTTAATGTTTGTACCACCGGATAAACCAGGGAAGGCGATTGCAACGGGCTTGTAAATATACGCATTCTTTAGCGCCGAATCCCCTGTAGAAACGCGCCAGTTGAACGTCATTGCTTCCTTCAAAATCAAGTACCAGATTTTTTTGGGAATTTTCCGCAATGAATTTATCGGCGAGAAAAAACATCGCTCCGGTTTCTTTTCCTTTTTGGCTCAATCCGGAAAAAAGGAAAATCACTTTCCCATTTGCATCCACAAAAAAAGCGCCTGCCACCAATTTCCCATCGGCATCAACCACGCCGCGCGAATGCAAACGTCCACGCGCATCAAGCGCCTGGAGCAATCTCCTGAAAACATCATACTGCGGTTCCTGCAACGCTTTTACATCCTCTCCCCTTCCCGTACGGAACAACGTGATGATTTCCTCACGCGATGGGGAATCGGTTGCCGTAAGATTATGCTGCTGTGATTTTTTCAGATTGCGCTTTGTATTGTCAGCATAATTTTTTTTCAGGATTTCGTAGGACTCGATGAGATCCAATTCATGGGTGAGATTAGGCCGATAAATGAAATCATTCCCGACAACCTTGTTGAAAGTATTCAGGTTGATTTCCCAATACCTGAATTCATGCGGAATCGCTTTGAGGAAATCAAGCACATCTTCGGCAGTCAATTTATTGACGGAGAAAACCCCGAGTTGCTGAACAAAAAATGGCGGATACAAATAACGGATTCCCATTTTTTTCCCTGAGGTAAGCGGCATTACGCTTTTATAATCATCTTCAATCAACGCTTCCCATTGCGGACAAACGACATCCAGATACCAGGAATAGCCATAAATGATTCCGTTGAACGATTTGCGGATACATTCATCCCATCGTTCCCGGTCTATCTCGTGGTATCGGTGGTATTTTATCACAACTTGAATTTTGGATTCTGGATTTTGGGTTCTGGATTATGTCTCATGTTGTTTTTTATTTGAATTCAAAATCCGGAACACGGAATTATCTTGTCGCTTCCACTACGATTTCCTCATAAATCTTTTTCCAGCCTTTCCAGTTTTTCTCGTCACTCAGGGTTTCATTGTGCCAAAGCGATATGAAAACGCCGTTCACTTTCTTGATTTCGGAAATCAGGTTTTTCACTTTCGAAAGCGCTTCATCGGGAGT
>CAYMZV010000172.1:0-875 GCA_964394965.1 uncultured Chryseobacterium sp.
GAAGACAAAATCGTCGGAGTTCGCGTGGTAATTTATTCCCTCCAGCACCTCTTTTGAAAATGCGCGATAGCCGGTATGGTATTCGGAAAGTTTTTGATTGATCAGGATATTCTGTGCAAAGGTCAGACAGCGGTTGAAAATGTATTTGTAATAAGGCATCCCACCGCGCAAGGCCCCTTTTCCCAAAATGCGTGAAGCCAACACCACCGGAAAAACACCGTTCGCAATCAGGTACGACATGGAATGAATGAGTTTCGGCGTGTATTGGTAATCCGGATGCAACATGATCACAATGTCGCCTCCGATTGCAAGCGCCTTGTCGTAACACGATTTTTGGTTTCCGCCATAACCCGTATTTTTTTCATGGCGGATAATATGGTTGATCCCTATTTCACGCGCCACATCAATCGTACGGTCCTTGCTCGCATCATCCACCAACACCACTTCATCCACAATCTCGAATGGGATTTCCTCATACGTACGCCGCAGCGTCAATTCCGCGTTGTACGCCGGCATGATGATCACTAGTTTTTTCCCGAGAATCATGGCGGCAAAGATAATGTGCTGATGTGTTTATTTGCTAATGTGGCGAAAAAGTATTGAGGGGGTAATTGTCGATAAATTGCAGGGCGTGCGCTTCGTTCCTCAGGTCGGACTTTCGGATCCCGAAATCTCGGGGCGCTTTTTTTCCGAAAAAAACCGTGAAAAGAGCTCTGGCAATGCCTCCATCCCTCACGCAAAAAAATATCATTTATCATTCATCATTCATCATTACTTTTGATCATGGACTTTCAACTCATATCGGATTTTGTCCCCACAGGAGATCAACCCGAAGCGATCAGTCAATTGGAGGAAGCGTCGAACAGCGGAACAAA
>CAYMZV010000172.1:885-8882 GCA_964394965.1 uncultured Chryseobacterium sp.
GACTTTGCTCGGTGTTACCGGAAGCGGAAAAACATTCACGGTTGCCAACGTCATCAAGGAAGTCAAGAAACCCACACTCGTTTTAAGCCACAACAAAACGCTCGCTGCACAATTGTATTCCGAGTTCAAATTGTTTTTCCCCAACAACGCGGTCGAATATTTTGTTTCCTATTACGATTATTACCAGCCGGAAGCCTACATCGCATCTTCCGACACTTACATTGAAAAGGACCTTTCCATCAACGACGAAATCGAGAAGTTGCGTTTAAGTACTACTTCGGCACTGCTGTCCGGTCGCCGCGATGTGATTGTCATTTCTTCCGTTTCCTGCATTTACGGTATCGGGAATCCTGAATCGTTTGCGGAAAATGTCATTCACATAAAAAAATGACAGCGCATTTCGCGGAATAAATTCCTGTATCAATTGGTGAATTCCCTTTATTCCAGAACGGAAGAGGAATTCCACCGCGGAAATTTCCGTGTCAAGGGCGATACGGTGGATGTTTATCTCGCCTATGCAGATTATGCCGTCCGCTTTTATTTTTTCGGTGATGAAATAGAAGAGATCGAGTCTTTCGAAACTTCCAATTCGCGTGTGCTGGAAAAATTCGACAGCATCAATATTTATCCCGCAAACATTTTCGTGACTTCGCAGGACACCATGAAAGGCGCCATCAATGCAATCGGCGAAGACATGATGAAACAGGTTGCCTATTTCAAGGAGAATGGAAAACCGCTCGAGGCAAAACGTTTGGAAGACCGTGTGACTTACGATATGGAAATGATGCGCGAGTTGGGCTACTGTTCGGGAATAGAAAATTATTCCAGGTACTTCGACGGACGCAGTGCCGGATCACGCCCCTTCTGCCTGCTCGATTATTTTCCAAAGGATTACCTCATGGTGATTGATGAAAGTCACGTGACCATTCCGCAAGTGCGCGCCATGTGGGGCGGCGACCGCTCGCGCAAGGAAGCATTGGTTGAATTCGGATTCCGTCTTCCCGCTGCCATGGATAACCGTCCGTTGAAATACGATGAATTCGAATCCATGCAGGACCAAGTGATTTTTGTGAGTGCCACTCCCGCCGAATTCGAATTGGAAAAAAGCGAAGGCATTGTTGTGGAGCAAGTCATTCGCCCAACCGGTTTGCTCGATCCGATCATTGAAGTCCGTCCGAGCAAAAACCAGGTGGATGACCTGATCGATGAAATACAAAAAGTGATTGACCGTGATGAACGTGTTTTGGTAACGACGCTGACAAAAAGGATGGCGGAAGAATTGACAAAATATTTTGCGGGAATAAACATCCGTTGCCGGTACATTCATTCGGATGTGGAAACAATGGAGCGCGTGGAAATCCTGCAGGGGTTACGCAAGGGTTTGTTCGATGTGCTTGTCGGAATCAATCTGTTGAGGGAGGGATTGGATCTTCCGGAAGTTTCACTCATTGCCATTCTCGATGCGGACAAGGAAGGGTTCCTGCGTTCGGAGCGTGCGCTGGTGCAAACAGTGGGGCGTGCTGCGCGGAATGTGAATGGGCGCGTGATCATGTATGCGGATCGCATTACGGATTCCATGAAAAAAACGATGGACGAAACCGATCGTAGAAGGAAAAAACAGATCCATTACAACCTCGAACACGGAATTACACCAACGCAAATCGTGAAAGACAAAAACGCACTTGAAAATGTGTTGTCGCAAACCAGGGGCGGAAGAAAAGTGCAACGCTTTTATGTGGAGACAGAAAGTGGAATCGAGAATATTGCCGCAGAGCCGGTGTTGGGTTACATGACGAAAGAGCAACTCACGAAATCGATTTCACAAACGCGCAAGGCCATGGAAGCCGCCGCCAAGGAAATGGATTTTGTGGAAGCCGCACGTTTACGCGATGAGATGTTTGTGCTGGAAAGATTGTTGAAGGAAAAAAAATAATCTCGGTAGGATTGTTCGGCTTGACGATGATATTTTGTCGAGACATAAAGTCTGCATAAAATCATAACCACCACAACAACAATTCCCACACTTAAACTTTTTCGAAGTCCAAAAAAAAGAGTCCCTCGGTGAAGGGACTCTTTTTCAAATCAAAAGATCTAAGGATTTTCTTTCAGACTCAGTAAGTCATGAAGTTTGTGCTTTTCTTGATGCGTCTGTTACGTTCTCTCTTTTGGTGCTTTGTTCCGCAAGCGTGTTTGGGTCCGCAGGATTCGGCAACGAAAGAAACAGTAGCAAAAGCCAATAAAACGAGAATCATCTTGCCTGTGATGATGCGCTGGAGCGATTTGATCATGTGAATGTGTTTTGGGTGTTTTGTTTTACAATTATACGATTTTTAAATGCCAAAAACAAGGTGTTGATAGAATGTTAATACGCTCCGTGGCGCTTCCTGAGAAACCATTCCACTGAAAGCAAGAGCATCAGCAATCCGAAGATCCACCAGAGGTTGATCAGGTCAATCAATTTTTTGGGATTGTAAATGACGGGCTTGATGTCTTCGCGTGCATTCAACACCGACGCCAGCTTATCGAAATTATCGGCGGCGAACATTTCCCCATTGTGCCGTTTCGATAAATTGAAAAGCACCTGATGATCGGCAGTGGAATTCGCAATTTCAATCAGCAGCGGACTGACGGAAAAACTTCCGCTTTGTGTGTAGCTCTTCTCCCCCACTTTCACCTTTGCCTCGTACTTGTATTCGCCAACAGCCATTTGTTTTGCGTCAAGCCGATAACCATTTCCGGTGCGTGAAAAAATGTAGGGAAACCGTTTCCCGCTTTCATCAATGATATCCATTGTCACATCCGGCGTATTGATCAATTCATAACTCTGGTCATACACTTCCGCCTCGAATTGTACCGGTTCATTTTCGAGGAAATTGGTTTTCGCCGTTATCCTGAAAAAACTTTTGTCTTCGCGCACCGATAAATACTGAACCGTTTTACCGATGAGTTCATTGAAAATATCATGATTGCCATGATCGGCGAAATCGTGCAACCGCCATTTCCACAAACCTTCCCCAATGAAAATTCCCACTTTGCGTTCGCCTTGCTGACTGAATACCCAAAGCGGATAATCGGTTTTCAATGCTCCTATTTTTTGTTTCAGCAAGGGAATTACCGCCGGCGAGGATTTGAAATTTCCGAACGCTGTAAGTACGGCAGGAAATTTCGGAATGTAGTTGATCGTTTGTTCACTCAAGTTGAACAGGGGAAAATCGGTATTCGGAACCGCTTCGCTTTCATTCGAACGCGAACTGTTTACCTGAACCGTAATACCCGTATTCAACCCGTTGAAACTCCTGAAATTGCCTTGTGCACCGGTGACATAAAACGTCGGGATTTTTGCAGCGGCGAGATCGGACAATAATTTTTGTCCCGCTGCATTGTCGGAAGGAATGTTGTGCAGGATTGCGAGATTGTATTGGCTCACCGGTTTATTGAAATCGGACAGCACATACGTTTCCACCTGGTAATTGTCATTCGATTCGATCGCCTCTTTCAACGCACCGATATCGGGATGCGGAACGGCTCCGACAATCAAAACCTTTTCACGCCCGTCCAAAACGTCAATGAAAATATCCTGTTTGTTATTCTGGACATTCGATTCGCCATCCACTACCGAAAGTGCAACCGTGTATTTTTGCAAACCTGTCGAAGCGGCTGTCAACTCCAGCGGAATCGTTTGTGTAAAAGGATCGGTGCCGATTGAAATCGGTTGACTCGCCAGAACCTGTCCGCCTTTCGAAATGGTGAGTGTGCTTTTTGTGTTTTCCAATCGGTGGGCATCAACGACAACTTCAACCGGAAAAGTATTCCCGAGAAAAGCGATCCTGTTGTGCACCACTTTTGTAAGTACAAGATCCTTGTGAATGGTGGTGTCGCCCATGGCAATCGTAAAAACCGGCGCCTTGATTCTTTCCGCAGCGTAAACCGGACTTTGTCCCTGGTTGTAAATCCCATCGCTTGCAATGATGATTGCACCGAGGTTGCGATCGGCATAACGTGTATCCAATTCATCGAACAGCGAGGAAAAATCGGTGAGCTTGTCCTTGAAAGCGAATTCGGTTTTTTCACGGAAATGATCACCGAAGCCATACGTTTTCACATCGTATTTGTCACCGAGCTGATCGATCAGCGCCTGCATCTTTTTCGGGAATTCATTTTTGTTGAATGCCGAATCCTTCCCCAGAAGAATGGATTCCGACTCATCCTGTGCAATGACGATGATAGGTTTTTCCACTTCACGGAAAATCGTTTTCAGCAATGGACTCATCAACAGAAACGCAAGGAAAAAAACAACGATGAACCGGAAAGTCGCCATTGTTCCGCGCAGGAATCCCGAAACCTCATTCAACTTCGCATCACGGAAATACAATACACCGGCATAAATCCCTCCTGCCAAAATGCAGAGAAGAATATACCATGACGGCGCTTCGGTGACGATTGATAATTTCATTTGTCGGTGGCAGGTGGCAAGTGACAAGTGAAAGGTTTTTCCTGCCACTTGTCCCTTGTCCCATGTCACAATTTTTTAGGTGAGCATTCCTCCGCATACATTCAACACTTGTCCGGTGATGTATGCAGACATGTCTGAAGCAAGGAAAAGACAGGCATTGGCAACGTCTTCCGATGTGCCGCCGCGTTTTAATGGAATTCCTTCACGCCATTGTTCAACGATTTTCGGATCGAGCGCAGCGGTCATTTCCGTTTCAATGAATCCGGGAGCGACAGCATTGCTTCTGATATTGCGTGAACCCAATTCAAGTGCAACCGATTTTGTAAAGCCGATGATTCCCGCTTTCGATGCAGCATAATTCGATTGTCCGGCATTTCCTTTCACGCCAACGACAGAACTCATATTGATGATGGATCCTTTTCGTTGCTTGAGCATTGGGCGTTGCACGGCTTTGGTAAGATTGAAAACCGATTTCAGGTTGGCGTTCATCACTTCGTCCCATTGCTGTTCGCTCATGCGCATGAGCAGTGTGTCGCGCGTGATGCCTGCATTGTTCACGAGCACATCAACGGTACCGAAATCTTTCACCACTTCATTCACCAATTCATCCGCCGCTTTAAAATCTGCAGCATCCGAACGGTAACCTTTCGCCTTGATTCCGTAGGCCGTCAATTCATTTTCCAATTGCTGTCCTTTTTCCACTGACGATAAATAGGTGAATGCAACATTGGCGCCCTGTTGTGCGAAAAGCAGAGCAATGCCGCGACCGATTCCGCGCGAAGCGCCTGTGACGATTGCCGTTTTGCCTTCAAGAAGTTTCATAAAGGGAAAATCTTTTTTTAGGATTTGTTTAACGTTGAGAAGTTCCAAAGATAAGAAGAAACGAGGGCAGATTCGGGAATGAAAAAAAATGTGAAAATGGAAATGATCCTGTAAAATGAATGGTGTCCCTCTTCCGTTTTTTCTTTTGTGCTTTTGTGTGTGAAAAATATTTTTTGCTCTTGATTGCCAGATAACGTATTGAGTACAACCAAAGTTTACACAAGCGACCGGTTAACGTTTTGAATTCCTTCGGGTTTTTCTCATCTGCCTGAAATTGTTAATAGATATCCAAAAGGCAAAAAAAGAAAAAATGTAGAAAGCCCACACTGATTTGCGTGGTGATGCATTTGCATGACCAATTGCTGAGGAATATCTATAAGTGACTTCACCATAAAAATCATGCAGATAAGGTTCAAACGATAAATAAAGTCCAATTATCAGGCAAGAAATTCCTACAACGAGCCCCATCCAGGCATTTTGTCGGATCTGCCCTTCCTCTTCTCTCTCAATTTCATCGTGAAGATTCATTGCTAAAGGATTGCGATAATGCAAATTTCTACAATCATGGATCAGATTCCCGATCGAATCGTAAATATAATTGTTTGAACTTTCATTGTCAATATCATCGATGTAATTTCCGGAACTTACACCGTCCGTTACATAGTTCAACTGGTTCGTGCCCGAATTGTAATTGTAGTTCAGTGAATCCATCGGTGTCAATGTCTTGCCGTGTTGTGCTGGAGCACAACATCAACTTTTCTATCATCACTGTTCCCGCTTTCGCAAGTCGCTTTTTTTGCTGGCGCAAAAAAGAGCTCCGACAATTGCTCAATCGGGGCTAATTCAGAAAGTGTTTCACTTTCTATCGGCTTTTTGTTTTCAACATGTCAAGGAACTTTTTTCAAATCCAATCCTGATGCTCGTTTATTCAATGTTTGATCGAAAAGGTTTTGCGAACAATATTTTCCTTTCTTGAACTCTAGGTGACAGATTGAACACAACCAGAAACCAAGTTTCCGTTTTGATATTCTACAATCTTTTTTAGATGACATTTCTTTTTTAATTTTCTATATGAAAACCCATAAAGTTCAATATCATCATTTTCATAAGTATACCATTTGCCAGTTTTTACCCCATTCTTATATTTTCCAATCATAATTTCATGACCACTCACGTAATATTCCCTCCAGACTCCACAACGTTCTCCGTTTTTATAATTTCCTTGAGAGGTTAAATACTTATTCAAAAAATATTTACACGAACCATCTTTCAAACCATTCTTATATAACTCCACTTCTGTTGTATTTCCAGCAATGTCAGAACATATCCATTTACCTTGTTTTTTCCCATCAACGATTTCGCCCTTACAATACACTTTAAACGTATCGTTATATAAAGTAGTGTCTTGGGCACAGGCAGTTGTTGTTATATAGAGGAAAAAGAGTACGTTGATTATTTTCATAATTTTTATTTTTCCTTGTTAACTAATTACCTTTCCTATCCGCTGGAATATTAGCTGAATTGTCAATTTCTCCACCCTTTACATCAATAGTAATTGATGTTCCATATTGATGAGTTGCGTCAACTTTATTCGCAACTTGAATATGCACATTGGGCTTGTCCTTTACTTGATTTTTAATAAGTTGTACTTCTTTCGCATCAATTACAGTTCGTCCTTCATCCCAATCATTATGATGGATTGTCACTTCTGTTTCTGTTTTGCTCTTTTTAAGAATATCACCAACTGCTTTTATCACAGGAGAATTTGCAGATAAATTAGTTCCATCCATAATAGTGAAATCTAAACTTTCATCATCAGCATGTTCATGATTTTTTTCAATCGAATAGTCCTGAATAGTAGCTAACCAAGGATGCTTTGGGTCATCCTCATCCTGATAAATATCCCCATAACCGATTTCAACGTCATAAGTTGCTGGGGCTTCTTTAGGAACCTCAACATCATATGTTGTTCCAACTGTAGAAGCACCTGCCTGTTTTTTGTCATAGCTAAAATCCCCGTTTTTATCAATCCAGGTCGCTTCATAAACTGATTTCTCAGTTGCTCCAATAAAATCAGATTGGTTTTGTTGATTTACTTGAGGTACCTGTTCATGCTTAGGGTCGGTATCATAAACGTTATAATAAGATACTGACATACCAGTTGTGGATGTAGTTACTTTATCGGAATTCACAACGGTTAAATCAGTCCTATAAACATTTCCTTTTGCATCGACATAATTAGTCACATTTACTGTTTCCAATCCATCTAAATCAACATTTCTCATCACATCGTTGGCCGCAAATGCAAATGGAGAAAGCCACGGATAACTTGGGGATAAAGGGTCAACGCTCAAAAACTTTCCCAAACTCGGATTGTAAATCCTCATTCCATAATCCTGTGTTCCCTCTCCCGTTCCAACAGTCTCGGGATCGTCCTCTTTTCCATTGAACCCGTACTTGTACGAACCGCTACTCCAATTCCTTCCCTCCATCGGCGAACCGAACGCATAATAATCCGTAGCACTCTCCACCACCGCATTGAATCCGGTCACTGTAGTACTCGCATGGTTCGCTGTTCTCATATCACTTACGGTTGCGAGCACGTTTCCAAGATGATTCACCAACTCATAAACCTTCTCTCCCAATTTATGCGTAAACGAATTCGTAGCAATTGCCGTACCGCTCGCACTTCCCACCGCCGTCACATTCAGCGTACCATTGC
>CAYMZV010000173.1:0-5526 GCA_964394965.1 uncultured Chryseobacterium sp.
GGGGAAATGGAAAACAACATGATAGGGGCGATCATTTGGGGTTCCTAAAAATAAAATAAAAATGTTCATTCCGAACAAATTATGCGTGAATCGGGAATTATTTTTCAAGACAGGTTTTGTGTATTTGTCGAAAAGCCTTTCCGGTTATCAAAACAGGTAATCGCCGACTCAAGTAACCCTACATTCAATCTCACCTTATTTTTCCAACCGCTTTATAAATCCTCGCAACGAGAAGTCCGTGTAAAAAATATTTCTCGTCCGTCATTTCACAATTCATCTTCTCAAATTCCTTTTTGAAATCGGAAAGCCGCTTTACCCCGAGTCCGCAAATGATATTGAAAACAAAATACATCACTTTTATTTTAAAGGTGGAAAATGAACGTCCCCAACGGCTTTCAGGGACATTGAAATCTGCAAACAGCCATTCACCGTCAACAGTCAAGTGCCGATGCAATTGTTGCATGACCAAAGGAAGTTTTTCAGAAGTGAAACAATCCAAGACATAAGGAGTCACGATCAAATCGAAATTCATTTCCGCCTCCATGTCATCAAGCGAGCCGCAAATGAAATGGACGGAATCAACTCTTTCCTGGAATCTTTTTTTCAATCTCGCGCGGGTCTTTGCAATCATCCGATCGGAAATGTCAACATAACAATACCGTTCAGCGACATCCCGTTTCATCAATTCGATCAGGATTTTTCCCGTTCCTCCACCGAAGACAAGAACGTTGCTGCATTTCTTAATTCGGGGCAAAAGGAAAGTCTGCGAATGCAGGATGGAATTGCCAAAAAAAATGAACGAGGCAAGGTCATAGAATGTTGCGAAAAAATTAAATCCGGAACGTATCCGTTGCGGTGATTGCATACTGTAAGATTACCTATTTTCGTGAATCGCCCGAAGTGTCTAACATGAAAAAGACCTCCAGCGTTTTGTCAATCACAAATGCAAACGACAATGAAAAAAAAGGAATGTCCATCCTGTGCAATGGAAATCGACGCGGAAAGCAAAATCTGTCCGATCTGTGAATACGAATTCCCATCTGCGAACAAAAGCAGGCCATGGATAATTATCGGATTGCTGATTCTGTTTCTTGCCGTCACGCTTATCGGTTGGTTCCGCAGGTTTTTCTGATGGTTGGAAGAGAGCAAAACACTTTATCAACTTTTCTTCGATAATCTTTTCATTGCCAGGAAAATATTTCATACTGCATTTTGCTTGGAAGGATGGGTGTTTCATTCCAAAATTTTAGATTTACTTACAGTCGGATTTTTAATTATTTCATGATTTTTTCAATAGCTATACATTAGTTTATTATTTTGTGGCTGTTTTAAAGTATGTTTTCAAAAATGCCCCCACAAAAAGTATTTATCAGTTACGCATGGGAATCCGACGAATTCAAACATTCCGTTTGGGAATTGGCCACTTGGATTGTAAAGAAAGGCGAAGGAAAAATTGAGGTTGAGATCGATCAAAAATATTCCATAACTGCACCACCCGAAGGATGGCCTGCGTGGATGACAAAACAAGTTAAACAATCTGATATTGTATTAATCGTATGCTCACCAAAATATTGCAGACGTTTTGAAAAAAAGGAAAGTAATCCTGATACTGGAAGAGGTGTACTTTTTGAAGGGGCTATTATTACCCAAGAGCTTTACAACAGTCAATTAAACAACACCCGTTTCTATCCGATATTGCCAGATAATGGAATTCCAAGCCATGTACCCAGTTTGCTTTTGTCATGGCATAACAACCATCGGTTTCCATCTGGCAATGAGAATATCCTCAAGTTGCTCTTCAAGGAAAATCCAACATTGGGCTTTGATCTTAAAACTGCAAAAATTGTAAAGGATGAAAAAGAAATTACTCTGGATAAAAATACCCAACCATCTCCCAAACAGCGATCTTCCAAGAAGAAAACTGTCAATGGTCCGATAAAGGCAACCGATCAGCCACTAATTGAGCCAGCACAAAATCCGACCAATAATTCGCCCGCTAATGAATCCGAAAAGGAATTGGCTGCTAAAAAATCATCTGATACAAAAAAAATAAAGCCTTATTTAATCCTATTGTTTCTTCTCTTGATATTGGGACTCACCACTTTGTTTTTCATTATGAGAAACAGATTAGTTGTGACGAGCAGACAGAAAACGAAAATCATAGAAATAATACATAACTATTTTAAGGATGTGAATTTTGGAAGATTGAGCTCTGAAAAATATTGTGCCCATAGTGTTAGTTATTATTCTCACATCGGTAATTATATTCCTTACGTAAATTTGACACCGGAAGAGCTGGATCAAAAGCTACAAAATGAAGCAAAAGAATATATGTACCAATCCATAAGTGTCCATGACCCCTCATTCGATTTTGCAAAACAAGAGGATGGGAATATTTCTGTCGACTTCAATGTACAATTCCTATGCTTCAGAAAATCGATAACTCAATATGACGAATACAATGTAGATAAGGAATTCATATTCTCACCTAATCTAAAAATCATTTCGATTAAAGAAATATCCAATCATAGAAATGAAAATTTGTCGTTTACAGCACCCGAGAAATAATCAAGGAATCAATCCAACCTAATTCTCCTCTGTTTACAATCCAATCATCAAAAACCTGCCATTCCTCCTTCCATTCCCGAAAAGAAACTGAAAATTTCCCTACATTTAACTTACACAAATCAATTCACTTAACCTCTAACTCCAACAACATGAAAAAAATGACAAAGGCGATTTTCGTTTTCGCAATTCTCATCGCAGCGGCATTCTCATTCGGATTCCGTTCAGTCGGACATTCCGGCTCCATTAAGGTTTATTTGCAAAACAAATGTTCTTCCGACGTGGATGTGTATATCACCCAGTCAGGCGGCGGATCAAAATATACAGTGGAAGACGGTTCGACAAAACCTTTTTCCCTGGAAGAAGGACAAAAAATCTATGATGCCGATCAAAAAAATCTCATCCACGAGGTTTCTTCGGATGATGAAGGCAAAACCTATGTTGTGTGCGAATAAACTAAAATGAAATTTGAAAAATCCCCGACCGGTGAAAAATTGGTCGGGGATTTTTTATGATCAATTCTTCCCTTTCAGTACAATCATTTTGCCTTTCTTCATCACCGTTCGTCCGACAATCGTGTAGAAATAATTCCCCGTCGATAAATCCTCCGGCAATTTTATTTCTTCACCGCTGTTGACTTTGTCATTTAACACAACTTTCCCATTGCTGTCATACAAGGTGAAATTGAAGTTGTCCGTTTGACCCGACACCACATAAATCGTGGAACCTGAAGCGACCGGATTCGGGAAAACATTCACCTCATTTTTTTGCTGCGCAATTTCCGGAACAAAAACACCGTCGCTGCTGATATTAATATTGTCGATGTACAGGCAATTGCCAAAGCGGCCTATGTTACGGAAAACCACAAGCAGGTTGGATTGCCCGACATACGAATTGAGATCAATCGTATCCGTGCGCCACTCCGCCGAGGAAGGAACGAAAAAACCTCCGGTGTCGGGAGCCGTTGCCAGAATGGTGGAGGATTTTTGATACAGCATTGCGAATGTTGCTCCGCAGTCAGTGGAAACGAGCACTTGCATGGTATCGAGATAAGTGTTGTTGTAACGCGCATAAGCGACATCGAAAAACATTTTTGTCGTTGCGGCGTTGGAAAGATCAACCCTGAAACGCATGTCATCAAATGATCCTCCTGAATTCAAATTATAATTATCGAAAATTGCGCTCTGTGTGCTTTGCGAATAACCACCGACTGTAGTGGAAAGCGTCCATGTTCCATCTCCCATCTGATCATAAACAATCCAATTCGGTGGAGGGAAAGTCGCTTGCTGGAATCCTTCGGACATGGTTGCAGGAACTGTCGTTGCATTGACAACCACATACATCGAATCCGTATCCGTCATGTTGTTCGCATCGGTCACTTTCAACGTTACCAGAAAAGTTCCATTGGTTGGAAATGTCACGGTCGGATTCCGTATCGTGGAAGTTGCTGGGCTTCCTCCCTGAAAAGTCCATTGGCGCGTTGCATTTGTTTGATTCAACATGGAATAATCGTCGAAATGAAAACTGTCAGCGGCACAGGCTACATTCATCGTGTCCTTGTCCACCATGATTTGCGCTACGGGTTTTGCAGGCTGTTCATACAAATCATTTTCCCAAATTCCTTTTCCATAAGAAGCGATCCTGATTTTTCCGTTTTTATAGAATGGTTTGCAAATGTCGCTGTTGAAAGTTTGTGGAAGTCCGCTATTGTACGGCACCCAATTTCCAAGCGTATTGTTTTTATAAAAAACGGTTTTGTCGGTGCAATAATAAATCCCTCCATTTGTTCCACCGATATTCAGAATGGAATGCACTTCCTGATTGTCGAGCACGGATGTCGTAAGGTTATTCCACGTTACCCCTCCATCGGTTGTTTTGAAAATCTTGTTTCCATTTGCTCCCGACGGATAAGCCAACCACAATGTATTGGCATCAGTCGGACTCAATGTGATCAACATGCGGCTGCTGTTTCCCGTTGGAATTGTCAATGAATTCCAAGTCACTCCACCATCCGTTGTCTTCCACAAAAAGCCCTGGTTTCCTGTTGCAGGTTGTTGCGTGACGTACATTACCTTTTCATTGCTTCTCGAAATCTCAATGTATTCGGCAAGCGCATTCGCATTGATTCCGAATGAATGCAAGACGGAAAATGTGGCGCAACGGTCCTTAGAAATCCAAATTGCATTTGACAAACACAGGAATGCGGTGTTGTAACAGGACGGCAAAAATTGTATTTCACTCGACGATGCGGGAGTATTGCTTTCATTCGGCGACAGGGCGAAAATATTGAAATTGACCGGTCCGGAAATTGTTGAAGGCAAAACCGTCTGTCCCAAATCGGAAGTATAAATTTCCGAATTCATTTGCGGATTCAGATAACCGGTTGCAACGTCTGTTGGATTCTGTGGTCCATTCAAGGATAGGAAATTTCCTGCGCCATAAGCTGAGGTGTATGCCAGATTCCCTTCGTGATTTGTTCCTGCAACAATCACATCATCGTTCCAACCATTTGCAAATCCCCAAAATTCAGTGGCACGCAAACCAACATCCCTGATCAGGTTATTTCCGGCAAAAAAATCATTCGACAAATGAATTCCACCTTCAGTGGTAACCCAATAACCGTTTGCCGTAGCGCGAAAATCCTGCATGCCCGGATGATCGGCGATCAGGGTTCCCGTGTGTGCAAAATTAAATCCGCCATCACTCGAACTCCAACAATAAATTCCGCCAATGAGAATATCATCAGCGTTGGTATTGGAAACCATGATTGCACAATTATTGAATCCCCCATTGTTCCCATAAGTCGGAAAGCTCGATGCCAAATTCGGATGTGCATTGGAATACGGATTTCCATCGGGTCCATTCGGAAGCGACCACGTCACTCCCCCATCATCGCTCCTGTACAAACCGATGAATCCATTGTCATTTATTTTCGACGCGCCGATCAGGTAAGCATACACG
>CAYMZV010000173.1:5536-8881 GCA_964394965.1 uncultured Chryseobacterium sp.
TGCGGTCGCTGATGACACGCAAGAACCACGTCGCCGCGGCCGAAACACCGATGCGCGCACCCATGTCTGTGCGATTCGGGTCAATGGAATTGTACCAACCATTTGTCTGCACTGTCCATGTCGCCCCTGCATCAGTGGAAATGAAAAATTCGCATTTCAGCAGGGCGGGATTGTCCTTTACAAGATAAACGGTGGCGGCTGTGGAAGAATTGAATTTGACGTCAAAACACCTGTCGGTGTAAAGTTGTGTCCAAGTACTACCCGCATTCGTGCTTCTGAACAACCCGGAATCGCATGCAGCGAGTACAATGGATGAATTCGATGGATTGACCAATATTTCATTGACGCCCAAATTCGACGCATTGAAACAGATATTCCATGTTGCACCACCGTCGGTCGATTTATAAATCTTGTAGGTTCCGCAATAAATGACACTTGCATTTGCGGGACTGATGGCAATGGCGTGAACCCCTCCGTATTTGAAGTCCGTATTCATGGAAGAGGAATTCCATGTTGATCCGCCATCAGTGGATTTAAACACTTCACCGGGTTCGGTTCCTGCAAACAAGATACTGGGCGATGAAACGGATTGCGCAATGCAATTCACATTTGCCTGAATGTCGCGTTGTTGGTTGGCAAAATAAACCTGATTCGGTCCGAGAGATTGCCAGGTTTGTGAAAATCCAGCAACAACTGAAAACAGCAAGATGACCGTGAGCGGAAGTTTGTAGTTTGTCTTCATGATTGAAACTGTTTGTGGCGGATTCTGTGACCGGTGCGAATATAAAATTACTTCGTTTTTCCGATGTCCGCTAATAATTTCCAAACAGCTGGTCGCTCATTATGCCCGAAGGATTCCCGTGAAAAAATTCCGTGATTCCGCTATGCCCCGGTATCTCTGTGGCAATGTCTTATTCAAGAAACATTTCTCTTTTTTTTGTAGTCGGTCAGTTTCAATTTTATTAAGTATGGACAATTATTATTTCATTAGCGAATCCATTCATTTTTAATCCGCGCAATTCGCGTAATCCGTGGCACTTGTATATAGCCGCAGATTACGCGAATTGTGCGGATTTTAAAAGGGACTCACAATAATTAAGTATAAACCTGAAAATTGAAACTGACCCACTACCGTTTTGTGCAACAAAGGCACGAAGACACAGAGAAAAGGTACAAGGTTTCAGGAATGATCATGACTGGATTTTTTCACCGACACTTTCCATATAACCGGAAAGCATCCTCTTCCAATTTTGCGCGATGATCGGGATGCGCAATTTCAATCAGCGCTTTTGCTCGTTGTGCCATATTTTTCCCATACAGGTAAGCGGTTCCGTATTCCGTAACAATGTAATGCACGTGTGCGCGGGTCGTCACGACACCAGCTCCCAATTTGAGTGTCGGAACGATTCTGGATTCGCCTTTTGATGTAACCGATTTCAATGCGATGATTGGTTTTCCCCCTTCGGAAAGTGAGGCGCCGCGGATGAAATCCATTTGTCCGCCCACTCCCGAATAAAGTTTTGTTCCAATGGAATCTGCACAAACCTGTCCGGACAGATCCACTTCGATTGCACTGTTGATGGCAGTGACTTTCGGATTGCGGCGGATCACATCGGTGTCATTGGTATAAGCGGCATCCAACAAAACCACTTGCGGATTGTCATTGACAAAATCATAAAGGCGTTTATTTCCCAATACGAAAGACGAAACTATTTTTCCGGGATGTTTTTTTTTCTTGCTTCCGTTGATCACTCCTTTTTCAACAAGATCGATGACGCTATCGGAAAACATTTCCGTATGGATACCGAGATCGCGATGGTTCCCCAAACAACCGAGAACGGCACTTGGAATTCCACCGATACCGGTTTGTATGGTTGCACCATCTTCCACCAATTCGGCAATGTGTTTTCCGATTGCAGTGTGCAACGGATCGGGTGGTTCGGGAATGGATTCTGGAATGGCATCATCGCAATGCACCATGGCTGTGAATCGCGAAACGTGAATGAAACCATCACCATGTGTGCGCGGCATGTTCGGATTGATGAGTGCAATGATTGTGCGTGAACTTTCGACTGCCGCTTTTGCAACATCAATGGAAACACCGAGCGAACAATAGCCATGAATGTCGGGAGGGGAAACGTGGATGAGTGAAACATCCAACGGCCAAATGCCTTTTCTGAATAAGGAAGATGCCTCACTCAAAAAAACAGGAATGTATTGTGCGCGTCCTTCACTCACAGCCTTTCGCAAATCGGGACCGATGAAAATTGCATTGGGGAAAAATGCCTCTTCACATCCCGGACGCAAAATCGGAAGATCGCCTTCGAGATGCATGTGAACAGTGACAACTCCACGCAATTCATTTTTGCGATCGGCCAATGCTTCCAGCAATAAATGCGGTGTTGCCGCACCACCGTGAATGAAAACACGGTCATTGCTTTTAATCAGTTTCGCCGCTTCGGCCGCTGTGATGAATGAACCCATTTGATTTTTTTTGAACAGGATTATAAAGTGTCTTGATGTGCAATGATTTTTCTGCAAACAAAAAAACGGTGAATCCTGATCCAACGCTTTTTCATTCCCGATTTTTCAAATCATTCCGTTTCCGAGCTGAAAACGGGATCGCCTTGAATGGATTTCAATTTGTAAATGAAGTCGTCAATGATTTCCCTTTCCGCGCGCGTAACAGGCGGAAAAGCTTCGGCAACTTTTTTAATCGTTTCAACAAAACGCATTTTCAAAGTCTCGCTTACATATTGGCTGTTCAATCTCATTTCCTTCAATGCCCATTCATAAACCGTTTGGCTGTCCATCCCCTCTTTCGCCAATACCTGAAAAATGATTTCGGATAAATCAGTTGCCGCCTTGTGTGTCTTGAACTCCTCGTTCAAAATCGCGTGCAACTTTTCTTTCTCGGCTTGTTGGATGGTTCCGTCCGCTTTTGCAATGGCATAGGCAACTTCGCCCAATGCATAATAAAGTTCTTCGATAGGTGTCATGTTTTATTTTTTTAGATGTGTGGGATGTTCAGGAAGAATCAATAATGGAATATTGGTGGCGAATGCAAGCTGTTTCGTAGTGCTCCTGTTGAATAGGCGTTGCAGCCAATTTGCATGATGTGGAATGACGGCAATCCATTGCGCAAAAATTTCGTCGGCGGTTTTGTAAATGCTGTGCACCACATCTCCCGCTTCCTCATAATGCCAAGAATGAGGATGGTCTTTCAATAATTTCTCGAGACGTTCACCTGAATTGTTTCCAACGGCAACAACAGGTTCTGCATTGACAGGAACAACGTTCAGTATATGGATTGTCGCATCAAAGGTTTTTGCCAATTCCTTGAGC
>CAYMZV010000174.1:0-8808 GCA_964394965.1 uncultured Chryseobacterium sp.
TATCGACGCGGACGTTCAGCTGCCTTGAACATGGTCATTACTGAAACGGGAGCGGAAAGCGCTATCAAGAAAGTGCTTCCACAATTGTCTGGAAAGTTCACCGCGAATTCCGTTCGTGTTCCCACACCGAATGTTTCATTGGCAATCCTCAACATTACCATCAACCGCGAAACAACCCAAGAGGAAGTGAATGAAATTGTTCGCCGCTATGCATTGAAGGGAAATCTCGTTGAGCAGATTCAATATGCCTTTTCGAATGAATTGGTCAGTTCTGATGTAATCGGAAATCCATGTCCTGCGGTTTTTGACAGCAAGGCAACGATTGTTTCCCCTGACAAAAAATCAATCATCCTGTATGTATGGTACGACAATGAGTATGGATATACACGGCAGGTTCTGCGTTTTTCAAAATATATTTCAGAGGTAATCCGTTTGAGGTATTATTAGAAAAAAGAATGAAAATTCACAACCCTCGCCTTAATTGTCGAGGGTTGTTTTTTTTATCTTGACATCATGAAATTGCTTTCGGAAAAAAACTTTGTGCATTTCATTCCCGGGAAAATACTGCTTCTGGTTTTGCTTGCAATCCGTTTTTTCGTTTTTTCATTTTCAGGATCGGGTACCAAGGAAATTTATACGAATACGAGAGCCGATTCAATGGAATATGCTCCCGGTTATCCGAATTATACGGTTTCCCAAATCGATCAGCTGAAATCATTTCCATTGCCGAGATATAAACCCGAATCAACATTGCAGCGGAATTTTTCATGGCTTGATTTTTTATACATGGGATATGATTACAGCAAGCATTACAAGAAGGATAACAAATGGGTTTATCCGGGCTGGAACCAAAAAGAACATGCCGATGCCGCTGTTGCATTGAATGAGGAGATGTATCGGCATTGGAATTATTATTTCAACATTGCAACCCCGACGTATAATTATGCAACGTTTAAAAACCCGAATTGTGTAGCCGGAGCACAGGTGAAATATGCGAATGATCATCCCGAAGTGAAAACATGTACGTATTTGTTTTGGGGCGCGGGAAATCCTTCATCCGCCGGCTTTGATTCGAAAAGGGCTTACATCAGGGATAGCGCCAATATCAATCCTTGTGGAAAGGATACTTCCTTTTCAAAGATTGCCTGTGATGGTTTGACGGAAAGATTTTTTTTCAGGAAATTAATCGCACTTCTGCCTGCACGCGATTCACTGAAAAAAATCGACTTTGTAAATGAAGATGGTGAGGTTTTTGGAAATGCATGGACACCGAATGCCGAAGGTTACCGGGGTACTCCTTTTATTGCCTGTATTCAACATGATTCGGGAACAGCTCGTGCATTTCGTGCGCGATGGCAATACACGGTTTTCAATACGTATAAAAAACAATTTATCGGGAATGACAGTTTACCGGGACTGAAAAATTCCTCTTTCTCGTTTTATCAAGTTGCCGGATTTCTTCCCACTTACTATTCGGAATGGAAGGAGATGCGTTACATCAATTCCTCTTTTCACGATTCATATTATTCCACACCCGATTTTTATCCGGGACAAGCTGACCACAGTGTTTTTCCACGCTATTCTTTTTATCACGGATTGGATTGCATCGAGGAAGGAAGGAAATATGAAATTTCTGCAGGTGATTATTATTATTCCCCTTTCATAGCAGCGGGTTGGTTTGCCGACTCCCTGAATTATCGTCCGGCGGCTTGGCTGGCTGCCACAAAAGCCTTGGCAATGATGGGCGCCGAATTCTATTATCCGGCATTTTTCAATACGGTAAATCCAGTACAAAAAACCCCGGTCGATCCGCGTGGATATATTTATCAGGTGGCAATTCCCGCTTACGCACAGGCGATCACATCGCGTTATGAGAAAATATTTTTCGACACAAAAAATTTCACCTACAACAAGAATGGGGATGAATTGGTGATTTACAGGAAAGACAACTCCAATCCGCGGGGACCTGTCTATGCAATTGAAGCTTCCGTTTTTTCTCCGGGAAATTTCATTCCTCCACCCGATGAAACTTCGGAAACGGTAAACATTGATGGGAACCGATTGAAAATGAATTTGCGCAAACAGGGATAAACTTATATTTATGACAAGTCGGATTCTTCGAATATTGTTTTTTATCAGTTGGATAAATGGCACGAAGGTTACCATCCTTTCTATTGGTCGAAAGATTTTGACCTTGAGGCGGAGTTGCACGATAACACAACCTACTTCCATTTGAAAACGGAACTCCCTGCCGGTGCAAACAGAAATGACTACACGAATTTCACCACCTACGTTTGTTTCGATAACCCTGACGACACGAAAAAAAATCTTCTCTTCGATTTCGAACCGAGAAAGGATACCGGAGTTTATTACGTGTGGGTGCGTGCGAGGTCTTCATCGAAAAATACTGCAAAAACATCTTCCGTAAGATTTTCAATTGACGGGAAAACGGATTTTCAAATCGGAGGAATTGAGAAGGCGCAATTCAAATGGTATTGCCTGACTGTAAGTGGAAAGGCGTCCTTCATTTGGGCCGCACCCGATGTGACGCATGAATTGCAAGTGAGGGCGGGCGATCAGTATTTGGAATTGGATCGCGTATTGCTTTCGGTAAAGAAAATTCCGGATGAAGTGGATAAAAAGGAACTCCCTGCAAATTTGCCGAAATGATTTTTTCAAAAGAAAAAGTCCGGCGCGAAAAAAATGATCGCGGCAAAAAGAAGTGTGAAAATCAAAAGCGTGAGGGGGAAATTCCTTTTTTCCGGAAGTCCGATTCCATTCTGGATTTTACCGACTATCCAGGAAAACAAGACCATCATGCCGACAAAACCGATTAAGGTTCCAATGAATTCCGGAACAAAATGACCATGGATGAACGAAACATACATTCCACGTTTCCTTTGCAGGAACCTGTCAGCCGAATCGAAAGAAAATACAAATACAACGAAGTAGTAAAAAATGCGAATCAATTTCTTCTTCATCGCTACTTGATTTTTGTGCTTTTGCCTTCAATGTAAGTTGAGAAGGTTGTCCCGTCTTGTGACATTTCAAATTTCGTATCAACAGATTCATCACTCAGCGAAGTGTATGTCAATCGGAAAATGGGAGTGTTGGGCATTTTGTCACTTGTCAATACAATTGATTTGTCGGAATAAGTTATACTGTAATTGATCGTATGCCCTTCATTGTCAAAATAAATCGCTTTCGAGGGATTGCCTGTCGGATCCAAATAAATTATCATCAGGTCATCATGTACAACAGCGGTTTTCTTATCGGTCGCCGGATATTCGGAGTGGCTTTTCCTGATCAGGACTTTTTTATCGAGATCGAGCGAAAAGGAAAATGTTCCGCCACCTTGTCCCGGTTGCCCGCTACCTTCACCTTTCCATTCACCGATCAGCCAAGTCCAATTGCTCCATGTTGAATTTTGCTGAATGAAAGACGCCGATGTCAATGTCAACAACAGCAATGCTGAAATCAATCTTGTTTTCATTTTGTGTCTTTTTTTATTTGTCATCACTGATATCATACAGCACATAACCCTGTCCCAGATAATTCGACTTTACGGTTTGTGCGGTCAGAGAAACCTTTACACCTGCATGTAACTGCTCCTTTTTCAGTTGGTAAAATTGCATGGCTTGTCCGCACGCGATGAATTTCACATCGTCCTTCATCATCTCGTCAATCAACTTGTCATTCGGATTTTGTTTTTTGTATTTCGCAAGAAATGCATCATTGTTCATGATGGAATACAATGATTCCCCATGGGTGAGTACGATCGCGTGAATGTGCGAAGGTGGGATTCCCGAAGCAACGTGAAGATTCAATATCCTTGCAATTTCCACCAGTCCGGGGTTTTTCTTTTTCTGCGTGGAGTCAACGGCCGCCGTTGTAAATTCAAACAGCAAATCATATTGCCTTTTCGGATCGGGAATTTCATCCACACCTTCCACCGGCAAAACACCCGAACCGTCGCCTGCATTGATGAATGGGAAAGTGGCTGTCGATTTCAGCTTTACCATTCTCAGGCTGTCGTTTTTCCCTTTCACCATACTGTCCATTTCATGACGGCTCAATTGATGTTTTACAGGAGGAACAATCGGCTCTTTTTTGTTTTCATGGCAAGCAGTGAAAAAAAGAACTGAAACGAAAAGGATGACCGGCACATAAAACTTGCAGTATTGCGGGGAAGAAAAAAATGTCACTTTCATTTCGGGAATTTGATTTTTTTTTTGCGGTAATTGTTGGTGCAAGATATTCAGAAGATTCGGGATTTCATTCCGATTCCATCCGTCACTTCCCACTTGTCACACCTCATGACATTCCCTCCAAATAGCTATTTTTGTTCCCCATTAATACAATCACATGTACCAGATAAAATTCGGAACCGACGGATGGCGTGCCATCATTGCAAAAGATTTTACAGTTGAAAATGTCGCGCGGCTGAGTGAGGGAACTGCGATTTGGCTGAAGAAAAATTTCGAACATCCGACTGTCGTGCTCGGACACGATTGCCGTTTTGCCGGAGAACTTTTTTGTGAGACTGTCGCAAAAGTTTTGATGGACAATGGAATAAAAGTTTTTCTCGCAAAGGATTTTGTCAGCACACCGATGATTTCACTTGGAGCAAAAGCAAGAAATTCCTCGTTGGGGATCATCATCACTGCAAGCCACAATCCACCTTCGTACAATGGATTCAAATTAAAAGCAAGTTATGGCGGACCGCTTACGCCTGAAAAAACTTCCGAGATAGAACCGCTCATTCCTGAAAAATCCTCCACACCGCTGGATGATTTGAAAATGGAAGAGTTCGAGAAGAGAAAATTATTGGAATGGATTGATCTTGAATTCGAATATATTTCCCACGTCAAGAAAAATTTTGATCTGGAAGCCATTTATGAATCGGAATTGGTGCTCGCTTACGATGCCATGTTCGGTTCGGGACAAAATGTGATCCGGAAATTATTTCCCAATGCGAGCTTGTTGCATTGCGAATACAATCCATCTTTCGAAGGACAAGCGCCTGAACCGATTTTGCGCAATCTCCAGGAATTTGCAAACACGATCAAACTCTCAAAGGAAATCGATTGCGGATTGGCAACTGACGGTGATGCCGATCGCATTGGATTGTTTGACAACGAAGGAAATTTTGTGGATTCGCATCACATCATTCTGTTGCTCATCCATTATCTCGTGAAATACAAAAAGATGAAAGGGAAAGTCTGTACCGCTTTCAGCACGAGTGTGAAAATAAAAAAGATGTGCGACCACTATGGATTGGAATTGGAAACGGTGAAAATCGGTTTCAAATACATTTGTGGTATCATGGTGAAGGAAGATGTCCTGTTGGGCGGCGAAGAGAGTGGTGGAATTGCCATCAAGGGACACATTCCCGAACGCGATGGCATTTGGATGGGATTGGTGATTTGGGAATTCATGGCGACGAGTAAAAAATCGTTGAAGGAATTGATCGAGGAAGTTTATGCCATTACCGGACCATTCGCATTCGAGCGTGTGGATTTGCACCTGGATGAAAAAATAAAAAATGAAGTGGTTGCCAATTGCAAAGCCGGAAAATATTCCTCATTCGGAAAATACAAGGTGATTCGCATGGAAGATCTTGACGGATGGAAATATTTTCTCTCCGAAGATTCATGGGTGATGATCCGCGCGAGTGGAACGGAGCCTGTGTTGCGTACGTATGCGGAAGCGGCTACGAGCAAGGATGCTTTTGATATCCTCGCAGAGACGAAGAAAGTTTTGTTGGGGTAATCACAATACATTCAGGCGCCGTGTCTGGATGTATCGAAGTCAATTCAATTTCCAACTCGCTTCCGGAACAACGGTTTCCAATTCCTTGAAAAATTCATTCTCGGGCTTTACGCGGATTTTTCTCGATGGCAATTCTATCGAGAGATTTTCTGCTGAATCATAGACCGTGAATTTCAATGCAGAAGTTCCCGGATATTTTGAAACCACACCTTGTACGCGTGCGATGAGTTCGTCGGTGAGTGAGGCATTCGGTAATTGAATCGTAAAACTTTTCACTTTTTTCTCGAGCAACTCGCTGAGCAATTCTATCGTAATCGGTTTGAATTCGAGTTGATCCATGTTTCCGAAACGTTCCTGCACTTTTCCTTTTATGAAAACAAAAAGTCCTGCCGTGAGAATGAATTTCTGAAAGTCAACATAATCTTTTCCGAACAGTGCAAACTCGTGCGATTCGTTGTAATCCTCGAGCACAAAAGTCCCGAATGGCTTTCCGGTCTTTGTCATTTTATGCGCCACACTTGTTATCATTCCGCCAATGATCAATTCATGGCCTCTCCATTTCGGCATGTCTTTCAAATCGGAAACCTTATGCTTGCAGAAATTTTTCATCTCCGTTCTGTAATCATCGAGCGGATGGCCCGACAAATAAATGCCGATCACATCGCGTTCCGCTTTCAGTTTTGTCATGCGGTTCCATTCTTCCACAGTTGGAATTGTCGGTTCGGGCATTTCTATCGCACCTTCATCACCGAATGCATCGAAGAGGGAAACCTGAGAAGAGTTTTTTCCGTCCTGATGAGCTTGACCGAAACGAATCAGTTTTTCAAGGAAAGTTGCAGTGCCCTCACCTTCGTTCTTGAAATAGGTTGCACGATGCAAATTTGAAAACGAATCCATTCCTCCGGCGAAAACCAGATTCTCCAAAGTCTTTTTTGTTGCCGCCCGCAAATTGACACGACGCACCAAATCGAAAATCGATTTGTAATGGCCATTCGCCTTCCGTTCCTCGATGATCGCTTGCGCCGCATTTTCACCGACACCTTTGATCGCGCCCATTCCGAAACGGATTTGCCCGCTTTTATTTACCGAGAAATGAATTTCAGATTCATTCACATCGGGTCCGAGTACGGGTACACCCATGCGACGCGCCTCCTCCATGAAAAAAGTGATCTTGTCAATGTTCCCGAGATTGTGCGTGAGCACCGATGCCATGTATTCTCCGGGATAATGTGTTTTCAAATAAGCCGTTTGATATGCAACGAAAGCATAACAAGTGGAATGCGATTTGTTGAAAGCGTATTGTGCAAATGCTTCCCAGTCCGTCCAGATTTTTTCGCAGATTTTCAAGTCAAATCCCTTGGACTTTGTTCCGTCCATGAATTTCCCTTTCATCTTGTCGAGTGTTGCGCGGTCTTTTTTTCCCATCGCTTTCCGCAGCACATCGGCATCGCCTTTTGTAAAGCCGGCGAGTTTTTGTGACAGCAACATCACCTGCTCCTGATAAACCGTAATTCCATAAGTGTCTTTCAGGAATTCTTCCATCTCCGGAAGATCATACGTGATGGCTTCGCGTCCATGTTTGCGCAAAATGAATTTCGGAATGTATTCGATCGGGCCTGGACGGTACAAGGCATTCATCGCAATGAGATCTTCGAATTTGTCCGGTTTCAATTCGCGCAAATATTTTTGCATTCCGACGGACTCGAACTGGAAAGTTCCATTCGCTTCACCGCGTTGATACAACTCAAAGGTTTTTTGGTCATCGAGCGGAATCGAGTCGATATCGATTTTTATTCCGTGATTTTCCTGAATGAGTTTTAATGCATCGCGGATAATGGTCAATGTTTTCAATCCGAGAAAATCCATCTTGATCACGCCGGCATCTTCAATCACTTTTCCATCGTATTGCGTAATCAGCAAGGTGGAATCTTTTGAAGTGGCAACGGGAATCAGATCTGTCAAATCTTTTGGAGCGATGATGATTCCTGCCGCATGCACACCGACACCACGCACGGAACCTTCGAGAATCAACGCCTCTTTCAAAACGCGCGCCTGCAAATCCTCGCCTTTATAAATCGCACGCAGTTTTTTTACATTTTCAATATCGTCACCGCCGAATTGTTCCACTTCCTTCAATGATTTCGCGCCGTCCATTGGCGCATTCAACACGCGGCCCAATTCAACACCCGGTTTATCGGGAACCAACTTGGTCAACATCAGCGATTGGTCGAGAGGCAAATCCATGACGCGCGCAACATCCTTGATGGACATTTTCGCCGCCATCGTTCCATACGTCACAATTTGTGCAACCTGATTCTTTCCATATTTCTCCACCACATAATCAATCACTTTTTGCCGTCCCTCATCATCAAAATCCGTATCGATATCGGGCATTGACTTGCGATCGGGATTCAGGAATCTTTCGAACAGCAAGTTGTATTTTATCGGATCGATGTTGGTGATTCCCGTGCAATATGCAACAACCGAACCTGCGGCAGAACCACGACCGGGTCCGATCAGCACTCCGATATTTCTTCCTTCGTTGATGAAATCCTGCACGATGAGAAAATATCCCGCGAATCCCATTGTCCTGATCGTGAACAATTCAAAATTTATCCGCTCCTCGATTTCGGGAGTCATTTCGCTGTAACGTTCGTGCGCACCCTTGAACGTGAGGTGTTTCAGATATTCATCCTGATCGGCAAACCCTTCCGGAATTTTGTAATGGGGAAGAAGAATGTCGCGCTTCAATTTCAGCGGCTCGATCTTGTCAACAATTTCATTGGTATTGTCAATGGCAAAAGGCACATCGGAAAAAAGCGATGACATTTCTTCCGATGTCTTGAAATAAAATTGGTCATTGTAAAAGGCAAAACGTTTTCCTTTCGAGGAAAGGTCATCGTCTGTCATTTCCTTCATCGTCGGCGTACTTTGTTTTTCGCCGGTATTGATGCAAAGTAAAATATCGTGGGCATTTGAATATTCCACATTCACATAATGCGAATCGTTGGAGGCGATGACTTTCACATTGTATTT
>CAYMZV010000175.1:0-8790 GCA_964394965.1 uncultured Chryseobacterium sp.
GCGCTATTTTGACTGATTGTTTTCATTGTTCATCAATCGAGGTTTGTTCCTTCCTTGAGATGGAAAGGGAAAAAATGATTGTGTCTTGTATTCGTTTGATTGTATACGTAAGTGATTGTTACCTCCGTCAAGCCACTCTGCAAATCCAGAAAATCCACACTCACGGCGATCACGGTTATCCTTGGTTCATTGAGCAAGAGTGAAGATGCAACAGCGTCACTGATTTCGCCTTTCAGCGTTTCATCCATCGGCTTGAAAAAAAATTGTTGTATGCCGGAACCGAATTGCGGTTCAAAACACCGTTCACCATTTTTCGTTTTCAGGATAATGTTGATCGATTCATTGATGTTGTCTTCGTATGACGATTGATTCAATTGGTAATTGCCAACGGAAAACGTCACAGGAAAAGACCATCCTGAACCTAAAAAACTATTTTCCTTCAATAATTTATCCACCGATTTGTACGTTTAGTGCTCCAAGGACAATTTCCCCTCCGTGAGCGGTTTGATCTCCCATTCGTGCTGCCGGCATTCCACCGATCATTACTGTTGCAGATCCCTTTACGATTGAATCGGGCGGACCCACACACACCAACATGTCACCCACCCGTGCAGCAGGCAATCCACCGATCAATACTGTCGGCTCACCCGGTCCGATGATCGGCCCACCCACATGCGGAATTGGAGGCACAGCGGGAGTTTCCATTGGGCATTCGTGAAAATCGGTAAGTCTTGCTGCCGGTGGCATTTGTTGTTTTTTTCAATTGTTTTTTTTCGCAATGTGAAATCGTATTCTCAGTTGATCATGACCATTGCACCTTTGAGTGTCAATTCGGTTCCCGCCTGTACTTGAGCTGTCAAGCTTCCTTCCGCCGAATATTGGCTCTGTGCAGTTTCCTTGATGTTGATTCCACTCACTTGCACATCTCCGCCCGACGATTGGACCGTGATTCCCTGTGTCCCTTTCAACACAAGATTTTGTCCGGCTTCGATCGTTACATTTTTCGAACTCTGCATCGTAATGCCATCGCTTGACATGACAATGCTGTTTGAGTTTTGATCCTGAATGGTAATTTTCTGGTCCTTGTCACTCAGTATGATTGTGTTTTTATTCGGTGTCGTAACGGTGAAAATTTTATTGTCATCATCGAATTGCACGGAGATGCCCGATTTCGAAACGATCGCTTTCAATGAATTTGTCTGATTGGGATCAAGTCCCTGAAACGGTTTCAGTTTTGTACTGCTGTACATGCTTCCGAGAATGATCGGGTAACGGGGATCCTCATTTAAAAATCCCAACACAACTTCATCGCCCACTTCCGGTAAAAAAAATGCCCCTGCCCCATTGGTGGAATAAAAATTGGAAAGTCTCGCCCAGATTCCCGCACCGTTCTGGTCAAACAATGGCACATCAACTAAAATCCTGTATTGCGTATCAGGGTCATTGTACATTTGTTTTACGGTTCCGTTGAACAAACCGCGCGCACCCGGTAAAAGTCCTGAAGCGGAAGGTGCCATCACATCCGGTTCTTCCGTAAACCAATTCGGTGAAAGTCCGACATTCACTTCCGTCAACCAATTTCCCTCTGAAAGATCGTGCACAACACCTGAAACAATATAATCGCCATTGAAGCGGTCACCGAGTCCTTGCAGTGTAATGTACTTTGCAAGATCAACAAGATTCGTTCCCTGGAATTTTGCCGTTCCCTGAATTTTTGAATATTCACTTTTGATCAATTGTGCTTTTGACCAATTTGTCAAATCCGCATCTTGAAGCATCGCCGATGTCTGAAGTTGGAAATTGGAAAGTCCCACCACACCCGCAAGTGTCGTTGAGGAAAGATTTCCGGGACCTGGAACATTATTCGATGCTTGACCCGAACTCACCACTTGATTGGTAAAGTCCCAGGTACTTGCCGTAACACTGCTCAATTGTGTAATGGAATTCAAGTCGGCATTGAATTCCATCAAGCCTGAACCGTATCCCACAGTTAAAACAGAAGTAGTAGTGGCATCTGGAGCAATTACTGAAACTGTTCCGTTGATTGTTGTAACAATTAATCCGTTGGCTTCAGCACGTGCAAGAATAAAATCCCAATCCGTTACATAATATTGTATTTGTTCCGGCCATGCAGTTGTCGTTGCAGTTACGTTGGCGGTCAATCCTGAGTAAGTTCCAATGATTGAAGAAATGATATCACTGTCTTTCTGATTTGAAAATGACAGATTTTTTCTTCCTACAATCATTTTCACAGTCACATCACGACATTCGACTTCAAGAGCAGAGCCTATCAATTCATCAATGCGAATGGATTGTCCCGTGATGATGCCTTGGAATATTACTTCACTTTGGGAATCATAACCTGCTTCAATGGCAATTGTATTGCCGGGAACAAATGTGCTGGATGAACTCGCTACAAATTCTCCTGTATCCGGTTCACCATCGAGAACGACAATTCTTGCAGTGGCGATTCGGTTTACTTTTTTTTCTATATGCACAGACATGACGGTCAATTCATCAGGCACCGCGCTGCCACCAACCATCACTGTGAAAGTTGCGACACCACCGCCGATGCTTGTCGTTGTTGCCATTATTGAGGTTGAATTACCGGTGGGAAAATAAGTCTTGTGCCGCCTTTTAAATGCCTGAACTTATTCAGCTCGTTGAATTTTGCAACTTGAACATAAAGTGAATAATCATTCCAGACTTTCAAGCACAATTGCGGCAAATTCATGTTCTGCACAACAGTAACCAGATGTGTCAAGTCGGGAGATGCCGGTGCATCGAGTTTTGTTACTGTCGATGGGGAAATATATTGGCTGAATGCAAGTGAAATTTTCGCACGCAACGGACTTCCATCCGGTTTAAAAAGAGTGTAGGAAGTATCGAACGAAGTAAGTACTCCATTGAATGAAATGTCTTGTCCCCATTGGATCTTTACAAAATTCGGCCGGTGAATTTGTCCGTTATACGAATAGACAATCGTCTCCAGCGCATTGATCTCGGTTGCCATGACAGTCCTTGTCGAATCAACAATTCCTGTGCAGTCGATGACAATGTCAAAACTCAATTTTTCTGTCGGTGTACTTTTATATTTCTGGGACGGGGAACTTGTATCCGGTGGTTGCTGTTCGTTGTATTCTACACTCCTCTGCCATTTGATGGAATCAGGATTGATCATGACCGTATAGGGCTGACCGGCGAAGGCTGTTTGAAATTCTTCATCCGTATACCCGGTAAGTTTCATTAATGCCAAACTCGCTCCCATATTCCACTTTTTTTATCGTTTATAGCTTGTCCTTTTTGTGTTCAACGAAATGATTCTTTTGCATTCCTCCAACAATTGCTTTTTCAACTGGCTCAAGTCCTTTTCCTTTATCCTGCCGGAATGGTTCCTGTCAATTGTTGATATATCAGTCTTGATTGTTATTTCACGGATTTCAATCGGCATAAGCTTCAGCTGAATAAAGAGGTGAATGTTGTGGTCGATGAAATGTCAAAATAAGTGTAAGCCAATTCAATCGACTCGATGACAATTCCGCTTTCCTGTGATTTCAAGTCGGAGACAGAATACTTGATCGGATAGGCATTGTAAAATGTCCACATCATGCAAACCTGCCCTTGTGCATCGAGCAAACTGAGAATGACATTATACGGTTGAATGCTGCTGGCCAATCCCTGATCAATGCAGTTCGCACACCAGTATACCAACGGCGATCCATTAGGAACAAGTGCCCTCTTGAGAACAAGGTTTTGGCTTGTTGAAACGGTTGGGAGCCGATACTTAAACCGGTTCTCCCCTCCGCAAACAATTTCCTCGACACTCAATTCCTTCGAGATGCCCGATACTTCCTGGAATGCCGCGTCTCCACCTGCGAATGAAAGTTGAAAGTAGAAACTGACCGGATAACTCGCACCGGTATCACTATCCATTCGTTACTATCAGTTGCTCATGGGCAATTTCAAGTGTGTCAACAGCAACTTCATTGCCGTCCGATTTAAGGTCCGTGCTGGTAATTTTTGTCGGCCATGCATTCATCAACGTCCATTGCATCGTCACATTACCCAATTCATCCAGCAATTTTATCAATACGGTTTGACGCTTGATCGTGTTCATCACGATTTGCTGTTGCCAATCCCAGAAAGTGTTGTCGTTCACAAACACTCCCCTTTTCATTGTCACGTTTCCATATTTCACAATGCCCGGCATTTTTTCAGTGGAAAAAAGCGGACTGTTGCTTTTACGGTATTCAATGATTTGGTTTTCCGCATCCATTCCTGAAACTTCCTGGAATGCAACGCCTGTTATGATTGTTCCGAGATCTACTTCAAACCTGAATTTCGGCATAGGCCACGTTGCGCATTCTATGCTGCCATAATCTGTTGCCATAGTTTTATGTTTTTATGTTTTGTTTTTAATGTTTTGACGATTTGTTTTTTTGTGGATTAGCTGGACACTGCAGCCTGTTGTTGCCATGTAAAGACGATGAATTCAGCAGGACGCACAACAGCGACTTTTACAGTGATATTCATGAATCCATTGAGGATATCGTCCGATGTCATTGTAACACCTAAACCGCACGCCACTGAAAACGCATCTGATGCGCTGGCTCCCATCAATCCTCCCTGTTTCCAAATGGAGGTCAGGAAACTTCCAACCATCGACTTCACGGCTTCCCATGTATTCTTATCGTTGGGTTGGAAAACATAGGGTTGCGCCGCCAATTTACATGATTGCTCAAGCATAATCATGGTTCTTCTTACAGAAAGATATCTCCAGTCCTGGCTGTTGCCATCGAGGGTTCGCGCACCCCATACCAAAATTCCCAATCCATTGAAATTCCGAATCACATTGATCGATTTACCCGTAAGCGCATCGACATTGAAATTCGCCTGTTGCGTATCGGATAAACTGATCGGCAGGGAAGCTGCTCCCACTATTGAAGTGTTTGCCGGTGCTTGCCAAGGTCCGACGTTGTTGTCGATGTTGGTAATCACACCTGCCATTGCGCCGCTTGGAGGAAGTATATTGGCCATATTCAAGACTTCGTTCACAATCAGCGTATACGTTTGGCTCGCTGTAAGCAACGCATCGTTGTTCTGGGAAACGGTTAAACCGCTGTTCGGGTTTTGAATGTTCGCCAAAATACCGGCAACGACAGGATCAGGGCTGCTCGCTGGATTGATCAATGGGGCAAGTTGTGTTATATCACCACCAAAAAGATTGGTGTAATCGATATCACCGTCTTGCATGATCGTTGTGCCGATGAAAGGATAATACGCCGCTCCATAATTGAGCCCGATGCTTCCGGTACTGCTTCTGAACGCAGTAATGTCATTGGTATACAATATCGGATCAGGGGCATTGCCACCGATGATGTCAAAAATACTCACCGATGTTTGCATGTTGCTGCTTTGCAAAAGCATGCTTTCCATCAACGTTCCATTGTTGGCGACACTCAACAGTGTGGCTTCCGGACAAATGTACATGGTCGGTTCTGGCTCATTGAGCAACAGGGAAAGTCCCCTTTGCAAATCGGCCAATTGTACGTTCGGATTGACCAGCGGATCACCAAGATTCATTGGCTTACCCGATGGAGGGCCATAAGAACCAACCGAAACGATGTAAGCTGTACCTCCTCCATTCTGATAAAAAAGCTGTACGCTGTTGTAGAGATAATAAATCGTGTTCGGATCGGGAAGTATCGAATAATACGTTCCGTTGATGGTCAGGTAATCACCTGTAGTCGGTTGAGCCTTTTGTGCTACCAAATAATATTCAGGACTGTATTGTTTGGTAAGTGCTGCAGGGGGCGGCGGATTCGGCAAACAGAAAAATGCCTGGAAGTCGGCGAAAGAAGTGATTTGAACAGGCACATTCGCATAGGATTTCCCTTGATACGACGCCTGAGGTGTATATCCGATAAATGCCGGAATAGCTGTAGGGACCGCCACTACAGAATTCGGAAAGCCATTTATCTCGTTGATATAGACACCGGGAGTTTGGATGGTTGATAAATTCATAGTCTTGTCATTTTTATTTTGGTTATTGATTTATACGAATACATACATGGGTGATGAAACCTGATTTTGATTGCCGATCCCGATGATCCCGAAATGTTTCGGATCAGGATTCGGAAGTCCCTTGAATATTATTTTTGAATTGGATTTTTTTGTCGGTGATTCGCTTCCCGATTTTGGATTGTTCACCAGGTCGAATTTATACTTCGGTATTTCACTTAGCGGTAACAGTTTATCTCCCGATGAAAAAAGCAAAGCTTGCTGTCCCGATTGGATAACTACATTTTCAGGTCCTTCGAATTTCACTTCCGCTTTTCCGCCGATCGAAAGATTCTCAAGTTGAAGCGAACTTTTATTGATAATGAAATATTGCCATTGCGTTGACCTTGCATTCAGCTGGATTTCAAAAACAGCATAACCGTTTTCATTCCCATATTTCACAATGTCTTCAAAATGGATTTTCAGATTACCAACAGTCGAGGCATTCTGGTTCGGAGATAAATTCTTTGCAAGCGAGACAATTCCTCCGTTGTATTCATTTGAACTTGACTGACTGTCAAAAATCATTTTCGCGATCCAATCAGTGGGCAAATCCGTGAAATTGTTGAACTCCGGATTTGTTGTTGCGATATCAAAATCAAAATTATCCTGTCCTGTTGTCGCTGTGATATAATTCAGGAAAGCGGGAAGCGCTGTTGTCGTATCGGAATAAAATTCAAATCCGTCGATTTTATTGTTCATCCGGAATCCGAACCGTTTCAGGATTGCCATCGTTGTATCGCTCGGATTGAACTGCAGGCAATTGCAAATGTCATTTTCAAAGTACGTATGCTGTACTTCGACACTGAAAATCATTTTGTAATTGCTTTGCGTCATGCCATTGCCTTATTGGAAACATTGGATACTGCAGGTGTGAATCCATCCGTTTCATTGCCCTGAATTGTCACCAATCTCATTTTGTAAATCACCGACGGCTGATATTTTGCCGCCATGGCTGTCCACAAACTGTGCATTTGATGGTAGGTTATTTTTTCAATGTCAAATTCAAGTTTGTTCAAACCGGCAGGAATATTCGAAAATGAAGTCGAGTCCACTCCTGGATTCGTTTGGAAAAATTGAATGGAGGAATTGAGGAACTTCAATGTTTCACCGTAATCATCGAAATTCGAACTGATCAGGATATCGAGGTTGTATCTTTCATACGGATTGATATCGGAATAATTTCCATTGGGCATTTTCTGATTCCGTCCATAAAATGGCTTGTTCGTTTCCTTTTCCACATTGATCAGTGAAATCACCACCTTATTCTGATTTGCCGTTGGAATGGAGCCGTCACTGTCAATGAGTTTGTTCAACAACACCTTGCTCTCATCCAGGCCAAACTTGTTCCTCAAGAACTGGTCTAGTATTTCCTTGGTGAATTGAAGAGCCTTACCTATCATCAGACAATTGTTTGTTCGGCATTTCAAGAAATCGGACAACGGTTTACGTTGTTCTATAATACTACCTGAAATGTGAGATGTAAAACTAGGCAAAGGGCAATGCGGAAAAATATTCCTGCATATACCTTTCGTATACAGCCAAGAAGGTCAACTGAAAAAGCGTAGACAAAACATAGACGGCGTATTTCGCCTTCTTCGAACCACTGAAAATAAATCATGGCTCCGCTACGGAATCATCCGAACAATTCTTGAAATAAAATCGGTGGAAATAAAAAATCCTGAATCAGCCAGGATCGGAATTCAAATCAATTGCGGCTGCTTTCTGTCGACAGCCCTCAAATAGGTGATCAGGTCCTGATCTTTGGGAAGATCCATCTTCTTTTTCAAGCGGTACTTGTGTGTCCGCACACTTTCCTGATTGATGCCCAAAAGATTCCTGATATCATCATTGCTCATGTTCATTTTCAGGTAACAGCAATATTTCAAATCCTTGGGTGTCAAATCAGGGTGTTTTTGGGCAAGCAGGAAAAGGAAATTCGGATTGGTCCGTTCAAAATAAAGTTTGAAATCGTCCCAAAGTTTATTGTCATTGGCGGAAACCTTTATCGAATTCACAATGGAAATCAACTCCACCCTTATCGAATCCTCCACACGCGGATAAAGATCGACGATTCGGTCTTTTATTCTCACAAGTACTTCTATTTTCTGATCCAATTCCAAAACATAACGACTCAGGTTTTTCGTACTGTTGTTCTGATTGAGTTGAATGGCCGCATCAGCCAACGTATCGCCTGGATTCCTGGTTGGGTATTCTGAACCCAACAGGAATATCGATTGGATTCTCGAGTTGAGGTATTCACCATCGCTTAAATGTTCAAGCGGATAAGTGAAAACGATATTGTCCCTGTTCCATTTCAACTTCTCGTTTTCAAATTTTCTGGAAAGGCAGAGAATCGGTGTTTCCGGTTTCTTTACGAAGAAATTGAAATCATTCAACACCAACTGATTGTTCCTGAAACAGAGAATGACCAAATCAACCGTCATTGATTTCACGATGCCCAGCAAATCCGAAATGCGTGCCGCTGAAATGATGTTGTGCGAAAAAAAATGGTTTTCCTTGATGCCCTTCAGCACAGTTGACAATTCAACCGTATTGTCACATCCTATCACTATGGATTTTTGTAGGGACATCAAAAAGGATTAAACGCTAACCATTCATTTCATGCTCGCAATTTCATGATTGATGTCTACGATCGATTGAATGAAAAACACGATCAATGAAATCTTGCGAGGTGCTAAAGTATAATAATTGATCTATAAACCAAAT
>CAYMZV010000176.1:0-8772 GCA_964394965.1 uncultured Chryseobacterium sp.
TGAATGGAAATCTGTAACCGAAATTGAAATCGACAGCCTTGAATTCAGGTTCAATTCTCAAGCCGGAAGAAAGATAATTGTTGTAATCGCCAAGGAAAGTCAAGGAGGCGAAACAACGTTTTCCATTCAGTCCAATTGCAAATCTTGCATCGGCGGCGGCACCCACTCTCCAGAAACTCGAATTGTACGAACCGTCGGAAGTGCTGTATGTACGGTGCTGAAAATCGAATCCGCTCGTAAGCGTGATGTTCGCATAAAGCGTTTTCCACAACACCAAATTGTAAGAGTAACCCGGCCCGATTGAAATTCCCTGCACACGGAAATAATTCAGGTTTCCATATTGCAAATAATCTGCGCGTGACAATGCGGGAATGAGTGAGGTATCGGATTTGAATAAATAATCGTACACATTATTGATGAGCAAAAGCGATCCGGCAGATTTCATTTGTCGGTCCGTATCAAAATAAGCGGCGCCGTAGGAAAATTTTTTCTTGTTGAAAATGAAAAAAGTTTTTATGCGAACGGACCGAACATCCATGGAAGGGTTTTGTGCATAAATGCCCGTGTGTTTATAACTGGTATCATACTTCGGAGTCTGAAGATCATAAAATCCGTGATAATCGCGGTAACTCGCTTCAAAACGGAAACGGTAATAGCCGAAGGAAAAGCTGAATGCCTTGTAAGTTGTTTTTCCCTTTTTCCGAATGTCATCGGGCGTTGAAGGATAGGTTTTCAATCCGAAGGAAATCGAAATCTTGTCATAGTCGATTGAAAGTCCCGAAGACACATTTGCATCGGCGACCATTTTCGGGGAACCGAGATTCAGGGTATCGTGTGTCAATGTCTGAAATGAATTGACATCGAATTGCCGATACGACTGCGAGAAAGTGACAATGAACCGGTCGGGATAAAGCTTGATGTAATTCGTATCGGGATTATTGAATTTGGCAATCAGCGAATCACGGTGCATTCTCCGCGCATCTTTCATCATGCCCTGCGCCGAAAGGAAAGCGGGGAAAAGAATAATGCAGAGGAGAAGTGAATTGTAGGGGCGAAATGTTTTCATAATGTAAACTCAGCCCGAAATTAAGAAAGAGTCTTGAATAAATATGAATCGTCAGGCTTGCCGTCATAGTCAATAAAAAAAGACAAAGCCTCTTGAGCCTTGTCTTTTCCTGGAAAGAAAATTGGAATCAGTTTTTCACGAAGCGCAATGTTTGGATTTCATTGCCGGTTTTCACACGGATAAAATAAATTCCATTGACAGGAAAAAAATTCCCGTCGAGTGCTACACTTGAATTTCCCTGTGTGATTGCCATTGTTGGAATGATTCCTGTTTGTTGGCCGAGCACATCAAAAATTTCCACACTTGCGATTGTGTTTGATTTTGCATGCAATTGCAAATGTGTTTCTCCATTGGAGGGATTAGGAAAAACCTGAACGGAAGATATGATGGAGGGACTTTCATTGATTCCCGTAACCAACCCGCCAACGGTAAAATCATCAATGCGATAAGTTCCGTTTGCACCGTTTACAATTGACACCGTCCATTTGAACATCACTGACGCCTGATTGCTTGCACCTGCAGGCAATGCAATGGGCGTTCCTGCATTGTCGAGCGCCCAAATACTGTTATTGGTATTTTCCGTGTAGTTCAATGTATTCCATGTCACTCCATTGTCAGTGCTCCAGTACAAACCCTGAACAGCACTTCCTGTCGTAGGGAAATTTGTAGTGAGTCGTGCTCCCCAAATCACATTTATGGAACTGTATCCGAGAGTGGAAATGCTTTTTGAAATAAGATCATAAGTCCCGTTGGCACTGTCATTGCGGATACACGCATTCACATGACCGCTTGCACCGAGATATCCTGTTGAATTATTTGACGTTTCAACATGCCATGCATTGCCATGTGCCGACCAGCCAAGAGGAAGAGCGGTTGAATCTGCGTCAAAATTTTCATTGTAGATGACAGTCACTTGAGCTGATGCAGTTGGAGAAACAAACAATGCCGTTGCTGCAATTGCAAACAGATTAACAAAAAATTGTCGCGAAGTAGATTTTCTTTTCATGTTCGGAGTTTTTAATGCGGGTGATGCAAAATAAATTTCTGGAATGGCTCTAATTGAAAATCACTTGTATTCCAACGCGGAGTTCATCATCCTTATAACGTGTTCCGGCAGGATAGACAAGATTGAAATGCTCTTCGTAAGCCGCCTTGAGACAAAGGAAATTCTGACGGATGAAATAATTGTAGCAATAAGACATTGTCCGTTCCGTATTTCCAAAAATCAAATCATTCGGATTGAGTTCATCGTAACGCACGGCAAAAACCGATTTCATTTTCCTGCAGTAATAATTGAGTTCAACCAAATATCCACCCGCGCGGAAATAGGTATATTTTTTCCCTTCCGAATACAATAAGGTTGAATCATTCGGAACAACGCGCATCTGGTGCGCTTCCACCTGAACTGAAAATCCCCTGTACATGATGGAAGCGTCGAAACCGTAGCAGGTTTTTTTACCGTCAATAGTGGTGAGATCATAATCGGCAAGCGTGGTATAGGTTCCATTTTTGTATCGTGCATTGATGCCGCATTGGAAAACAGGATAAGGTGCATCGTTCATGCTCACAATCTCATCCACATTTCTTGCAGGATAACTGTATTCAAGGCGACCGATGAATTCCGGTTTGCCGTTGGTATTGTCAACTGCAAAAACCTGTTCTCCCATTCCAGTATAAATTCCACCAATGGCTGTCAACCGCAAATAGGGAAACCAATAGCTTGCCGTTACACCAAGATCACGTCTGGAATTCAATTTGCTTGCAATGGATGGCCGTTGAAAAAATGGATCGTCAATCTCATCAACTACAGCGTTGAATCCATAAGCATGTATTTTTTGGTAACCTATTCTTATCATCAATGTCTTGTAGAGGTAATCCACATAGGCATCTTTCAGAAATCCAAGTGGAGTTGCAGGTGTTTGAATGTCGGCTGTGAGATCAGCCACGTCCATTTCCATTTTGTAACGTAATGATCCTCCCACTCGACCCTTGAAATAAAACCGTGCCTGATCCAGGAAAAAAGAGTTCTTGTGAACATCGGTTGTGCCGGCAGGGTAAAACCGGTAATTGTATCCGGTAATCAGGTTACCGCCCATTTCAAATGTGTGATCGCCATTTGCAAATGCAACCTGCGCTTTCGCGAAAAAGGGACACATCAATAAAGGCATGAAAGAAAAAAGGAAAAAACGCTTCATTGTTTTTATTTTTCAGGATTTGGGAAATTGTACATACGACGTGTGTCATCGCTCAGCACATGCATGGTACCATCGCTGTCAAAGCAAAGGCCTTCCGGATTATAAACAGGGACACTCCACTTGTTCTCAACCGAAAAATCACCCGGATTCACTTTTATCACTTCATGGTCTTCATCGCTCAGCAGCCAAAGTTGATTGTTATAATAAGTGGCTGATGACATATCATCAAATCCATTGATCTGAACCTGATTGATGACATTGAAATTTTCATCGGTCTCCATCAGCAGGATGGGATTCTTTTCGGTGATGAGGACAAAATGTTTTTTCTCCGGCAAATAAGCGATGGATTCAAAACCCTTGTTCATTGCACCGTTATAATTGATGTAGTGTGACGCTTTCTGTTTCCAAGTTGTTTTGTCAAGTACGTAAACAAGTCGAAGGCTTTCATCCATTACATACAGGTTCGAGTCAACCAGACACAGGTCTTCAATGTCCATCCCCAATTTTTCAGAGCGGAGGACTTTTCCCATGGAATTGATTTCGCATAAAGTCCCTTCATTGCTTGCGATAAAATAATTCCCATTATCGCCGACACAAATTCCGGAAGGCTGTTCAATGCGGAGAGTCGTATGGGAAGTCGGTTTCACTGTCATTATTTTGGCTGAAGGCATGAACAGGAGAACCGCAAGAAAGATTTTGTACATAAAAAAGTGTTAAGGGATTTTAAAGAACATCGTTGTGAAAGCCTACATGGCTGTTCCAAGCAATTGGAAATCGTCGATGCGGTAAGTTCCTGAAGGAGTCGGATTGGTGTGCGCTACCCAACGGAATCTAATGCTTGCCACATTGGCTGCATTTGTTTGCAATGCAATGCGTACACCAGCATTTACCAAATACCAATTGCTGTCGCCAGTGGCTTCCGTATAAGAAACAGGAATCCAAGTGACACCTCCATCAATGCTGTATGAAAAACTGACAATTGAACTTCCATTGTCAGAAAAGTGCGTTGACCTGCGCACGCCGTAAATCACTTTGATATTATTGAATCCTGTTGTAACAAAACTTTTACTGTACAAGGTATCTGTCAAGGTATTGACAGGATCATTACTGACCACCAGATTCCTCACTCCACTTGCCCCGGTGTAATTGGCGGAAAAATTCGAGCTGTCCGATTTCCAGCCGCTGGCATACCATCCAGTCGGAAAGTTTGGAGCGACGATGGTTGTTTCATCAAAATTTTCATTGAAAAGGGTTGTCTGTGCAACATTCAATGAATTGGGATTGGGGACCCGATCTTTTGTGCAACTGTTTGTGGAAAGGATAACAAACAAGACTGATGCAGCCGCGATGATTTTTTTCATGCAGCAAACTTAGATGTGGAAAGTAAACTAATGTTCCGAAAAAAATTATGAATAGATTATTTAATTGTATTGCCACCGCTCATTTCAACTTTACAATTCTCGGCATGAAAAAACCGTACAGCCGCATGAACACATCACAATAATTTCCTGAAACCATGTATTGTCAATGCTTTCGCGGCTGGCCAAAAAAAATGTCCGCTACTTTTTTATGGAAAAATGTTCAAATGTCTTTTTCTTTTTGACGCAACATTGATTTTACTTTTCCCCGTTTCTTTTAACGCAACAATAACTGAAAGGTGGGTTTAACAAAAAACTGCGAATCTACCTTTGATCGAATTTCAAAGCAAATACACCTTTTCCCATTCGCATTGATCAATGGATAATATTCCGGATTATTCCAATCCGATATGTTAAGTACACAATGTTCTTTCATTCATTCAAACAGGTTTCTATAAAATCAACTTTCATGCAACGGCTGAAAAAAATGAAAATGAAATATCCTTTCTTATCCGTACCGATTGCGTTACTGTTTTTTTCTTCCGTAAAAGTCAACGCCCAATTCACGAGTGGAAATATTGTTGTACTGCAAGTCGGTAATGGTGTCCAGACACTGGCAAGCACCGGTAACAGTTTATTCGTGAAAGAATTCACGCCTGCCGGAGTTCCTGGAATTTCTGTCACCATACCCGATACAGGTCCATCGGCATGCATAACAAGCGGTGCCGCAACTTCGGAAGGTCAATTGACAAGATCGTCGGACGGAACCGCGCTTCTTGTTCCCGGCTATAATACGAATGTCCCTTTCAGTTCTTCGCTTGCCAGCTCCGCTTCATTGACTGTTCCGCGTATCATCACCATGGTGGATGGCTGTGCCAACATTTCGGTAGCTGCAAGCTCAACTACTTTTTTCAACGGGAATAATATCCGGAGTGCCACCGCAAATATTACCACGAATAATTTCTGGGCTTGCGGCGCCAATACGGGAATGTGTTATTACGGAACAGGAACACCTGCCGTGATGAGCACGACTGTTACCAATGAAAGGGTGATACATATATATAACGGTAACCTGATGTTTTCAACGGGATCGGGTACACAGGGAGTTTATCAAATTACAGGTCAACCGATTTCGGGAGCGAATGCTGCAACAGCAGTGGTGACAAATGCGGGTGGAAGCCCTTATGGATTTGCAATTGATGCAGGCAGCACCACATTATATATGGCGGATGACAGGCCATGGGCAAATACAGCGGTGGCACAAGGGGGAATTGAAAAATACACATGGAATGGATCCGCTTGGGTTTTTCAATATACACTTCAATGCGGAGCTGGAACTTTTGGTGCAAGAGGATTGGCCGTTGATTTTACAAGCGGACCCAATCCCATTATTTATGCAAGTACAACCGAAGGAAGTGCAAACCGTTTGATAAAAATCACTGATACGGGAGCGGCTTCAGGTGCTTCAGCGTTGGTCCTTGCCACTTCACCTGCAAATACGGTGTATCGCGGTGTAGCATTTTCTCCTGTTGGCGCCCCGAATATCACCTCCATTTCCAGCAACACTCCTGTGTGCACCGGAGCGACTTTGAACTTGAACGCAACGGCAACCGGAAGCCCTACGCTTAATTATTCATGGAGTGGCCCAAACAGTTTTTCTTCCACTCAACAAAACCCAAGCATTTCCAATGTCACCGCTGCAGCTGCAGGTACCTATACAGTAACGGTTTCCAATGCTTGCGGCTCAACAACCCAGAACACAACCGTAGTCGTAAATCCATCACCTTCCGGAACACTTGTTACATCAACCAATGTTTTGTGCCATGGAAACAATACAGGATCGGCAACCATAAATGCTTCGGGAGGAACTCCAACATACACCTACAATTGGTCACCAAGCGGTGGAACAGGTTCAACAGCCTCTTCACTCACAGCCGGAAATTACACCTGTACGATTACGGACGCAAATACATGTACAGCAACTGTTACGGCTTCCATCACACAACCATCGGTTCTCTTCGCTTTCTCTTCCCAAACCGACATCAGTTGCCACGGAGGGAATAATGGAGTTGCAAACGTAGCCCCGTCGGGAGGAACACCCGGCTATTCTTATTCATGGGCTCCTTCGGGTGGAAATGCGTCAACCGCTTCTTCACTTACCGCAGGCGGTTACACATGTACGATTACCGATGCGAACAATTGTACAACCACAGCCACTTTCCTTCTCACCGAGCCATCGGCACTTTCCGTAACCGCTTCACTAACCAATATTCCCTGCAACGGCGGCAATGGCGGCTCGGCAACAGTAACGGTTTCGGGTGGAACACCGTCTTACACTTACGCCTGGACACCTTCGGGTGGAAACGCGGCAACGGCCTCTTCGCTCACAGCCGGAAGTTACACATGTACAATCACCGATGCGAACAGTTGTACAACAACACAACCTTTCACCATTACCGAACCTTCGGCCCTTTCAACAGTTACTTCACAAACAAATGTTCCCTGCAATGGTGGAACAGGATCGGCAACAGTAACCGTTTCCGGAGGAACACCCGTTTATACTTATGCATGGACGCCTTCGGGTGGAAATGCGGCAACGGCCTCTTCACTCACTGCGGGGAATTACACTTGCACAATCACCGATGCGAATAATTGTTCCACAACGGCAACATTCCTCATCACCCAACCATCGTTGCTTTCTGCGATTTCTTCCCAGACAAACGTTTCCTGCAATGGAGGAAACAATGGTTCCGCTTCCGTTGTTGCAAGCGGCGGAACACCTGCTTACACTTATGCGTGGGCGCCTTCGGGTGGAAATGCAGCGACGGCTTCTTCACTCGCTGCAGGAAGTTACACTTGCACAATCACCGATGCAAATAATTGTTCCACAACGGCCACATTCCTCATCACAGAACCTACTGCACTCGCCTTGACTTCGTCGCAAACAAATGTTGCTTGCAACGGAGGCAACACAGGATCGGCAACGATTGTTGTTTCGGGCGGTTCTCCTGCGTATACGTATGCATGGACACCTTCAGGCGGGAATGCGGCAACAGCCTCTTCGCTCACGCAAGGCAGTTATACCTGTACGGCTACCGATGCGAATGGTTGTATTATAACACAATCATTCACCATCACGCAACCCACTGCATTGACAGCCACAACTTCGCAAGTCAATGTATCGTGCAATGGCGGGAATAATGGATCGGCGACAGTTGTTGTTTCAGGCGGGTCACCGGTTTACACTTATGCTTGGACTCCTTCAGGAGGAAATGCGGCAACGGCTTCTTCGCTCGCGCAAGGCAGTTATACCTGTACGGTTACCGATGCAAATGGTTGTATCATAACACAATCATTCACCGTCACACAACCCACAGCATTAACAGCCACAACATCACAGGTCAATGTAACCTGCAACAGCGGAAACAGCGGATCGGCAACTGTGGTTGTATCGGGAGGATCTCCCGCTTACACGTATGCATGGACCCCATCGGGTGGAAATGCGGCCACAGCCTCTTCGCTCGGTACCGGAAATTACACCTGTACGATCACGGATGCAAACGGTTGTGCATTGACAGAATCATTTACAATTACGCAGCCTTCGACACTTGCGGCAACTTCTTCGCAGACAAATATCCTTTGCAACGGAGGAAACAATGGATCGGCTACTGTCGTGGCGAGCGGAGGATCTCCCGCATATACGTATGCATGGACACCTTCGGGTGGAAATGCAGCAACAGCATCCTCACTCACAGCGGGAAATTACACGTGCACAATTACAGATGCGAATGGTTGTTCCATAACACAACTTTTCAATATTACACAGCCTCCCGCTCTTTCGCTCACATCGTCACAAACAAACATCCTTTGCAATGGGGGAACCGGATCGGCAACAGTAACCGTTTCCGGAGGAACACCGACTTACACTTACACATGGGCACCTTCGGGAGGGAATGCGGCAACGGCTTCTTCGCTCACTCCAGGGAATTACACTTGCACAATTGCCGACGCGAATGGATGTTCATTGACACAATCATTCACCATCACACAGCCTACTGCATTAACGGCAACAACATCGCAAGTCAATGTAACGTGCAACAGCGGAAACAGCGGATCGGCAACTGTAGTTGTGTCGGGCGGATCTCCCTCCTAC
>CAYMZV010000177.1:0-8673 GCA_964394965.1 uncultured Chryseobacterium sp.
TAATATTTTACGCGTTTCAGGACAATATGCTCTTTCACGGTTCCGGTTGACGGTCCGTAATACATATAATTCAATGGACCGGAATAGTCCAGCGTCATGTCATCTCTTTTTGCATTCGATATTTTGTATTCGCGAATGGGTGAATTGGAAGCTGCCGGAAGCAACGAAATCGTTTTTCCATCCGATTGCCAGAAAGCTGCGCCATGTGTTTCATTGCCACGTATCGTAATGGCATGCGTATTCAAATAAACAGGATTGCTTCCCGAAGACGGTGTATCGTAAAACATGAAAAATCCGGTTACACTTGTTGTGGTGCTGTCGGTGCCACCCGAAACATTGACATAATCAACTTGCATGGATTGGATTTCCCAAGTGCCGGTATTGCGCGAAAGGAATTTGATGTCCTTGTTGCAGCCCCCGATGGAAAGGATAGCCAATGGGAAAAGCAGTAATCCTTTGGGGCGGAAAATGATTTTCATAAAAGGATTTTCTGAAAGTGTGGAATGGGGTGAAAGAATTTATCGAATGCGAATATGCAAATTTTATAAAAGCCTTTTTCAATCGGAAACCGGCAATGGACAAATCGGCAATTCCTCTTAGTTTTGCAACATGCTTGGACTGAAATTGGCCACCGATCCGCGATGGGCGAACATTGTGGAAGGAAACATTGATGAAATCCTGACGGATCATGCGTGGTGTGAACAGAAGGCCGCCTCGAATGCGATTTCCATCATTGTGAATTTCCCGGAACATGCTTCGCTGGTGACGAAGATGATTGAGATTGCACGGGAGGAACTCGAACATTTCAATCAGGTGCATGACTTGATTCTTGCACGCGGAAAAGTATTGGGCAAGGAAAGAAAAGACCATTACGTAAATGAGCTGATGCAATTCATAAAAATCCCGAACCGTGTGCGTGAAGAGGTGCTGGTTGACCGTTTGCTTTTCGCAGCGATGATTGAAGCGAGAAGCTGCGAACGCTTTCGTGTGCTGTCGGAAAACATTACCGATAAAAATCTCGCGGAATTCTATCACGACCTGATGGTCAGTGAAGCCGGACATTACACGACCTTCATCGGTTTCGCACGCGAACTCGGAAAGGGAATCGATGTCGACAAACGCTGGGAAGAATTTCTCATTTACGAAGGTGAAGTGATTTCGAAATACGGTAAAGACGAAAAGGTGCATGGATGAAAATAATTTTGAATTCTGAATTTTGGGTTCTGAATTCGCTGTCAGATTTAAATTCATTGCATGAACAACAATTCAAAACTCAGCATTCAAAATCCGACATTCCACCGTGGGTAGCATCCGTACACTTCTGGCATTGTGCATTGTTGTCTATCATTCCTACACCATTTTCGGTCAGCGGTTGACGGGAGGAACGGTTTCGGTGGAATTGTTTTTTCTCATTTCAGGATTTTACATGGCGCTTATCCTCAATGAAAAATACAAGGCGGGAAAAGGTTCGTACAGACTTTTCATCACCAACCGATTTCTCCGCATTTATCCGGCCTATTGGGTTTGCCTTTTTCTTTGTGTGCTGTTGTGTGTGGTCGGAAAAATAGGATGGAACGAACCTTTTTATCTGTGGTATTGGACAAGCACGTGGGACAAGATGCATTGGTCGGCGATTGTCCTTTTCATTCTTGCGAATATTTTTCTGCTTGGTTCCGACTGGCTCATTTTTTCGGGAATCAATGGCAAAACGGGAATGCTGGAATTGACTTCCGCGCCTGTGCGTTATATGCCCATGTCGGGACAGTTTTTATTCATTCCGCAAATCTGGTCGGTGGGAGTGGAAATCACTTTTTATTTGTTCGCGCCATTCCTGTTGCGCAGGAAATGGTATTGGCAGGTTTGCCTACTCACAGGAAGTCTGTTGTTGCGCACCTTTTTATACAGTACCCGTTTTTTATATTATGATCCGTGGAGTTATCGCTTTTTTCCGAATGAACTTGCATTTTTCATGGCGGGAAGTTTGGCGTATCAGGCGTATGTTTACCTGAAGGAAAAAAACATTTCGCAACATTTCAATGTTTTGCTGTGGTCGCTGGTCGTTGTGGGAATTGTTTTTTATCCGCACATCAACTTCGTCGTTGAGTCGCAATTCCGCTGGTATTTCTATGTTTTTTTCTGGTTGTCGCTTCCATTCATTTTTCTGCTCACGCGAAAAAGCAGGATCGACCGTCTCATCGGCGAACTGTCCTATCCGATTTACATCTCGCATCATTTCATCATGTTTCTCTGGCGGAAATATTTTTTTTCACCCGCGCACAGCCACAACATGCCGTGGTTTGGCATAGCATGTGTAATAAGTACATTGATATTCGCTTGGGTGCTTTATGCAGGCGTGGTGGTGCCGATTGAAAAAATCAGGCAAAAACGCTTGTCTTTGAATCCGATAGCGGTTTAACTTTGTCCTGTAAAAAACAAAACCATGGTACGATTCATTTTTCTTTTCATGACAGTGACCTGTTTCACTTCCGCAACTTTTGTTGCCGACGATATCGCTGGAACCTGGTTGAATCAGGACAAGGATGCACACATAAAGATTTTCGCCTTGAATGGAAAATATTTCGGACAGATCGTGTGGTTGAAAACGCCAATCGATCCGGAAACCGGAAAACCGAAAGTGGACAAGCACAACAGCGACGAATCAAAAAGAAATGTGCCGATCATGAATCTTGTCATTATGAAAAATCTTGTTTTCGACGCGGGTGACCAGGATTGGGAAGACGGGCAGATTTACGATCCGAAATCAGGAAACGGTTACAGTCTCACATGTACGCTCACGGATAAGAACACGATGCAGTTGCGCGGCTACATGGGACTTTCACTTTTTGGAAGAACGGATATCTGGACAAGGGTGATCGATCCGGCACCGGCCAAATAGGATTTCAGATTGCAAGTCGCATTTTCAAACCTGAAAACCTCATTCTAGAATTTTCCCGATTCCATTTTTTCTTTCCACGAAACAGGAACAGGAACGGGTTTTTTATCCTTGTAACTGTAACACACGATTACCGAAGTTCCGGTTGCCAACAGCACTTCACTTCCATCCTTTTCTTCGCGCACAAATTCGTAACCCAATTCAAAACTTGTTGTCCCGATCTTGATCAGGAACGTATAAACGAAAAGTTTATCGCGGAAATAAACCGGCTGTTTGTAATCCACCGTAGCGCGCGCCACAATCATTCCGTCCCTGTCCCAATTGATTTCCTCCCCGATCAGGTCCTGGAAATATTGTATCCTCGCCAATTCGAAAAATGTCAAATGGTTCGCATTGTTCACATGACCGAGCGCATCAATGTCCTTGAAGCGAAGTTGGATGGGAGTCTTGTGTTTCATGGTTTCGATTGATGATTAATAATTTGGAGATTAAGAATTGCAAGTTGGGCGTGCCCTTACTTCGTAAGGTCGGGCTATTCGCTTCAAGTCCTCCTGCGTGCGGGCTTTTCGCTTCTATCCCTCACGCAGAAAAAAATTGCTACTGAGGCACAGGAAATGGATCAATCATTAATCTGCACATCATTCATCATTGATTTTTCCCAGCATCCAATTTCTCAAACACGGAATTGTTGCTTTTGTATTCCGGAACCATCTCTTTCATCTTGCCGACAATTTTCATGTTGTTCTGTGTATCGAAAAGGGAAACCAATTCATCCAGATCATCGCTCACCTGTTCGAAATCGTAAACGGGAACTTTTGCGATCATTATTTTTTCGTGATGTGTCGGCAATGTATTTTCCTTGTCGTTCAATAATTCCTCGTACAGTTTTTCTCCCGGCCGCAATCCTGTGGTTACGATTTCAATGTCGCGGCCGAGTGTCAATCCGGAAAGCTGAATCATTTTTTTTGCGAGATCAATGATCTTCACCGATTTTCCCATATCGAAAATCAGGATCTCTCCGCCATTTCCCATACAACCCGCTTCCAAAACCAAACGGCACGCTTCGGGAATGGTCATGAAGTACCTCGTGATTTCAGGATCCGTAATTGTTACCGGTCCGCCATTTTCTATTTGCTGGCGGAATCGTGGAATGACGGAACCGACGGAACCCAGCACATTTCCAAAACGTGTGGTGATGAATTTTGTGTTTGTGCCGATTTTATTGTTCAGTGCCTGCGTATAAATTTCCGCAATGCGTTTCGATGCGCCCATCACGTTTGTCGGATTCACCGCCTTGTCGGTGGAGATCATCACGAATTTTTCAACCTTGTATTGTACGGCAAGATCGGCGGTGATTTTTGTGCCGAGCACATTGGTGAGAATCGATTCCGACGGATTGTTTTCCATCATCGGGACATGTTTGTAAGCCGCCGCGTGATAAACCAATTGCGGACGGAACGTCTTGAAAACATTTTCCATTCTCTCCTTGCTGCGGATGTCGCCGATCACCACTTCAAAATTCAATTTGCCGATCGAGTCGCTCAATTCCATTTGCAAATCGTGCAACGGTGATTCCGCATTGTCGAGCAGGATCAAAAGTCCGGGTTCATATTTTGCAATCTGCCGCACCAATTCACTTCCAATGGAGCCGGCCGCACCTGTGACGAGAATGTTTTTTCCTTTCAGCTGTTTGCGGATATTGTCTTCGTGCAATTCGATCGGATCGCGTTCGAGCAATTCCTCGATGCGCACTTTCCTGATTTGCCGGAAACTCAATTCACCGTTGATCCAATTCTGCACGGGCGGAACGGTGAGCACGCGCGCATTGTTTTCCAAACACAACTCAATGATTTCCTGTCGGCGTGCAGCGGAAATGGTCTGGATGGAAAGAATGACTTGCGCCACATCATTTTTTTTGAGCAACTCGGGAAGTTTTTCCGAGCCGTAAATCGTTGTGCCTTCCAATTTCCGTCCGTGCTTGGAAACATCATCATCAATGAACGCAATCACCTTGTATTTTGTTCCCGCATCGCGGTCCAATGTCCTTTTCGTAATCAATCCCGATTCCCCCGCACCGAAAATGATGACGCTTCTTTTTTCGCGCGAAGGGTTTTTCATTTCCATCCACATCGCCTTATAAATCAAACGGCTGCTCACCATTCCAAAAGTGGTGGCGAGGAATTCAATGAAAATGATGGTGTGCGGAATGATGTATTTTCCGGAAATGTGTTGTGTGATTTGGTTGAGTGTGAAAAAGAGAATTGTTCCGATGGAAATGGTGATGAGAATTCTTACCGCATCGCGTTGGCTCATGTAACGCACGATCGCCCACGGAATTTTTGCGATCAGGAAACTGGCGAGACGTACGCCGAGAATAAGTGAAAAGACAACCGGAAAAGCGACAACTTCGGAATGCGGAACATTAAAATCGAAACGAAGCAGATAGGCGATTGCCGTTCCCGCAAGAACAATGACGAGATCGATCAGCAGAACAATCCATCGCGGAGTATAACCTTCGTTGAGTTTGAGCACGGAGGTAAAGTTAGGGAAATGCTTTTCGATTTCGACTTCCATTTCATTCCCGAAAAAAGAAAAGAAATGATCCCGATACAAGGATCATTTCTTTTTCCAAATCGACTTTGATATTTTCAGGATTGCAATCCCAATTTCAATTCATCCATTGCCTCCGATCCGTTTCCGGATTCCGCCTCGTTTTCCTGCGGAATCAGTTTTTTCCTTTCCCGGTATATTCTTTCCGCATTGGAAGGTGTTCCGAATAAAATCTGAAATCTTTTTTTCGGATCGCTTTCGGAAAAAAACAAATGTCTGATTTTCCGCATCGGATAAAAGAGTGAGCTTCCCACACCATCACCGCCTCGGCTGTCGGCTACACCATATTCCACCATTTCGCTTTCCTGAATGTAAGTGCCGAAAAGGAGGTCCCAGAACGCAAACATTTTTCCAAAATTCCTGTCCATGTATTTTTCATTTTTTGCATGATGCACCCGGTGTGAAGAGGGAGTGACGAGAATGTATTCCAGCCATCCTAGTTTTCCCACCAACTCGGTATGCAAAACAAGATTGTACAATCCCTGCACCAACAGAATCCATAAGACATTGGAAGGCGCGAATCCGAAAAGCGGAAAAAGCGAATAGGAAAAAAGATTGAAAATGGGAACCAGAAAGGAAGCGCGCAAACCAACCGTGATGTTGTAATGTTCACTTTGGTGATGCACGATGTGGGCTGTCCAGAACAGGTTTATCTTATGGCTTACCCGGTGAAACCAATAGTCGCTGAAGTCTATCAGGAAAAACAAAACCAGGAATGTCCACGGACTGCTGTTGTTGAAATGGAAAATGCTGTGGTGCGGATAAATGAAAAGCAGCAACGGCATTGCGATGAAGGTGCAAATGAATTCGGAGAAAATTGTAATCACGCCAAGCGAAAAATTAATGATCGAGTTGCGTCTGTCGTAAACATTGTGTCCCGAAATTTTTCCTGTGCCCCATTCGATTGCGATAAGGACAACGAGGATGATGGTGAGAATTGTTTCCATTATTCTGATTTTTTAAATGAGATGAACCGGAAGGGTTTCTGAAAGGGAAATAGGCGCATGGAAAAAATGCGTTGTGAAACCGGACCGGATGAAATGAATCGTTCAGTTGGGTTCACGAAAGAGAATGCCCGAAAGAGAGGAAGGCATTTTCAACAAAGGAAAATTCAGTTGACTCCGGGATAGGAAGTAATGGAAAAAATGGTGTTGCGGATGCAACGCGCGCTGCAGTTGTTGCGGCGGCCTTTTTTGGAAAAGATGTGATTTGAGGAATCCATTGCAGCGAATCTAGGAAAAATGGTTTCCCATTTCAAGATCACGGTTATAAAAGTTGTTAAGGCATTTGCGCTTGGCTTCCATCTCCTTTCATTCGTTCACCCTTCCCATTTGTTATCTTTACCATTCTTCAAAAAGACCCGTCGTATGATTCCGTTTACGAGAGAGCCGGTTTTTATCCTTCGTGCCGGCGATCAGGCAATTCCTTCTTTTGTTCCGGAAAATTATTCGGGAGCGGATGAAAAAACGCTGCAATCATTCGGCGATGAGTGGAGGAAATTTGAAAATATTTCTTCGGGTGATTTGCAAATTGCGTTCGACCAATATTTTGACATCATTCCCGAGAACGCCTTGTCGAAAGAAACCAGGGTGCTGGATATCGGATGCGGATCGGGAAGGTGGTCGTCGCTATTGGCAAAAAAAGTGGCAAGCATAGAAGCGGTTGATCCCGGACCGGCTGCTGCGGTGGCTGCAAACAAACTTTCGGGATTTGAAAATGTGCGTGTGACACAAACAGGTTTCGGCTGTTTGCCTTTTTCTTCCGGCTCATTCGATTTTGTGCTTTGTCTGGGCGTGGTGCATCATATTCCCCAACCGGCAATTGCGATTAGGGAAATTGCAGACATGCTGCGGTCGGGAGGAAGGATGTTGCTGTACGTTTATTATGACCTTGCATTGAGAAGCCCGTTGTACAGAATGCTTTATAAAATTTCAGCATTGCTCAACAGGATGATTTTCCCATTGCCGAAAGAAATGAAATTCATCCTGTCGGATTTTCTTGCGATTGTTGCAGCAGGACCATTTATCGTTTTTGCAAAAACATGGAAATTGATTTTTCCACGGAGTGAAAAATGGCGACGTTTCCCATTGGGATATTATGCCGACAAATCGTGGCGCATTGTCCGCAACGATTCGCTTGACCGTTTCGGTTCGCCGCCCGCACACCGTTTCAGTAAAAATGAGATTGAGAGAATGTTGGAACTCGCTGGATTCCGCGAAATAAGATTTTCAGACCAGGCGCCGTTCTGGCATGTAACAGCGATAAAATGAAAAAGAAAAAAATACTTTTTGTCGCCCCGCACCGTCCCAATCGCGCGCCTTCGCAACGCTTTCGGTTTGAACAATACCTGTCCTTCCTCGAGGAAAATGGGTTTGAATATGATTATTCACCGTTATTGGAAGAGAACGATGACAGGATTTTTTACCAACCTGGAAAATTATTTGCAAAAGGAATTGTTTTCCTGAAAAGCATTTTACGCAGGCGCGCCAATGTGAGAATGGCAAAAAATTATGACATCATTTTCGTTCACCGCGAAGCGTTCATGACCGGCTCGACACGATTTGAAAAAAGATTCAAGCGGAAAGGTGTAAAACTTGTTTATGATTTCGACGATGCGATTTGGCACCTCGATGTTTCGGAAGGGAATAGGATGTTCAGCTGGTTGAAGCGGCCGGGAAAAACCGCCGACCTTATTGCGATGGCTGATCTGGTTTTTACCGGCAATGATTATCTCGCGGATTACGCTCGAAAATTCAATCCCCATGTTGAAATCATTCCGACAACCATTGACACCGGAAATTATCAGCTCGTGGATGGATTGCGCAACCGTGAAAAAATCGTGATCGGGTGGAGTGGAAGCATTACCACGATAAAACATTTTGAACTTGCAATTCCCTTTCTCGAAATCCTCAAGAAAAAGTATGGCGATAAAATAGAGTTCCGCGTACTCGGCGATCCCGCTTATGAAAATGAAAAGCTAGGCATCAGGGGAATCCGTTGGACACAGGAAACGGAAGTTCGGGAACTTTCCTTTTTTGACATTGGAATCATGCCTTTGCCGGATGATGAATGGTCGAAAGGAAAATGCGGATGCAAGGGTTTGCAATACATGGCGCTTGGAATTCCAACGCTGATGTCGCCGGTGGGTGTGAATTCTGAAATTGTGCAAG
>CAYMZV010000178.1:0-8664 GCA_964394965.1 uncultured Chryseobacterium sp.
AACCGATGCAACACTGGGTATAGGCATTGCCATAAAAGCAAAAAGTGAAACCGATGTTGACCACCGCAGACCATTGGTCGTCACCCACTGCAACGGCTGTTCCTGCGTTGAACGGATCCGGCGCATAGGGAATGGCGGCAACGGTATAGGAGGTTGTCTGTTTTGTAGGGACGAATGTTCCGGTGAGTGTGGCGCAGTTTGGAACACAAATGCTTTGGTCGGGTCCGGCACTGATTGGACAAATGACATTTGTCTGTGCATTTACAAAGTTTGTAGCGTACGCCATTAAGGCTACAAGGAGGAATTTGTAGGGCTGTTTCATGCCGAGGGAGTTTAGAAAAAAATTTTGCCGCTATTAAAATAGAATAATTTTTTACTTAAGTCAATTAATTCGACAGAGAGCAAAAAAGTATCGACGAATAAAATCCATTTTGAGGCAACCTATTTGCAGAAAGCGAGACCTCGCTTTTTTTTATGAAAACAAATCAACACAGCACAAAAAATAAAATTCTTGGTACAAATAATGCTGAAAGCTACATGTACAATCCGCCATTCAAATTCAGGCATTGTCCTGTCATGTATGGCGCGTTGCAAATGAAAATCACAGCCTCGGCAATTTCTTGCGGAGTTCCCAAACGTTGCATTGGAATTTTTCCAACTACAGTTGCAAGTGTGTCTTCCGGCATCGCCTTTACCATTTCAGTTGCAATATATCCCGGACAAATTGCATTTACGGTGATTCCACTTCTTGCTGTTTCAAGTGCAAGCGCTTTCGTGAACCCGATCAATCCGGCTTTGGCGGCTGCATAATTCGTTTGTCCGAATGCGCCCGCTTGTCCTACAATCGAACTGATGTTGATGATGCGGCCAAATTTCAATTCCGCCATTTTATGTATTGCAATTGTACAGGTGTTGAATGCGCTGCTGAGATTGGTGTCGATGACCTGATGCCATTCCTGTTCACTCATTTTCCTGAATGAACGGTCACGCGTGATACCGGCGTTGTTCACTAGAATATCAACACGACCAAATTGACGGATGGTTTCCTCAACCAATTTTCTTGTCGCTTCCGACTCTGCAATGTCAGCTTGGAATGCAATGGCGGTTGTTCCCATTGCAGTAAGTTCCGCAACGACTTTGTCTGCGTGGTCGCGGCTGTGGTTGTAATTAATTACAACTGTTGCACCTTGTTTGCCGAGTTCGAGTGCAATGGCCGCACCGATTCCGCGTGAGCCACCGGTGACGATCGCTATTTTTCCTTCGAGGGTTTTCATATATGGACGGATTTACAAATCACCCGAATATACAAATTACGGATGATAAGGATGTGAATTAAAGATCAAGGAATTTCCATGCGCTATTTCCATTCGTATATTCGCAGCATTCGTAACGACTTCCCGATTATGATCCATCGCCTTCATGACAATGTGGAAATGTATTTTGAAATCCAGGGTAAAACCGATTCGGATACGACAATTGTTTTCCTGAATGGGCTTTCCCAAAACACGCTTTCGTGGACTGCCATCGCTCCCGCTTTTTATGAAAATCACCGAGTGGTTTTATTGGATTTTGTGTTTCAGGGAAAGTCGGGAGTGGTGGAGAAATTCCGTTCCTATGATGAACATGCGGCTGATGTTTTTGATTTGTTGGGAAAAAATACTAATGGAAAAAATGAAAAAATATTCCTCTGTGGAATTTCCTACGGTAGTGCTGTAGCACAACATCTGATTGTGAATTATCCTGATTTTTTCAGCGGAGCACTCCTGCTTTCAACTTTCGGACACAACACGAACCACTTCAACGCCATTGGAGAAAGCTGGATCAGCGCGTTGCTCGCGGGTGGATATCCGCTGATGCTGGATGTGATGTTGCCGACGGTTCTTGGAAAATCCTATTTTGAAAAACCATTGATCCCGATTGCGACCTTGAAGGAGTCGAGAGTGGGGCGCGATTTGGTAACGGACAGTTTATTGAAATTGATGCAGGCGACAAATGAACGTGGCGATTACAGGGGCAAATTGAAAAATGTAAAAATTCCTGTGATGGTGGTGCAGGGCGAAGAGGATTTCTTGATTCCGCCAGATGTTGCAAAGGAAGTTGCAGACCATATTGCCGGAGCGAAATTTTTCGTGATTGAAAAGGTCGGACACACATTGAATCTCGAAGCGATTCCGCAAGTGATTCAAGCAATCAAAGTATTGCTGGGTTCCTGATTTGTAGAAGGATGAAATTTCCGAATAGCCCGGATTGAAGTGAAAAGCCCGAAGTGTGTTGGACAGTTTGTGCGTTGACGGACTTGTAACGGAAAGCCGGTGAGGTGTTGATTGGAAAAGGAAATGTTTCCGCTCCTGATCAGTATTGAATATTGCTTATCTGGAAAATGAAGCCCACTCCATTGGCATCATTCGCTTATTACGATCCGTAAATTCGTACGATCCGTAATCGCCCCTGTTTAAAATTTATTCAGGAAATGTGTTTCCACATCGAAAGTGGATCGGATTCCAACAGCGTCGTATTCTTTTTCCAGCCAATTCTCCGCAGTTTTTCTTCCCTCGTTTTTCAAGTGCTGGAGGAATTCCCACGATGTATTCATTTTGCTGGAGTAGGAGAGGTGGTCGAGCGAATCGTAACCGGAAATGCAGTGCACGAACATTTCGCGATCCTGTTCGGGAAGCACAACGCCTTTTCGTATCAATTCATTCCTGTAATGCACCATTTGCATTTCGCTGATGAGTGAACTGTTGAACGAAATCTCATTCACGCGTTCCGCAATGTCGCGCGCACTCGTGGGAACCTTGCGGATGTTGATGGAATTTATTTTTACGAGAACGATGTCGTGCGTTTGCGTTTCGGTAATGAGCGGGGTGAGCGGTGGATTTCCCATGTAACCGCCATCCCAATAAAATTCGCCGTCGATTTCCACTGCCTGAAAAAGGAAAGGCAGACATGCAGAAGCGAGAACGGCATCAACGGTGATTTCCTCGTTATGAAAAACCTTCGCGCGATTTGTCTTTACGTTCGTTGCGCAGATGAAAAGTTTTTTTGTGTTGTAACGTTTCAATTCCTCGAAGTCGATGAGGTCATTCAGAATGTCACGCAGCGGATTGTAATTGAAAGGATTCAGTTGATACGGCGAAAGCGATTGGGAAAGCGAATTGAAAAATTGATAACCCGGAGAATTGTGAATGTCGCCGTACGAAAAAGTCTTGTCCCACAGCGACGGTTTGAAAAGATACGATCCCTGCTGAGCGATTTTCTTCCACAATTTTTCCAGCAACTCTTTCGCCTTTTCCGGTCCGCCCATGTGCAAACCATACGCAAGCGCCACCGCATTCACCGCGCCCGCACTCGTGCCGCAAATCCCTTCCGCAACTATTTCCTCCACCTCGAGCAAACGGTCGAGCACGCCCCATGTAAACGCCCCATGCGCACCACCGCCTTGCAAGGCCATGGCAACGAATTTTTTATCGAATGGTTTGGGATTCACGAAATGTAAAGATAACTGTTAGTTCCGAGTTTGGAGTTCGGTAACAAGAGTTGTTTGTCGTTGGTGATTTGTTGTTGGTCGAATTTCCTTTAACGGTATCAGGTATTAAAATTCAGAATTGATCTTTTACTTCAACATTGGATATTCAATGTTCGACATTCAATATTTTTTGCCGATAACCGAAAACTTTTTCAATGAGGAGAAGCCTGTTCATTGGGAGGTGGCCCGTCAAGTCTGTCGGGAAGCGTGAGAAAATTGTAGGCGATGAAAATGAAAAATGAAATCAACCCCAGAAGAACCAAGGCAAAAAATGCGAGTGTGAAAAGTTGCAGGAATCCTCTTTTGTTGGACATCGATCAATAGGTATCGGATGGAAAATATTTCATTCCAAGACACAATAATTATTTCTAAAAAACGAATTCAGAATTCAAAACTCAAAATTACTTTCCCTACTGCGCTGTCCAACCTCCATCCACAGGAATACTCGTTCCCGTTATCAACTCCGCATTTTCACTCGCCAGAAAAACACACAACGCTCCAAGCGATTCCGTCTTCACGAATTTTTTCACGGCTTGTTTTGCCAGCATCACTTTTGCAATCACATCTTCCTCGCTCATTCCATGTGTCTTCGCCTGATCCGCAATCTGGTTGCGCACAAGCGGTGTGTCCACATATCCGGGACAAACTGCATTCGCTGTAATTCCGAATGGAGCACCTTCAAGTGCTGTCACTTTTGTAAAACCGACGAGTCCGTGTTTGGCAGCAACGTAAGCGGATTTGAATTCCGATGCAACCAATCCATGAGCCGATGCGATATTTATGATTCTTCCCCAATTCCTTTTTTTCATTCCCGCCAAAACCAGACGTGTGGTGTGAAATGAAGCTGTAAGATTCAATCCGAGAATTGCATTCCATTTTTCCACGGGGAAATTCTCGATTTCGGAAACGAATTGGATTCCCGCATTGTTCACGAGCACATCAATCGGTCCGAGATTTTTTTCCGTTTCGGAAATATATTTTTCAATGGCGGAAACATCCAACAAATTCGCATCAGAGAAAAAAGTCTTGACGCCGAATTCCTTTCCGACATTTTCGGAAATTTCCTTCCCGTTTTTTTCCAATCCGTTGAAAGAAATGGCATAGCCCGCACGGGCGAATTCACGTGCAATTCCGAGCCCGATTCCACTGGTACTTCCGGTAATCAAGACAATCTTTTTCATGACTGCGAAGATAATTCGAATTCATAATGTGCAGATTAATAATTCACATGGATATTCGAATTTGGTTAAAAAACAGGGCTATACTGAAGAAGAAAAGACACGAAGCATAACAGAACTTGGAGAATTGCGATTCAAGATTTTAAAACCGAATAAATGATTAATCGAAATCATTGACTGTGTTGATAATGCTTGGGTATGTACCTTGAGGATTAAAGATTTTCTCTCCGTTGCCGATGCAAAAGTGTATGCCTAACTTATAAAACTCGCACCTGAATTGCCAAACAACCATTTATCTGATGCAAAAACACTTGACGAGGTAGTAGGTGAATTGGAAAAAAAGTTACGGGCTTTAAAGAAAGGGGGAATCTCAAAAATTGAAATGAAAAGCTCAAGGATTTTATATTGCTTGAGAAATAAGGTGTGCAAACCATCAAGGAAAATAATATCCAACCAATCTTCAATTCTGTATCGGAAAAATTTTTCTTTTATGTTTGCGATAATGGTTTTCATCCTTGTCATGATACACGCAAGTGGAAATGGATAAGGCATGATGGGATAGGAAAGTAAAATTGGTTTTTCCGATTTTATTTGACCTGAAAAATTTATAAATATCCTGGCAGGACAGATTTACAATTAAAAATTTCTTTTCAATCCAACGATTCCTACAAAACTTCTTGCCAGTCCATCATCCACATATTTGCGTTGAACAAGCGGTTTTGCCAATACAAAAGTGAAATCCACGTGTTTGGAAAGTGGAATGCTTCCGGCAAAATCAAGATTTAAAGTGAGTCCCTTCGAACCAACACCTTTTATCCTTTCGCCCAAAAAATTTGTGATGTCATCGTTACCGGTATGGTAAATGAAAAGAAGTCCGCTGTTCAAGACAACTTTCTTGATTTCATATTTTCTGTTGATTCGGAATAGTGCATCATCATGTCTCCGGAGATTTTTTGATTCAAAATAGCCATTATAAGTTGCACTATCATTGATTGAAGAAAGATGAACGTACTGATTTGAATTGGCATTGAATGAATGTTGATAGCCTAAAGAAAAATCCCATTTCCTATAGGTAAAACGCGAACCCAATAAAATATCAGTACTGCCCAAACTCGTTTGGTACACCATCGGAAGCGGTCGATTGTTTTTTGAAAGATCGGATTGGTTGGCAGGGATTTTCACACCCATTGCAAGACTTAAATTGCATTTCGGTTTCTTTATGGCAAAATAACTGAGGCTCATCGATACATCACTCAATCCATTTGTACTTCCAAGATTTCCATTGATAATGGAATAAGGCAATTTGATTTGTCCATACAATTTTCTGTCAATGAGTTTGAAATTACCTTCCAACTGAGTGATGAAAATCGAGGTGTTTTGTTCGCCAATTCCATAATAGGTGGTAAACTCACAACTCAACAATGATGCAGAAGAAGCGGAATCTTTTTTTATCTGCTGGTTTTTATTCACTCCAACTCGTGCAGTTGTATCATGAAGCATTGAAAAATCCAGGCCTGTGGAGTCCACCACATTCATAGGAATCAATTTGGATTGTTCCAAAGGAATGTTGACATACCTATCACTCAAAATGCTCATCGAACCAAATGAGCAGAGACCTGCATCGCTGCAACCTTGCGACTTGCCCGAAAGCGAAATCAGAAAAAAGACAATTGTAAAAATAAATGCGTGAAAAATTTTCATTGGCAAAACGGAAAAAGAAACAGGATTATTCCCCAAAGTACAAAATCTTCAATATTTACTGTACATAATGTTTTGAAAAGAAAGACCTGTTCAAAAGTTTCCGTATTTCCGCTTTCAACTTAAATGAGATCGTTGCTGCAATGAAAACAATTGAAGCCCCATTACTCACGTCATTTTGAACAACATGTCTTCCAGGTCATTTGCGCAAATGCGTATTCGTTTGCTGATTTCTTTCATCTGACTCAAAATCTCTTTTCTTGTAATTATCTTTTTTATATCGTTGCTATTGAACAATAAGGAAACTTGGTGCGCATATTCCTTTATCAATTCATTGTCATGATGAACGACATTAAAAACCAGCTTGGAAAAATTTTCAAAATTATTTTTGTTTAGCTCGCCAAAACCAATGTGAATATCACTCATTTCCTCCCTCAGGATATCGAGTATTGTTTTGTATTCTGTCAAATTTGTTATTTCATAAATCTCCAGTTCCACTTGCATGTGCTCAATGCTCATGACCACCCAATCCAAGTTGACATAGGCGCGACTGATGGCTTCCTTATCGACGGGGGTAATGAATATATTATATAATTCTTTCAAATTTTCCCGACGCAAATCTTGCGCCTGTTGAATCATTTTTTTCAATAAGGTTATTGACGAACTGCTTTGCTCAATGTAAATATGATACAGTTCATCAATAATGTTTTTTGTTAAGCCACTCTGCTTTTGGAGGTGATCGAAAAAATCCACTTCATGTGGCAAAATGTAATTTTCGATTTTTTTTAATGTTCCCATATTATTTTTTTTAGTGGATAAAAGTCGAGAGTAACACATTGACCAAATAGCCAATGACGATTGAAATTGGAATGTTCCAAAGCCATCCCGAAAAAATTCGGCGCACATTTTTCCATTTTACGTGGCCAGGATGTTCTCCATTACCAATGCCAATCAGCGTTGTCGTGACCACTTGAGTGGTGGAAACAGGAGCTCCAAGCAACGATGAACTTAAGATTACCGCAGCTGAACCTATTTGATCTGCAAGCGAGTGAATCATTTTTATTCGGTAAATGCCAAATCCAACTGTTTTTATGATGTTCCAGCCACCAAATAAAGTTCCGCTTGTGATGCTTGCAGCGCAAAGGAAAATAACCCAATACGGAACCGTGAATTTGGAGGTAATTCCGCTTGCAAAAAGCATCATGGCGATCATGCCCATTCCTTTCTGCCCGTCATTTGTTCCATGACTGAAAGCCAACCATGAAATTGAAAGGTATTGTGTGCCGATAAAAATCGGCCTGACTTTAATAGTAAGGCGCTTGAAAAGTTTGAGAAAAAGTTTGATGATGAGCAGGCCAATGATAAATCCAGCCAACGGCGAAAAAATCATTCCCGTGATTACTTTCATGAAACCGGCAAGTTGAAAGTGAGTCAGTTGTGTTATTCCCCAATTTATGTTTTGCGCACCGACTGCATGAAGCCCAGCACCTACCAGTCCACTTGTGAGAGAAGAAGATGATGATGATGGCAACCCGATTTTCCAAGTCACGAGATTGTATGCAATAGCGGAAAACAACGCGCTTATGACTACCAATTGCGCCACTGTCGTTTCATGTGGATTGATTTTTACAAACTGTCCAATTGTGTCAGCCACCGCAACTCCGCCGATAATCGGGCCCAAAAAAGTGAAAAATGTAACGATGGCAATTGCTCGTCCCGGTGTGATGCTGTGCGATGCAATAGCGGTGGCAACCATGTCGGCGGCATCATGAAAACCATTGGTGAAATCATAAAAAATAACCAAAGCGATTCCAATGACTAAAATGACCTGCGTCTCATTCATTTTTCTCGATTACGATAAAGTGAAAATAGAGCTTCTTTCGCATAATAGGCTGCTGATCGTTGTATTTATTTTACCTTTTCACAATGTATAACACAGGAACAATATTGGTTTGCATCTTTCTTGCAATTGCAGTGACTTTTTTATTGAAATCGTTCATAAACAGAAAAAAATTATTGCAGGAAAAAACGAATCAAGAATTTCCTGAATCATGGCGGTCAATACTTCAAGACAAAGTCGTGTTTTATGCCAGGTTGAGTGATGCCGATAAAACTGTTTTTGAAAAGCGTACCCAACTTTTTCTTGCAACTAAAAATATTGAAGGAATTGATACGGAAATTGATGATGCCATTCGACTGATGGTTGCTTCGAGCGCCATCATTCCGACTTTTGCTTTTCCTGAATACAATTATCCAGACGTC
>CAYMZV010000179.1:0-8635 GCA_964394965.1 uncultured Chryseobacterium sp.
TGTCTTGTTCAATCTTGCAGCGAGAAAGGATTGCAGGTTTTCAATCGAAAGCGATTGCGGCTGATAACCATTGACAGAAACAATTTCCAATTCCAGTTTATCGTATTTATCCGAAACAAGAAAATCATGCGGCATGATGGAAAACGGACCGGTAAGTTCATCCCTCTTGCAGGAATTTACGGTTGCAATAAAAACAAAAATGGCAGCGGCAAAAAATAACCTGATGGTTTTCATGGCAGAAAGATTTTAATTGGGTTGCCTGATAAAACACTTGAGGTAAAATTAATTCTACACCCTCATCCGTACTTGGACATTTCGACGGTTTGCAGAAATTGAATCATGGATTGTAAAATCCGTTAATCGATTTACAACGACAAATAACATTTGTACGCCGGATTATTTCTTATGCGGGATTTCATTCAGCAACATCCAATAAAGTCCGAGGTCGACAACCGCTTTTGCAAAACTTTCGAACTCAACCGGCTTCACAACATAACTGTTTACACCCAGACGATAACCCTCGATAAGATCCTTGTCTTCCCGTGATGAAGTCATGATGACGATCGGAATGCTTTTATGCGCCTTGTCGTTCTTGAGAATTTTCAATACTTCCAGTCCGTCGATTTTTGGAAGCTTCAAGTCAAGGATGATCAATCTTGGATTTGCAAATCCTTTTCGTCTTGTATAATTCCCCTTCGCATAAATGAAATCGAGCGCCTCTTCCCCATCTTTCACATGCACAAGGTTATTGACAAGATTATGTTTTTTCAATGCGCGGATGGTCATCTCCGCATCGTTGGGATTGTCCTCTACCAGGAGGATTTCCACATTGGATATTTTTGTCATCGCTTTATTTTTTTTTCAACCCGTGAAACTTTCATTAGGTCGGCAGCGCAATGTAAAATGCCGCTCCCTCATTTATTTTCCCTTCCGCCCAAACACGTCCGTGGTGTTTCGCAACAATCCGCTGGACAATTGCAAGGCCAACTCCTGTCCCTTCAAATTCCTCGCTCGCATGCAGGCGTTGGAAAACACCGAATAATTTCCCCACATATTTCATGTCGAAACCCACTCCATTGTCCTTGATACAAAAAACTATTTCACTGTCTGATTTTGTCGAAGAGATTTCCACAATGGGTTTTTCCTTTTTGGAGGAATACTTGATCGCATTTGAAAAAAGATTCAACATCACCTGATGCATCAATCCATAATCGATTTTTGCACGATACAACTTCCCGATTTTTATTTCCGCTCGGTGTGAAACCGTTTTATTCAATTCGATCAGCACACCTTCTATCAGCTCATACATGTTCTCCTGCGTCTTTTTTATTTCCTTTCTGCCCAATCTGGAAAATGCGAGGAGATCGTCAATCAGCATTCCCATTTTTTCGGCATTGTATTTTATCACATCCAACAAACGTTTTCCCTCATCACCCAATTTTTCCTCAAAATCCTCTTCGAGCATTCTTGAATAACCGCTCACCGCGCGCAAGGGTGCACGCAAGTCGTGCGACACGGAATAAGTGAACGCCTCCAATTCCTTGTTGAGCGACACGATCGCATCTTCACGCCTTTTTTGTTCGGTGATGTCTTCTGAAATCCCAAGCAGGAAAACAGGATCACCATTTTCATTCCTGAGCGGGATTTTTTTTGTGTGCAGCCATCGTTGTTCCTTGTCCTTCGTTTCAATCGGTTCCTCCTTGATATCTTTCATGATTCCCTTCCTCAAAACCTCCTTGTCATTTCCAATGAAAAATTCTGCCTGCTCTTTCGGAAAAAAATCAAAATCATTTTTCCCGATCAGTTCGCCTTTCGAATAACCGAGCAATTCCTCGCCAGCCTTGTTGAAACGCACGAAGCGCAAATCCTTCGCGTCTTTCACAAAAACCATATTGGGAATATTTTCCAGAATCGTATTCAGGAAATTATTCGTGCGTTTTATTTCCTCTTCCGCTTTCATCTGTTTTTTGAAAAGGACATTTATCCCATCAATCTGCGAATGGGAATGCAGGTCTTCCAATTCACCCAACACATCGGTAGCAACTTGCACATCGGAAGTATACAGCGAAAGGAATTTCAACATCCATTTTTTCTGAAGCGTGTAAATCAATACAAGGTCACTCGGCTCAACTGCATTCGGTGGAAGTCCGGGAACCTTGTCTTCCTCCCACAACTTCAGCGATTCTTTCTGCTTTTCAAGATAAGTGGAGTCGGCAAGATTTTCTGCAAACTCCCGTATTGATTTGATTGATTGCTCAAGCATGACTTCGGGCGGCATATTCGCAACCAATTTCATGATCGGAAGTTTCAATTCGAAAGCCAATCGGATACTTTCTTTTGCAGCGGCTTCAAGATGATTTTCCTTGATGAAGATCAAATACTTGGTCAGCTTTTCCATTCTTGTAGGGGAATAAATTGTGAAAATGATTTGGGGATTAATAAATGGTGTAGGCTCCACTCAGGTTCAGCGCTTCGAAACTTCCATAATGCGGCTTGATGCTCATGACGGGAATCCTGGAATGATTGACAATCTGTTTTGCAAGCGGTCCCATAAAGATTCCGGTAAGTTTTGATTCGTGTTCCGTCATGATGATGATCAAATCGGCTTGGACAGAATTTCCGTACTTCAATGCTTCAGCGGCAAGATGATCTCCTCTCACCGTGTGTCGCGAAAAAGGGATTACAGATTTTTCCATTGCGGATTGCACCTGATCGAGAACAATCTGGAGTTTGTCGTATTCACCGCTTTCGGAATCTTCCAGCAATCCAAGAATGTGAATGGTTGAGTTGTACATTTTCGCGAGAGTGATGGCAGGTTCGACTTTTTCCCGCGAATGTGCCGAACGGTCAATCGGAAGAACAATGTTCTTGAATCCGATTTTTTTTGCGTGTGCCTGGATGGTAATCACGGGACATGGCGCAAGATTGACAACCTTGTGCGCATTGCTGCCGAGAAATAATTCCTCGAATCCTTTTGCACCGTGCGTTCCCATGACAATCAAATCCACTTTTTCATCCTGTGCAATCCGCATGATTTCATGTGCAACTTTTCCGGTTACCGTAATGTGGCGTGGATGAATGCCATCGCCGAGATTTATTTTCGAGGCAATCATTGCCAGTTTCTGTTCCGTCATCGTATCCAGGATTTCCTGATTTTCAATGATCATTGACGGATCAGGGATTTCATAATAATAGGTTGTAACGGAAAGTACATGCGCAAGAATCATTTCCGACTTGGTCAGTCGCGCGAGTGTGGATGCGTGCTCGATCGCCAACATACCGGTTTCGGAAAAATCCGTCGGCACCAGTATCTTTTTTATCTGGAGTTTCATAAAACTGTTTTTTCATGGTCATCAAAAAAATCCGGGGCGATTTTTCCTTTTCATGCATCACCCGGCAACAGCTTTTGGATTCTGTTGATCAGTCTGTTTACATTGATCGGCTTGACAAAATAATCTTCCGCCTGAAGTCCCATTCCCGATAAAATCGAAGTGGACTGATCAAGACTGGAAATGATGATTACGGGAATTTTCCCGAAAACATAACTGCGCAACAAACTGAGCAGTGTCACTCCCGAAACTTCAGGCATCATCAAATCGGTAATCAACAGGTCATATTGATTGTTCGATAAACGTTTCAACGCCTCCCATCCGTCATTTGCATTTTCAACCTTGTGTCCTTTCTCACCCAACTTGATCGAAAGCAATTCGGTAATCATGATGTCGTCATCTACAACAAGAATTTTCATTTCATGCTCCTCTCTTTTTTTCATCGCGTTTGTTTTTTCATTTTCAGGAATGGAAAATTGAAATGGCAATCATGTGCTTGGCGAATGTGAATTCAAATACGACAAGGCGATGTAAGCCAAGATGAATCCTGAAGAAAGCCCTTCAGCAAGCACGCCGATGCCCGCAGTTTCCGGTGTAAGAAGGTCGCCGATCATCGAATGCTGTTTCAGCACGGCCATCATCGCAGTGTCATAACTCAGATAGATGTAAATGAACGAGGAAAAAAATCCGACTGCAATCAGAACCGTTGAACAGCCGCTTCCCAATGTTTCGAAATAACCGTCTTGCCCGAAAGAATTTTTTGACCGCAGCCGCATTGACCAAATGATTCCCACAAGCAGGATGACAAAATTGAAAAGGCGAAGTTCCGTCACATGCACCAATCCCAACATTTTCATGAGCAGAAAATAAGCAGTGAGAGCCAACGCCGTCAGGATGCCCATCGACACCCCGGGATGTTTTGAAATTTGCGATTCGATTTTCATGACAAGGATTTTTAATGCGTTTCGACAACACGAAAAGAATGAATTGGAAATCAGGAAAACTCGATTTCCAATTCATTTACGGATGCCGATGGGGAAAGTCGCAACTCTTCGATGCCTTGTCGATTTCCTTCGATGGTTTGTACCGATAAAAATAACTTCGGAGATTTTCAGGAGAGAAGATTCAACCGTTTCATCAACGGTTTAAGACGTGCACGGCTTACAGGAATCAATTTTTTTTCAATCACCACCATATTGTCTTCCACCTGTGAAATTTTTTCAAGATTCACGATGAAAGAATTATGCACACGAGCGAACGTGGAAGCGGAAAGCGATTCCTCAATGGTTTTCATCGTAAGATGCGTCGTATAACGCGCATCGGTTGTGTTGATGGTAACATAATCCGCCAACGCCTCAATGTATAAAATCTGGGAAAGGTCGATTTTCACAAAGTTGCCATTCACCTTTACAAAAATATATTTGCTGCTCTCGCGCGAGGAAATGGATGCGTTGTGATTTGCCGATGCGCGCAACACTGCCTTGAAAAAGCGTTCGTCGGAAACGGGTTTCACGATAAAATCGGTCACTTCATATTCAAACGCTTCAGCGGCGAATTGTTTTTCGGATGTGATGAAGATGATTTGCGGATGATTGGATGACAGGCTTTTCAGGAACTGAATGCCTGTCATTTCCGGCATCATGATGTCGAGAAAAATCAGGTCGATCTTTTCTTTCATGATGATTTCAGAGGCATCAAGCGCGGAAGAAAAAGATCCGATGAGATTCAACATCGGTTTTCCGCTGATCTTTTTTTCAAGATCGATCCTGATCATTTCGTCATCGTCTACAATGATGCAGTTCATAAGGATGTTTTTTGCAAAGAAAAGAAAAAGAACATATCGTGGCGGCAAATGACTAAACGTAAAATCCTGAAATAGGTTTCATCTGAAAACCTCCGAATTCCTACCAACCATCGTGGAAAAGCAGGCAAGAATCTAAAAGTCACAGAGTACAATTGAAACACTTTTTATTTTCGTGATTGGAAATGATGATCAATTCTTCTTATTAGTATTTCATTAAAATTTACATAAGATGAAAACTCATGCCGCTCTATTATTGAAAGGAATATTTTCTTTGCAATTCCTGTTGATCACCATAAATGATTGGGCACAGGATAAAACGGAACAGATGCCTGCACCATCGCAAAACGCTACGAGTGGAATCGGAGTCCGGTTCGGATCGGATCTTGGAATGAGCTACAAACATTATTTCAAAACCGATGCGGCATGGGAAGCGATTGTAAGTTCAGGTTACAAGGCATTTGATTTTACAATGTTATATGAAAGGCAAGTCAATATTTTCAAGACACCGGGATTGAATTTCTTTTATGGCGCAGGTGCACACGCCGGATTTTTTCAACGAAGGTTAAGTGTGCATTATGATCCCTATTATTATTACTACTATTCCTACAATGCATATCCGTCTCTTGGAGTGGATGGCATTCTCGGTGTTGAATATAAAATTCCCGCTTTGCCCTTATCCGTTGGACTTGATATGAAACCTGTTATTGATTTTTATTATCCCGGTTATTCTTTTTTGGATGGGGCTTTAACGATACGTTATGTTTTTCACGGGCCCGGTTGATCTGCGCGGGGTAAAGTCGATCAACTTCGCGGGCATTATACCGTGCGGGAGCGTAAACATTGGGGTTTGTTTCGCTCCCGATTTTTTTTCTGCACTTCAGAACATTTTCAATTTCCGGAACACATCTTCATGATATGATTTCCCGATTGGAATCGTTTTGTTGCTGCAGAAAATCATGTTGTCCTCTATCTTTTCAATCTTGTCCATCCTGACAATGAAAGAACGGTGAACGCGGATATAATCCTGCTTGGACAATTTTCCGGCAATGGATTTCAACGTGGAATGAAGAACGAATTTTTCCCTTTCCGTATTCAGTACTGCGTAATCGCCGAGCGCTTCCACCCATAAGATTTCCGATTTCCTGATTTGGATGATGCGATTGTCTTTCTTCACAAAAACAAAATCATCTGTTCCATTGTTGTCTTTCAAATGGAAATTCACTCTTTCCGAAATGGCTGAAACGGTCTTGAAAAATCTTGCATACGTAACCGGTTTCACCAAATATCCTGCAACATTTTTTTCATACGCTTCAAGCGCGAATTCCCTGTGGCTGGTAACCAATATGATTTGCTGTTCATCGCTTTTCAAGGCATTGATGAATTCCAATCCATTCATTTCAGGCATTTCAATATCCAACAGGATGAGATCCGTTTTGTTGGACGAGAGAAAAGACAATGCCGAAACCGGATTGGTGAACGTACCCAGCAAATCCATGAAACCGGTTTGCACAACAAATTGCTGCATCAGTTTTCCGGACAGTTCATCGTCATCAATTATGATCACCTTCATCATCATGAATATTTTTCCAACTCTTTTCTCAACTCGTCCATTGCCAGATTACAGGTGCTCTTCACTTTCGCGATCATTCCCGGAATCAATTCAAAGTGTATCTGTTCTCCGGAATAGTGTTCCAGATTGCGTACCGTTTCCTTGATGGAATGTATTCCGATGAAATCAAGTGACGGTTTCATCTTGTGTGCAACTGCACGCAACTCATTCCATTTCCTTTCCTCCAAAAATCTCGACATGTCGTCCAGCATTTTCGGCGATTGGAGAAGGAAAGCGTCTATCATTTTTTTTATGAACTCCTTGTTCCCTTCTGCGATGTCACAGAGGTAAGTGAGGTCAATGTGTGTTTCTGCGGATGGCATGTGTTCATTTATTTCGATCGGGGAAATGGGGATCTCCCCGTTTTGTTTCCTTTTGAGAAGACGGTTTATCTTTTCGTATAATTTTTTTTGGTTGAATGGTTTTGAAATGTAATCGTCCATTCCCAACGCTATGCATTTTTCAGCTTCGCCCACAATCGCATGTGCCGTCATGGCAATGATGGGAACACCTGATTTTCCGGAAGGCATTTTTTCGCGGATGAATTTCGTGGTGTCATAACCATCCATTTCCGGCATCTGGATATCCATCAGCACAATGTCATATTCTCGCTCCCGGAGTTTTTCAATTCCATGTTTTCCATTGTCTGCAATGTCCACCTTGAATCCCCATTTGCCGAGGACTTTTTGCGCGAGCATTTGATTCATCTCATTGTCCTCCACCAACAACACACTCACCGACCCCGATATTTCTTCCGTATCCGTTTCATCGTTTTCCTTTTCGGGAAAATCTTTCCTGTCGTATTTTTGAAATGGAAGCGTCACAAAAAAATCCGATCCTTCCTTGACTTTGCTGTCCACATAAACGGAACCTTCCTGCAATTCGGCAAGTTGTTTCACGATTGTCAAACCAAGTCCGGTACCTCCGTATTTTCTCGATGTCTCATTGCTCGCTTGCGTGAAACTTTCAAAAATGGTTGTAATGCGGTCTGGAGGAATTCCGATTCCCGTGTCGTGAACAACAAATTGGAGTGTGCAATTGTTTTCCTCCTGCCGGATCATCTTCACTTCGATTTTCACACTTCCCTTTTCCGTAAACTTCACCGAATTGCTGACGAGGTTCAATAGGATCTGACGCAACCTGACAGCATCGCCGACAATCACTTCCGGAATCTCATTCTCGATTTTGTAATCAAGCGTGATGCCTTTCCGCACAGCGGTAAAACGAAGTGTCAACACCACACCTTCGATCACATCCTTCAGATGGAACGGCAATTTTTCCAGGGAAAGTTTTCCGGATTCCAATTTTGAAAAGTCGAGAATGTCGTTGATGATGGAAAGCAAATTGTCGGAAGAAAGTTTTACCGCTTCGAGGCATTCTTTCTGTTCGGGTGAAATGTTTCCCTCGAGGAGAATTTCCGTCAATCCCACAATTGCATTCATAGGTGTCCGGATTTCGTGACTCATTTTTGCAAGGAATTGTTCTTTCACCTGCAAGGATTCTTCCACTTCCTTTTTTGCCTTCATCAAATCGTTGAGCGCCTTGTTTCCTTTTTTCAACGAGTGTTCAGCGATTTGATTGGCGAGAATGAGATCCTCTTCCATTTGTTTTCTTTGTGTGATGTCCGAATCGATCGCAATGATCCTTTCCACATTTCCGTCTTTCCCTATCATTGGCGTAAGTGTGGTGATGACCCAATATTCACTTCCATCCTTTGTGAAATTTTTCCCTTCGTAGGCAACCGGTTTTTTCTGGTTGATGAGCGTTTCATACAATTTTGTTTTCGGTGAAAGTCCCGTTTCGCCCCCTTTGCGCAAAAGTTCCCCGTGCGTATCTTTCACTTCATCCAATGTGTAACCGGTAAGTCTTGTAAGTCCTTCATTCACCCATTCG
>CAYMZV010000180.1:0-8627 GCA_964394965.1 uncultured Chryseobacterium sp.
CGTGACCTCATTGTTTCTAACAATCCAGACAGGAAGGTTGGCGCCCGACCATGAAAGTGTTTGGGTTTGAAAATCGAAAGACGAAAGTGAAATGTCCATTCCATCCCTCACGGCTTCCTCGCTTTTTTCAAATGTTTCAAGCACAAGCTCTCTGGTCTTGTCGAGAATTTCTCCCGGAATCCTTTTCCCGAATTCATTGACACTGCGTTTAAGTGCATTGCTGCACACCACACTTACCATCGCACCTGGAACGCCATGTCCGGTGCAATCGGCTGCAGCTACAAAAATATCCTGCGCCGATTTCTCCAACCAATAAAAATCACCTGCAACAATGTCTTTCGGAAGGAACAGTACAAAACTGTTCGGCAAATATTCTTTCCATGTCGCTTGAGAAGGAAGGATCGCTTCCTGCAGGCGTCGTGCATACGTGATACTGTCGTGCACTTCCCTGTTTTTTTCCTCCACCAGGAATTTTTGTTTTTCCACTTCCGATTTCTGCTGCTCGATGATCAATTTCTGATTGCGTGTGAGGCGAAAACGGTTGTAAAGGAACAATGAGAAAATAAGTACGAGAATGATTGCACCGATAAGGAAATTCCTTCCCAATTTTTCGCGGTTGAGTTTTTCCGCTTGACTGTTTTTATCCATCACATAATTCAAACTGTCGGCCGCACTTTTTTTGTCGAAAAGATATTTCAATTCCGTCCGTGCCGTTTCCCGCTGTTGTTTTACGTTATTGATGGAATCATTGAGCCTGGAATAGGATTCGTAATTTTCGAGGGCAAGTTTGTCATTGCCCATTTTTTTATAAATCAGGTAGAGTGTACGATGCCCTTTTCCTTCGGTGTCTTTGTTTCCGGTTTTTTGCGAAAGTTCAACACCCCGATTGCCGAATGAAAGTGCCAATGGATAATTTTCCATGGCAAGATAAACCTGACTCAATGCGACACACGATTTCGCGCTTCCGTCTTCGTCGCCAATCGAATCGCGGATTTGCAACGCCTTCCGTTGATCTTCCAAACTGCGTTCGTATTTTTCAGGTCGAGATACATCTCTCCCAGATTCGACCAGGTTCTCGCCTCGATGTTCTTGTCGTGTGCATCCTGACTCAACATCAATCCCATGTTGTAATAAAAAAATGCGGAATCGTTTTCCCCTTGGTAACGGCAAACATTTCCAAGATTTCCTATCGTAGTGGCGAGTGAGGATTTGGAAGTTGAATTCCTTTTCAGTGCAATGCTTTTTTCCAGATAATCCTTTGCCTTCGCATATTGTCCCATTTGCTGATAAACAATTGCGATGTTGTTCAGTGCATTCGCCTGCCCTCTTTTATTTCCCGATTTTTCAGTGATGGCCAAATTCTTGAAATGATTTTCAAGTGCGCGGGAATAATCTCCCAACGAATAATAGGCGAGTCCGATATTTCCGTAAATGCCGGCTTGTGCATTGGGTGAAACAAGATGCTGGTCCAACTTCAATCCCTGATTCAAAACCAACAGCGCAGAATCGAAAACACCTTTGTAATTATAAGCCAAACCGATATCGCCATAAGCTTCCGCTTGACAATCTGTATTCCCGGCATGTTGCGCCAATTTCAAACCAGTAAAACCATAATCCAATGCGTCACGGTATTTTCCGGCCAATGTCATCTGGTAGGAAATCTTGCTTGCCGTTCTTGATTTTGAAGTGTCGGTTTGGGAAGGTTTTTTGTAAGCGGAAAGCAGTGAATCCAGTTTTTTATTTTGTTGACCGAATACATGCAATGAGGTTGATAAAAAGAAGGACAAAAGAATAAATGCAATGGTGGAATATTTCCTTTTCAAGGATGTACTTTGTGCTGATGAATGAAATACAGTCCCTTTTTGAAGACAGCTGCTGCGAGTTGGAGGGCAAACAAAAAACAAATCCACAAGCGTTGATTTTTTGTGAAAAAGAAATGGTTGAAAGTCGATGTAAATATAGGGTTGGTCGAATCTTTTCGGTTACTTTTGCTTCTGATTTTATGAAAGAGAAACGAACAATTGGGGGCAAAAAAACAAGCCCTTTCGGTGGAACCGGTGTTGCCATCATCACTCCGTTCAAGAATGACGGATCGGTAGATTTTGTTGGATTGACAAAAGTGATTGAGCACATCATAAAGGGAAAGTGCGAATACATTGTGGTAATGGGAACGACGGGTGAATCGCCTTCGCTTTCGAAAGAGGAAAAACATGTGGTGCTCGAACATGCAATCCACATTGTAAACGGAAGGGTGCCCATCGTTTATGGAATAGGCGGATTCAATACCGCGGAAGTTGTCAATCAATTGCAAACGACAAATCTCATTGGTGTTTCCGGAATCCTTTCGGTTTCTCCCTATTACAATAAACCCAATCAGCGTGGCATTTATGAGCATTACAAAAATGTGGCGCAGGCATCTCCGCTTCCCGTCATCCTGTATAATGTTCCGGGAAGGACTGCAATGAACATGACTGCCGAAACTACATTGAGAATTGCGCATGATTTTCCGCGTATTGTCGGCATCAAGGAAGCTTCCGGAAACCTGGAACAGATCATGGCCATCATCAAGGATCGTCCAAAAGATTTCCTGGTGATTTCAGGGGACGACCTGTTGACGCTTCCAATCATTGCGAGTGGGGCGGAAGGTGTGATTTCGGTTGTTGCGAATGCTTATCCAAAACAATTTTCCGAAATGGTGAGATTGTTTTTACAAGGTGATTTTGTGCAAGGAAATGTTTTGCATTACAAATTGATGCGCATCACGCAACTGTTTTTTGCCGATGGAAATCCGGGAGGAGTGAAAGTGGCGATGGAATTGATGAAGTTGTGTAAGGCAAATGTTCGTCTGCCGCTTTATGAAGTCAATGATGCGGTGCGGAATGCAATTCGCGCAGAGGCGAGAAAAATAAAATAAACGGACTTCGATACATCCATGCATTTCATTTGGATGGATCGATTCCCCTTGTGAAGTCGGATTTTTTTGACGACTTTTGAAATAGTCATCCCCCCGTAAAAAGTCTAATCCATAACCAAATTTTGTTCGCATGAATAACATGTACAAATTATTTACAGCGTCTTTGTTTTTTGCCGCAACAATTGCCAATGCACAGGTTGCCAATCTGAATGTAACCTATCAGGGCCACATTCAGAATCCGGTCAACCATACCATGGCGAACATTTGCGGATATGCAGATTCATTGGGAAATGAATATGCACTTTGCGGACTTGACAATGGAATGACGATTGTTGACGTGACTGTTCCGAATAATCCGGTGCAACTCTTACAGATTCCGGACGTGCTCAGCGAGTGGAAAGAAATAAAAGTCTATCACAAATACGCTTATGTGACAACGGAAGGCGGTGGCGGTGTTCAGATTGTTGATTTGCATCCGCTCCCCAACACCACACTTCCTTATCACAGCTATACAGGAGATGGTGCAATTGCCGGACAATTGAATACGATTCACTCTTTGCACGTTGACACTACAAAAGGTTACCTGTATCTATACGGTTCCAATCTTTTCGGCGGTGGAGCGGTTGTCTTGGATTTGAATTCCGATCCTTACAACCCGACTTATGTCGGACATTATGAAAATCCTCAACACAATTATGTGCACGATGGATATGTGGACAATGACACACTTTATGCCGCGCACATTTATGACGGTTACATGTGTGTGGTTGACATGACAAGCAAAACGGCACCTGTTGTTCTCGCAACACAACAAACGACAACCGCCTTTACGCACAACACATGGCCAACGGTTGGAAAGCATTATGTTTTTACAACAGACGAAAACAGCAACTCTTTTCTCACCTGTTATGACATTTCCAATCTGAGCAACATTCAGGAAACCGATAAAATCCAATCGCAATATCCGAACTCGGGTTCCATCGTTCACAATACGCACATCAAAAACAATTGGGCCATCACTTCCTGGTATCGTGACGGATTTGTGATTACGGATATTACACGTCCATATAATCTGGTGAATGTCGGTTGGTACGACACCTATACACCTGCTACAAACGGCGGCGGAAGCGGCGGACCCGGAAACGGTTTCAATGGAACCTGGGGAGTTTATCCCTTTCTTCCATCGGGTACAATTGTGGTTTCAAATATTGAAGATGGATTGTATGTTTTCACTCCGAATTATGTTCGCGCCTGTTACATTGAAGGAACAGTGAAAGACAGCATTTGCAATACACCGCTTGCGGGAGTAACGATCAACATTTCATCAGTCAACGTAACCGATCAAAGCGATTTGAGTGGAGTCATCCGTACAGGAACTGCAGTTCCCGGAACCTACAATGTGACATTTACAAAACCCGGTTATGCACCTTACGTGATGAACAATGTTGTTTTCTCTCCCGGAGTTGTTGACACATTCAATATCAAGATGTATTCGCCAAATACTGTCGCGATCACCGGACACGCACAGAATTCATTGACAAGTTCCGCTGTGCAAAATGTACAGGTTGTTTATTCAAGTGCGAATAACACTTATAATTTTGTTTCCGATCCTTCTGGGAATTTTTCAAGTTGCAGTATGGTTTCCGCAACGTATGGAATTGAAGCGGCGATTTGGGGATCATTGGACATTTGCATGACAGACAGTATTTCCGCTGCGAATCCGGCTGAAACTTTTCAAATGGTTGCAGGCTATCAGGATGATTTCACGTTTGATTTGGGATGGACTGCAGTTACAACAGCTTCCACCGGTGCATGGGAGCGTGGTGTGCCGATCGGTACAACTTACAATACAACCAACGATGCGAATCCGGGAAATGATGTGAGTGGTGATTGTGGAAATCAATGTTACGTGACCGGAAATGGCGGTGGAACAGTGTCGCAGGATGATGTGGACAATGGAGCGACAACACTCACTTCCCCGATCATGAATCTGACAACTTACAGTGATCCTTGGATTCATTATGACCGTTGGTTTTTCAATGCCGGTGGCACAGGAAATCCGAATGATTCGTTGCAAATCAAATTGACGGATGGAATAACAACAAAAACATTGGAAATAGTTACTGCCAATTCCGTAGGAAATTCAAGTTGGGTTCCGAAAGCGTATCGCGTTTCGAATTATTTTACTCCGACTGCAAACATGAAATTGATTGTGACAACCGCAGACAGCCCTCCGGGACATATTGTTGAAGCCGGCTTTGATAATTTTTCCGTCAGCGATTCCCTTACCGGAATTCAAACTCATGCTTTGTCGAGCGGACTTTCCGTTTATCCGAATCCATTCGATGGAACAACAACCGTTCATTTTTCATTGGACGCACAACTTGCCAGCGGATCTTTCATTGAAGTGAAGGATATTGCAGGATGTGTTGTTGCAACACAAGCAATTTCAAGTCAGGAAGGAACGGTTGAACTCGGATCGGATTTGTCGGGAGGGATTTATTTTGTGCGAATGGTAAATGGGGGAGTGGCATCACAAGCGGTTCGTTTGGTCAAGACAAATTGAAAATAGTTGCACGATGGAAAGGCTGGTCAATATGATCAGCCTTTTCTTTTTAATTTTATTCCATGAAAAAAATAGGATTGACGGGAGGAATTGGAAGCGGTAAATCCACCGTCGGGGAAATTTTCCGGAAGTTGGGTGTTCCTGTTTTTGTTTCCGATGACGAAGCGAGGAAGTTGCAGGATGAAAATGCGGAAGTGAAAAAAAAGATTGAAGAAATATTCGGTTCGGAAGTTTATCGCGAAGGGAAATTGGATCGTGCAAAAGTTGCATCACTTGTTTTTTCGGACAAAGAGAAATTGGAACAGTTGAATGCGGTTGTTCATCCCGCGGTTGGAAAGGCGTTCGAAAAATTCTGTGAAGAAAACAAGAATGCAAAATATGTCTTGAAGGAAGCTGCCATCCTTTTTGAAATCGGTGACGATAAGAACCTGGATGGAATGATCGTGGTTTCCGCACCCGAACAGTTGCGCGCACAGCGTGTGATGGCACGGGATGGAATTACGAAGGAAGAGGTATTGCGACGGATGAAAAATCAGTGGGGCGAAGAGAAAAAAACGTCAAGGGCGGATTTTGTAATTGTGAATGACGGAAAAGAGATGATCTTGCCGCAAGTGATTGCCGTGAATGACAGATTAATCAATTGAGACAACCGATATCTTTCTCGTATAAAACTTATCCCCAATCCGGATTCTCCAGAAATAAATTCCGGTTGCAAGTTGTGAAGTCTGCATTTCAATTTCATTTTCCCCGGCTGAAAGCTGACCGTAATTTTCACTCTGCAAAAGATTTCCTGTCGCATCATAAAGTTCGGAAACACAATTTGTTTTTCCGTCAAGGAAAACTTTCGCAGAATTTTTTGAAATGGAATTGATCCATGTGATTGCCGAAGGGGAAGAAGTGGCCGAATGAATTCCTGTTGCAGTGGAATAATAAATCGTCATTTGAATGAAATCAACTCCCGCCTGTTGTGGATTGGCCGTTGCATTTTCGATTTTCAAAACCACACCTGTGCCTGCATCGTTGATGTCGGATGGTAGCCACGTTGTTGACCAAAGCGGATCGGTTTGTCCATAGCTTGCCGTTGCCGCAGTTGTGGGCCAGAAATTGGTTGATGCAAGATTGGATCCTGTAATGGTTGCCACTTTTTCCAATTGGACAATTGTATCGCGAATGCAATTTACGGTTGCAGCTTTTCGGAGAATGTCAACGAAGATGGAATCAATGGTTGCACCAATGGGAATTGCGAAATTGAAATTGTGCGCATAGAGGTAACGCGAATAAAAACAGGTGCTCTGAAAACAGAATCCATTTTGATTCAAGGAAATCGTTGCAAACTGCGCATCGGCTGCTGTAATGTTCATTTCATTGCTCCACTCTGAACCGGGACATGCCAGACAAGCCGGATTGGGAACGGTTTCCCCAAATCCCGCAGGATTGGTAACCGGAGATTGTGCAGAAATTGCCAATGGGAAAAATAGAAATGCGAAGTGGAATTTTTTCATGCGTTGTGGGTTTGTCCATGCAAGTTAAAAATAATGCAGGATTGTTTGTTGCGTGAGGTCAGAAGGACTCCTTCGGAGTATTGAAGTGGAAAGCCCGAAGTGTGGAGGCATCAGCGCAGACGGACTTGGAACGCCCCGGAGTTTCGCGAAGCCCGACTTCGGCGTGACCGAGGACAAGCCCTCTGGAATAATCGGCAGTTGTCTGTGATACTTGACAATCAACGTCAGTTGTAATTGGTCATTAGTAATTTGTAATTATTTTCATCACCACATTCTTTATTATATTTACTACTCACTCAAAATAAATTCCCATGTCTGACCGCCGTAAATTTTTGCAACTTCTTGGATTGACTGCCGGTGCATTTGCGGCTCCGTCCGTTTTCGATCCCTTGTTTGCACGTGGAGAAAAAAAACTTGCACGTGTGAATGCGTTGACGCCGGAAGTTGCAGCTTCGGATGATGATTTTTGGAATTGGGTGCGCGAACAATACCTGATTACTCCGGCGATTACGAATTTCAATAACGGCGGCGTCAGTCCACAACCGATTCCCGTTCAGGAAGCGCACATCAATTTTTATAAATACTGCAATGAAGCGCCATCCTATTACATGTGGCGTGAATTGGATAAGGGGCGTGAACCGTTGCGACGGAGATTGGCGGATTTGGCGGGAGTGGATGCAGAAGAGGTGGCGATCAACAGGAATTCCACGGAAGGATTGAACTCGATTATTTTCGGATTGAATTTGAAAGCGGGTGATGAAGTTGTGCTTTCGAAGCAGGATTACCCGAATATGCTCAATGCATGGAAACAGCGCGAGAAACGTGACGGGATAAAATTGGTTTGGGTGAATCATGAATTGCCGAGTGAAGATGCGGTTGCACTGACAAAAAAATACACTGATTTATTTACGGCAAACACAAAAGTGGTGCACGTGACGCACATGATCAATTGGGTGGGACAGGTTTTGCCGGTGAAGATGATCGCAGACGAAGCGCACAAAAAAAATATCGAGGTGGTGTGCGATAGTGCGCATACGTTTGCGTTGATTGATTACAAGATCGGCGATCTCGGTTGTGATTATTGGGCGACGAGTTTGCATAAGTGGTTGTGTGCGCCGTTCGGAAGTGGAATGATGTGGATCAAAAAGGAAAAAATAAAAAATGTGTGGGCACTTCTTTCGAATGGAGATCCGGATGGAACCGACATTCGGAAATTCGAGTCGTTGGGTACTCGGTCTTTCGCCAGCGAGATGGCGATTTCCTCTGCGATTGATTTTCATTTGCTGATCGGTGCGAAAAGGAAAGAGGCGCGTTTGCGTTACCTGAAAAATTATTGGACGGACAAAGTGAGAAACCTTCCGGGAGTGAAAATAAATACACCAACGAAGCCGGAATTCTGCGGAACGATTGCGAATATCTCCATTGACGGATTGAAACCGGAAGACATTGAAGCGAAGCTGATGGAAAAATACCGCATTCATTGTGTGGCGATCAATTGGGAAAACATTCACGGTGCGCGCATTGCACCCAACGTGTACACAAGCATTGCCGATCTCGATTTGTTGGTAAAGGGAATTACAGAAATTGCAGCCGCTGCAGCCACTCCGGCAACAGCAACACCAAAATAATTTTACGCCCCTCGGCC
>CAYMZV010000181.1:0-8609 GCA_964394965.1 uncultured Chryseobacterium sp.
GAAAGCTTTCCAATCGCTGGCAACATCACTTGAGCAAGTGAATGGACCGATAATCATTTGCTTTTTTACGGAAATAATTCACAAAAGAAAAAAGTTGCTGGCGGATTTCCTTTTGTTCCTCCAAATGATCCACCGCACATTTTATCACGGCAAGATCATGAACGGGCAATGCGGTTGTGTAAATGAATGGCCGTGAAAAATTGACAAGATAATTTTTCAGGTTCGCGCTCCCCGCAACTGCAGCGCCGTGGCAACCTCCCGCTTTCCCAAAGGTGAGCAAGCGTGCAAAAATTTTCGTGTGCAGATTTTTTTCCACCGCTAAACCTTGCCCTTTTTTTCCATACAGTCCGTTGCTGTGCGCTTCATCCAGGATAAACGAAGCTCCGTATTTTTCGCACAACCCGACAATTTCCGACATCGGGCATTCATCTCCATCCATCGAATAAATCGCTTCGGCAGCGACAAAAACCGCACCTTCCGCTTTTTTCAAAAGTTCTTCGAGGTGATTCACATCATTGTGATTGAAGCTCCACGATTTTGCGGGTGACAATCGGATCCCGTCGCGCACGGATGCGTGAATCAGTTCATCATATAAAATGGTATCACCGCGTTTTGCAAGTGAAGAAAACAATCCGAGATTCGCTGCATAACCGGAATTGAAAAGCAAAACGGATTCCGCTCCGTAAAATTCCGCCAATTCACTTTCCAATTTTTCAGCGTAATGCGAATCACCCGCCAACAATCTCGAACCTCCGGATCCCAATAGTTGCGGGGTTTTCAACGATTTCAACTTTTGCCATTCCGCTTCCACTTTTTTCAAAAGGCTTTCCGATCGCGCAAGTCCGAGATAATCGTTGGAACAAAAATCGGTGAAGGAAGAATCGGAAGGGATCAATTTGCGAATGGAATGCGTTATCCTTCGTTCATCAAGATTTTCCGCCATTCTTTTTTCAGCGGAAATGTTTGCTGTCATAACACTCACTTGTAAGGATCAAACATGGAAGGATCAACGCGAATGCCAATCATTCCGCTATACGTCCAGATATTATGCACAATCGATCCACCCGGATCGACTGCCGCATTCTTGAAATATTTGTATTCTGCCAAGGGCTGAACGAACAGATATATTCCCGGATAAAGTTGCACATCGGCAACCGGGCTCAACGTAAAAAACATGCTGTTGGCCAATGCGTCATCACCGAAAAAATTGATGTGATCCACATTGTTGAAACTGAAAAATCCCACACGCGCATTCGCACTCAATGAAAAACGGGAACGTGCATTGGGCCAGAAAGGAACTTCGCATTGGACAAAAATCTTGTCGAAACGGAAACTCTCGTCGAAGATGATCACCTTGCTCGTGGTGATGGTTTGCTGTACGGCAAGTTCGGTCAGGTAAAATTTCTCGAAATTCATTCCCATTCCCAAACGGAAATTCTGAACCGGAAACAAAACATTCAAATCGTAAAATGTTGTCGTGTTGTTGGCGCGGAATTTAAACGAGCCTGTTTGGATTGCACTTCCCTGCTTATCGTAAATCGAAGAATGTGTAAGCGATGAATACCAATATGCCTGTCCAACCCCATATCCTCCCGACATAAAATACTTTTCGCTGTTCTTGCTCGGTTGCGAATACCAATGCATTTGAAATTGGGCAAAACAATTTCCACCGAGCAAACATGCAAACAGGACAAAAAATCGGAATCCTTTTTTCAAAATTTTCGATTGTTAACTGGTTGCTTCAACTGTTTCTTCGCCAGCCTCTGTTTTTTTACCGTATTTGAATGCCTCACGTGGTTTCAAGCCGAGTGTTGCAAATAATTCCATGTCTTCGTTGAATGCAGGATTCGGTGTGGTCAATAATTTGTCACCGGCAAAAATCGAATTGGCTCCTGCCAGAAAACACAACGCCTGTCCTTCCGCACTCATGTTCAACCTTCCTGCCGAAAGTCGAACCGAAGATGCCGGCATCACGATCCGTGTCACTGCAACCATACGCACCATGTCCCAAACCGGAACCTGAGGCTGATTTTCCAAGGGGGTTCCCTGCACTGCAACCAATGAATTGATCGGAACAGATTCCGGATGCGGATTCAATCCGCTCAATGTCTTGAGCATTCCCAAACGGTCTTCGGCGCTTTCACCCATCCCAATGATACCGCCGGAACAAATGGTCATGCCCGCCTTGCGCACATTTTTCAATGTGTTCAAACGGTCATCGTAAGTGCGGGTGGAAATGATTTCGGTATAAAATTCAGATGATGTATCAAGATTGTGGTTGTAGGCATAAACTCCCGCATCGGATAATTTCTGCGCTTGCTCTTCCGTCAGCATTCCCAACGTGCAACAGACTTCCATATCCATCTTGTTGATGGCTTTCACCATCTCCAATACATTGTCGAAATCGGAATTGTCGCGTACCTCTCTCCACGCAGCACCCAGGCACATGCGCGAAGCCCCGCCCGATTTCGCTTTTTCCGCAAGGTCACGCACCTCATCCACACCCATCAGTTTATGGACTTTGATGTCGGTATGATAACGTGCCGCCTGAGGACAATAACCGCAATCTTCAGAGCATCCCCCTGTCTTTACGGAAATGAGCGAACTCACTTGGACCTCTTGCGGATTGTGGAATTGACGATGAATGATAGCTGCGCGATGAACCAACTCCAGCAATGGAGTATTATACAGGTTCAGCAACTCTTCCCGTGACCAGTTGTGTCGAATGTCTTTCATAAAATTTGCCAGATTACCAAAGATAGGAAAATAGTGATTAGTTCAGAGGCTCTTTGCAATTGACTGCTTTCCAATCGGTTGAATTGGCTTTTCATGATTTGGAGCGCAACAGCGATGCTATGAAATTCCGGCTGTTCGGGCTTTCGCTATTGCATGGCAAAACGCTCAATCCCGGCTAGTCAATCAAATCTTCGGCTCATTAAAGTTCCTGGTCGATTACCGATTATTCTTTTCGTGGAACGTGTAATCCGTAAATTCGAGGAATGCGAAATTCATTCCAACCCATGCAACAATTTTCTTCATTGAAAGTCCAACTCGAAAAAGGAAATGTCGCTTTCCTTTTGGGAAACGGCATCAACCGTTACAACGATTTTTCAAACAACCGTTCCTGGGAAAAACTATTGCTCAATCTTCATAACCGTTACGCAAAAAAAGCCATTGCCGATTTCCCTGCCAATGGAATCAATTGTACAGAGTTTTACGATCTGATTCTGCTCGACACAAAACGCAACATCACAAAAAAGGATTTGCAGCGTGAATTCGTAAAGTCGATCATCAATTGGAAATCCGCCGAACATCACAAAAGGATTCTTGAAAAAATAAGCGAATACGATTGCCCCGTACTCACCACCAATTTCGACGATCTTCTTCCCAAATCCATCAATGCCAAACAATTTTTCACTGTCAAAAACCGCCAAACGCAATTCACGGATTATTATCCCTGGCAGTGCTATTATTCCTCCAAACCGCTCAATAAAAAGATGGACGGCTTTGCCATTTGGTTTCTGCACGGTATCTGGACCTATCACCGCAGCATCAAACTCGGACTCACGGATTATGTCGGGAATTCAGTGAAGGCAAAAGAATTGTTGCCGATAAAAAAAGCGGATGGACTTTTTTTCAAGGGGGAAAACACGTGGCTCAAACCGTTTTTCACAAAATCACTTTGCATTATCGGATTCGGATTGAATGAACAGGAAATGTTTTTGCGTTGGCTGCTCGTGCAACGTGCATTGGCCATGAAACGTTTTGTCGTTCCACCAACCAAATCATGGTACCTGAATTGCGGTGAAATGTCGGAAGGGAAAAAATTATTCCTGCAAAAAGTCGGAATCGAAACCATTGACGTGAAAGATTTCGATTTCCTGTATGACACGTTTTGGAAACAACTGTGATGATTATTTTGCAGTGATTGCAAAAACATTTCATCGGAAATGTGAAACAGGCTTGCATTACACATTTCATTTATAAAAACATGATCCGGATTCCATTTTTATAATTTGATTCCGAAAATCGTATATTTCTTGCACAATCCTACACTTAAAATTTATCCTATCCAACCGGCATAACCATGGCAACGAAAAAAAAATCCTCCCGAAAGAATACACCACGCGACTCTCCTGCAACCGGTAACAACATGAAGTTCTCGGGAACCGGAAGCGGCCTATTCCAACCTCTCCCCGCTCCAACGGGAAAATTGCCCTATCGGCTTTCACTTGAAAAAATTCTCGGGAAAAATCTCAGCAAAAAGAAAATGGTTTTTCATTCTGCAGGCGATACAGGCGGCGTAAAATTTCCCGAACCGCAACATATCGTCAATCGGAAAATGGAAGAGCAATTTTCAAATCCGAAGAAAGAGGACAATCCATTGTTTTTATATCACTTGGGAGATGTTGTTTATTACAATGGCGAGGAGAAGGAATATTTCAACCAATTCTTTGATCCATACATCAATTACGCCGCACCTATTTTTGCAATTCCCGGAAATCACGACGGGGATATTGATGCTTCCAATCCAAATCCCCCAACGAGCCTTGCCGCATTTGTAAAGGTTTTTTGCGATACAAAATCAAGGACACTGCCATTATCCGGTGAAGCGCAACGGACGAGCATGATCCAACCGAATGTGTATTGGACGCTTGAAGCTCCATTGGCAAACATCATCGGACTTTATTCGAACGTTCCTGCCGGCGGACAAATAAAAAGCGATCAACGTGCGTGGTTCATCAATGAATTGAAAAATGCGGGCAAACAACAAAAGGAAAAAGCAATCATTGTAACATTGCATCATCCACCCTACTCAATCGATAACCTCCATGGTGCAAGTGGTGCCATGCAAACTTTTCTTGACACCGCTTTTACAGAAACCGGTGTTTTTCCCGATCTGATCTTGTTGGGACATGTGCACAATTATCAACGCTACACAAAAAAATATCCTTCGGGTCAACAGTTGCCTTACCTCGTCGCAGGTGCTGGCGGGTATTGGCATCTGCACAATGTAGACTCGGCCGACAAACCCATTTATGTTCCGAACAATACTTTTTTTGAGAATACCGTTCTGGAAGAATTCAGCGACAACAGACATGGATTCCTGAGAATTTCCATTGAGAAAAAGGGAAAGAAAAGAACGTTGACCGGAGAATATTTCACTGTTCCCAGACCGCAGGAATCATGGAGCGCACCTCCTGAATTGTATGATTATTTTGTAATCGATCTCGGTACGCGAACCGTTTCAAATGTGAAACAACATTAGAAATTTTCACTGCCGAAATTTTCTTTTGTCTCGTCTCCCACGTCTCATCTCTCAAGTCTATCTTTGCCAAATGAGAATTGACATCATTTCGGTTGTTCCCGATCTTTTAAAAAGCCCTTTCGAACATTCCATCATGAAACGTGCGCAGGCAAAAGGATTGGCGGAAGTCCATCTCGTCAATCTCAGGGATTATGCCACCGACAAGCACAAATCGGTGGATGATTATGCTTTTGGTGGCGGCGCGGGAATGGTCATGCAGATTGAACCGATTGCCGCATGCATTGAGGATTTGAAAAGCAAAAGGGTTTATGACGAAATAATTTACATGTCGCCCGATGGGGAACTGTTCGACCAGAAAATGGCGAATCGTCTTTCCACTTTTAAAAATCTCATCATCCTGTGCGGGCATTACAAAGGCGTGGACGAACGTGTGCGTGAACATTTCATAACGAAAGAAATTTCGCTTGGCAATTATGTTCTGTCAGGAGGTGAAATTGCCGCCGCCGCAATTGCCGATGCGGTAATCCGTTTGCTCCCCGGCGTTCTCAACGATGAAACATCTGCGCTCAGCGATTCTTTTCAGGACAATCTGATCGCCCCTCCGGTTTATTCACGTCCCGCTGATTTCAGGGGATGGAAAGTTCCGGAAATCCTCCTTTCCGGACATGAAGAGAATATTCGGCAGTGGCGACATGAAAAATCTGTCGAGCGGACAAAAGAGCGAAGACCCGGTTTGCTGGAGTGATTGAGGCGATTGGGGTGGCTCGGGTAATTGTGGCAAAGGATAAAGTATTTCGCAATCAGCAATTTCCTCTGCACACAGTTGTATTTTCCCAAAAACACGTATATTTGCATCCCTTTTCAGAAAACAATTAAAACCTATTGCGTCATGAATCTTTTAGAATACGCTGAATCACAACTGATTACAAAGGCCAATCATCCTGCATTCAAAGGCGGGGACACTGTAACGGTTCATTATAAAATCAAGGAAGGCGAAAAAGAACGTATCCAGCAGTTCACCGGAGTTGTTTTGCAACGCCGCGGACATGGCCCTGTCGAATCTTTTACCGTTCGCAAAATGTCGAATGGTGTTGGTGTTGAACGTATTTTCCCAGTGAACACACCGTTCATTGAAAAAATCGACATCAAGAAAAAAGGTGTTGTTCGCCGCGCACGTATTTTCTATCTCCGCGAATTGACCGGTAAGAAAGCACGTATCCAGGAAAAAATCCAGTTGACAGACAATACAGCTGCTGCAACCGAAGCATAAATTCTTTAACACGCGCAAAGCCTGATTGTCCTCGGACAGTCGGGCTTTTTTTATTTTACAGCATCCCTACTCCATCCTGTCAAATGAAGAATCCGATTTAATGATTTTGTTCCTGTCGATTGGATTGTTTTTTGTTGCAAACATTTTACAAAACGGAAAAAATTTGTCCCCGTTTTTTTCATTGGTAATATTCATGTAAAATATCTTTCCCGCTAAAAACTTTTCCGTTAACGAATCCCACCCAATGGTTAACGTAAATATCAAGACAGGATAAAGGGTACATCATCCGTTGGCAATACTTTTATGCCGACTGAAATCGTGACCCCCTTGAAGGTTCCTGCCATGAAGGATGACCTGAAACCACGATGACAGAGATCCCAATCACACAGTATCATGAGGGATTTTTCATTTGCATTATTACTCATTTTATTCTCCACCCGTTTATTTTCACAAAGTGTTGTTGTCAGCAGTTACTTCAATGCATCCGATCCACGTGACGAATGGACCGAATTGATTGTTGTGACTGACAATACCGATATGCGCAATTGGTCCATTCGCGATAACAACAGTTCCCAAACAACTTGGCAGGTTGCAGATAATTTCAACAACATCGCTTTTTGGAATAACATGCGAGCCGGTACCATCATCATGATTTGGCATCGCCCAGTTAAATCAGACGGTGTAACTGCCCATCCGATTGACGTGAATAAAAATGATGGATACATTGAATTGGATGCAACGAATTCAACCTATTTCAATGGAGGGGCGTTCGGAACAGCTCCGAATTGGGGTGGCAATTCACTCGACATAGCGGGTACAATGGATATCGTCGAACTGCGCGATGCTTCAGGCACACATGTGCATGCGCTGTCCCATTCAAGTGCCGTCGGCGCCAACTGGACCGCAATGGCTTCTCCAAAACTGAATCACCATAATAATGCAAGCACTGGTGATGCCGTTTATGTTTGTCCGGGTGATAACATTGCCGATTATGGAACCACTGCCCCAATCGATGCAACGACATGGACTTCGAAAAATAGCGGCACCATCACATTTGGACTTCCGAATATCAGCGGAGGATCACCGATACAAAACACCGCTTTCTGGGATACATTGCGCGAACCGGTTTTTGCGAATCAGGTTGTTTCCCCTTCATCCGTCATTCCTGGAAATCCGGGGAGCATTACGTTTTCGTGGACAGCCGCCACCGATCCGAATCCGGCCGATCTCACAACAGGTTATCTCATTTTGCAAAATACCTCAAACTCTTTTGTAGCCCTTTCCGACGGTACAACTTATACTACGGGAGCGCTGTTGGGAACAGCAACAATCATTGCGCAATTCACGCCGTCCACAACGACAACTTATACCGACAATACGGTCATGAATGGAAATTCCTATTACTATCGCGTCTATGCTTTCCGTTATACCACCGACAATATCAATGGCAATACTTATCACCGTTCGCGCGGGCGCGCCTACACTTCCACTTTTGTTGATGTTGAACAGGTGAATCCCCTTCCAGTCGAACTCATCAGCTTTTCGGGACAGAAAAAAGATGCCTCAGTGCTTTTATCATGGGAAACGTCGAGCGAATTGAACAATAATTATTTTTCAGTGGAACGTTCAGATGATGATGGTGAATTTTCATCGATTGGAATTGTTGACGGAAACGGAACTTGCTCGCAACCGCATTTTTATTCTTTCACCGATGATGATCCGAATACCGGTGAAAATTACTACCGTCTTCGACAAGTCGATTTTAATGGGCGCGAACATATCAGCAACATCATTGCAATCTCATTCGAGCCGGACAATTCATTTTCCGCCGATTCCTATTTCAATGAATATGGTTTGTGTTATTCTACTACGGGGGATTCGCCTTCCGACATTCTCATAATTGACATGACAGGAAAAATAATGCTCGATGAAAAGGGAATTGCTCCGGGAAGCGGGATTTTGAATACGGGAAATTGGTCGGATGGGATTTATCTGGTGGTATTCAGCAACAATGGCAGAATGATTTCGAAAAAATTATTTTTGGGCAGACATTGATCCATTCGCTTTTTG
>CAYMZV010000182.1:0-8571 GCA_964394965.1 uncultured Chryseobacterium sp.
GGTTGATACAACGGGATTCGGCAATGCAACTTTCCTGTGGAATTTCGGTGACAACAATTCGACATCCACCGCAGTTGATCCGCAACACGTTTTTGCAACAGCGGGATGTCATGATGTTAGTTTGACGGTAACTGTTCCGCCAGGATGTTCCGCCACACAAACTTTTCCCTGCATGGTAAAAACGTTTGCACAACCGACAGCAACGTTCACCGCCACCCCGACTTACACCGACATCATGAATCCGACCATTGATTTTACAAACACGTCGCATAATGGAACTTCGTGGTATTGGTCGTATGGCGACAGCACGTCGAGCATTTTATTCCAGCAGCCGCACACGTATGATACTCCCGGAATTTATCCGGTGGAATTAATCGTGCTGAATGATTCGGGTTGCACCGATACCGCTTTTGCGACGATCACGGTAAATGATCTGCATACCTTTTATCTGCCCAATGCATTTACACCCGATGGAAATGGGAGCAATGAGGTTTTCGTTCCGGTATATTCCAACATCCTTTCGGAAAATTATGACATGCTGATTTTCGACCGATGGGGAAACCTGGTTTTCGAATCGAAGGATCCGGCTTCGGGTTGGGATGGAACCTGGAGAAGCAATGGCAAACAGGTGGAGGAAGGTGTTTATGTTTACAAAATAAATTACGAAGACAACATGTTCAGGAAATATTACTTGATAGGTCATGTAACTCTTGTACGCTGACGATTTCCCGTTTAACCTTCCAAGACCTTTATTGATTTTTCCCGCCCTTTTGCTGGAACTTTTGGCTAAACTTTCTTGCATCTCGATTTTTCGACGAACAAATGGATCCTGTCGGCAAATCGGCAAATGCTGCCGTCGGGCATGATGGGGTGTCGAATAATGGATAATATGTTAACACAATCTTTATCAGGCACTTGACTTATAAGTAATGGAATTGTATGTTTGGAAAAGGCAAACACATTTTACCAAACTTACCAGTATGCTGAAAAGGTCATTTTCACGGTTCATTATTACCCAAACTTTTTTGGTGTTTTCATTTTTGCTGGCGTTTTTTCCAATGCAAGTGAAAGCGCAATTGGTGGTTACGCCCAATGTTGGAAGTGCGGCTTTGGTTGCCAATCTTGTTGGAATGGGAATGACCGTTTCCAATGTCACTTTGAATTGCCCATCAAACGCATACGGAACTTTCTCGAATGGCAATACAACAAACATCGGACTTACGAATGGGATTTTGCTTACCACCGGTTCAGCTGTCAATGCAATAGGACCGAACAATTCGACAAGTGCGGGAACCTGCAACGGGACTTCGGCAAATGACCCGCAACTCATTTCACTCGATCCACAAGCGACACACGATCCTTGCATTTTGGAATTTGATGTCGTTCCACAATGCAACACGCTCCAGATCCGGTTTGTTTTCGGTTCAGAGGAATATCCCGAATTCGTTTCTTCCGGATTCAACGATGCATTCGGTTTTTGGATTACCGGTCCCGGACCTGCATGCCAAGCGGGATTTTACAATAACACGGACATTGCAACTCTTCCGAACAATACCACCATTGTTTCGATTGACAATGTGAATAACCTTGTCAACTCCGCTTATTATGTTGACAATACGGGAGGAACGACGATTCAATATGACGGTTTCACAACAGTACTCACGCGTAACATCACATTGTGTCCGTGTCAAACTTATCACTGGAAATTGGCCATTGCCGATGCGGGAGATTGCGTTTATGACTCGGGTGTGTTTGTTGATTTCCTGACTTGTTCTACCGCATTGTCGGCGACAGCAACGGCGACTCCTTCCAGCTGTTCTGCTTGTACGGGTAGCGCCACAGTGGTTCCATCAGGACAAGGACCATTTACCTATTCCTGGTCGCCAACAGGAGGAACCAATGCAACAACTCCTTCCACCCTTTGTCCAGGAACTTATACCTGTACAGTAAATGATGCCATCGCTTGTTCCCCTGCTTATACGGTTGCCGTTACAGTAACATCAGCAGCAAACGTCATTACACTTTCGGGGACACAAACAAATATCAGTTGTTCGGGAGGCTGTAATGGTACAGCTACAACATCTATTGTCAGTGGTACGGGACCATTCACTTATGCGTGGACGCCAAGCGGAGGTAATGCCGCTACTGCAAGTGGATTATGTGCGGGTACCTATACCTGTACGGTAACGGGTGCGGGAGGTTGTACAGCCACGCAGACTTTTACAATCACTTCACCACCTCCGCTTACGGCAACTCAATCTCAGGTAAATCCATTATGCAATGGAGGAACGGGAACCGCTACAGTGGTCGCCTCGGGAGGAACGGGGCCATACACGTATGCGTGGACGCCTTCAGGGGGAAATGCCGCTACGTCAACAGCGATCGGCGCAGGAAGCTATACGTGTACGATAACGGATGCGCATGGTTGTACTACAACACAACTCTTCACGATTGTCGCACCAACCGCACTTACGGCAACCCAATCGCAGGTCAATCCGCTTTGCAATGGGGGAACGGGCACAATGAGCGTCGTCGCATCGGGAGGAACAGGACCCTATACCTATGCATGGACCCCTTCAGGTGGAAATGCTGCCACATCAATTGCAGTAGCCGCAGGAAGTTATACGTGTACCATAACGGATTCTCACGGCTGTACAATTACGAAAATATTTACGCTGACAGCACCAACAGCACTTACGGCAACACAATCACAAGTCAATCCGCTTTGCAATGGAGGAACAGGAACAATGACCGTTGTCGCTTCCGGCGGAACAGGCCCTTATACCTATGCATGGACCCCTTCAGGGGGAAATGCTGCCACATCAACTGCAGTGGCTGCAGGAAATTACACATGCACCATCACTGATGCACATGGTTGTACTATAACACAACTATTTACACTGGTTGCGCCTACTGCAATTACAGCAACACAATCGCAGGTCAATCCGCTTTGTAACGGTGGAACTGGAACCATGACTGTTGTTGCCTCGGGCGGCACAGGCCCTTATACGTATGCATGGACGCCTTCCGGTGGGAATGCTGCAACATCCACAGCAGTCGTCGCGGGAAGTTATACGTGCACAATAACGGACGCGCACGGATGTACAATCACAAAAATATTTACACTCACCCAACCCACTCCCCTTACAGCAACAACAACCACAACACCGGCAACATGCGGATCATTCAACGGATCAGCAACAGTAACTGCTGCAGGAGGTGTTGGCCCTTATACATATTCGTGGGCGCCTTCTGGTGGAACCGGAACCACTGCAAACGGGCTTGGGGCAGGTTCTTATACTGTTACAGTTACTTGCACAGGTGGATGTACAGTTACTGCGGTTGCCATTGTGACAAGCACCGGAGGTATAACGGCAAACATAACCACATCGACAAACGTTTCTTGCAACGGGGGCAACAACGGTTCAGCTACAGCAGCACCAACCGGCGGAACAGGGCCTTACGCTTATGCGTGGACACCTTCGGGTGGAAATGCAGCTACCGCTGCTGGGTTAACAGCCGGCTCATATACCTGTACCATTACAGATGCCAATGGCTGTATTGCGACAACTTCCGTAACAATCACACAGCCACCGGCACTTACCGCTACACAATCCCATGTAAATGCATCGTGCAATGGAGGAACGGGAACGGGAACCGTTGTCGCTTCAGGTGGAACAGGTCCTTACACTTATGCTTGGACTCCTTCAGGGGGAAATGCAGCAACTTCAACCGCAATCGCCGCAGGAAATTACACATGTACCATCACCGATGCCCATGGTTGTACAACAACACAACTTTTCACAATCACTCAACCGACCGCTGTTACAGGAACCACAACTTCAGTTCCTGTTAACTGCAACGGCGGCAATACGGGAAGTGCGACTGTTACAGCTTCGGGAGGAACAGGACCCTACACATACAGCTGGGCCCCATCGGGTGGAAATGCAGCTACAGCGTCGGGACTTATCGCCGGAAATTATACGGTGACGATTACAGATGGGAATGGTTGTACAGGAACTGCTACAATTGCAGTTACACAACCTACTCCCGTTGCCGCAACAACAACGACAATTCCTGCAATTTGTGGAAACCCGAATGGTTCGGCAACTGCCACCCCATCAGGCGGAGTTGGACCTTATACTTTTTCGTGGGCGCCGTCGGGAGGAAATGCAGCAACAGCTTCTGGATTGATAGCGGGGGTTTATACAGTTACCGTTACAGATTCCCATGGCTGTACAACTACTGCGACTGCAAACATTGTCAATTCAGGAGGTCCAACAGCGAACATTTCCACTTCGACAAACATTTCCTGTTTCGGCGGCAATAATGGCAATGCAACCGTTACACTCACCGGAGGAACAGGGCCTTTCACTTATGCATGGGCGCCGTCGGGTGGAAATGCAGCAACAGCTTCAGGTCTCTCCGCAAACACTTATACAGTCACGGTCACAGATGCAAACGGATGCATAACCACAGCCAGCGTCACATTGACACAGCCAACAGCTTTGACTGCATCGGCAACGTCCTCCCCTGACCTCTGCAATGGAGGCAACACGGGAAGTGCAACCGTTACAGCTTCGGGCGGAGTTGGACCTTACACATATAATTGGACACCTTCAGGCGGAACAGGAACAACAGCAAATGGATTGACAGCACAATCGTATACATGCACCGTCACCGATGCAAATGGTTGTTCAACAACGGCGATCACGACCGTGACACAGCCAACGGCACTCACCTCAACGCAGTCGCAAGTCAATGAACTTTGCAATGGGGGAAACAACGCTTCGGCAACTGTAAATGCCTCCGGTGGAACAAGCCCTTACTCCTATGCATGGGCTCCTTCGGGCGGAAATTCGGCTACCGCAACCGGACTCTCCGCTGGAACATACACTTGCACGATCACTGACGCAAATGGTTGTACAATAACACAACCTTTCACAATAATACAGCCTTCTGCTATTACGCTCACCACTTCCTTTGTGCAATCGACATGCGGCAATGCGAACGGATCTGCAACAGTTGTCATCGCCGGAGGAACAGGTCCTTACGCGTCGGCATGGGCGCCATCGGGTGGAAACAACACTACAGCTTCGGGATTGTCTGCCGGTTCTTATACAGTTACCGTGACTGACGCCAATGGCTGCGTCGGTTCGGCCACTGTGAACGTTACCAATGCAGGTTCACCTACCGCTGTCATTTCATCAACAGTTGATGTATCATGTTTTGGTGGCGGCAATGGATCCATAACTGTAACCGCTTCAAATGGAACAGGACCTTACACGTATGCCTGGGCTCCATCAGGCGGAGCGGCAGCAACAGCCAATGGTTTAACTGCAGGCTCTTACACATGCACCGTTACCGATTCAAATGGTTGCAGTACAACAGCTTCGGCAATCATAACGGAACCCACCGCATTGACCATTTCGGGTACTTCTACCAACATAAATTGTTTTGGCAATGCAACAGGAACCGCTTCCGTTATTGCAGGAGGTGGAACACCAGCATATACATACGCATGGACTCCTTCGGGCGGTGCCACTGCAAATGCAACAGGGCTTGCAGCAGGAACCTATACCTGCACGGTAACCGATGTCAATGGTTGTATTATAACACAATCCTTTACAATCACACAACCGCCGCAACTCACCATTGCAGTAGCGGGATTCAACGTTTCTTGTTTCAATTCTTGTGACGGACAGGTGGTGGTTATACCGACAGGTGGTGTTCCCAATTATACATTTGCATGGAATACGGGTTGCACTTCCCCAAGCTGTACGAATGTTTGTGCGGGTTCGTACACGGTTGTGGTAACGGATGCGAACGGTTGTGTTGCAACCGATTCCACGACTGTTACCCAGCCAACTGCAATTTCAGTCACAACCTCTGAAATCGACTCGCATTGCAATCAATCCGATGGATCCGCATCGGCAAATGCATCGGGAGGAACTGGATTATTGACCTATCAATGGATAGGTGGTCCGGCAAATGCCAATTACAATAACGTTTCTCCGGCAACCTATTCCGTTGTTGTGACTGATGTGAACGGTTGTTCCGATACAGCCACTGCCACTGTTAACAATCTTAATGGTGTCAACGCGACCCTTGTTTCTGTCACCAACCTCACTTGTTTCAATAGCAGCAATGGTTCAATTGTTACAAGCGCAACAGGGGGAACCGGGCCTTACACTTATAATTGGGTACCTAACGTAAGTGTGACAGATTCTGCAAATGGGATTCCAGCCGGCAATTACCAATTGACTGTCGTTGACGCAAACGGTTGTTCATCAACCTTGACTATGGTTGTCACGCAGCCGCCGCAACTTGGAATAATTGCATCATCAAATCCTGCGAGTGTTTGTTCGGGCTCGGGTGTTCAATTATCATCATCTGCCAATGGAGGAACCCCCGCTTACAATTACACATGGAACCCGGGAAATTTGTCGGGCAACACGCAAAATATCGTGCCATTGGCAACAACAACTTATACAGCCTATGTTACAGATGCCAATGGCTGTTCAGACAGCACCACAGTTCTTGTTACTGTCAATCCTGTTCCCGTTGCATTGCTTTCATCAAATTTGACTTCGGGTTGCGCTCCATTATGTGTCAATTTTTCAGACATTTCCACTGTTGCTGCGCCGGGCATAATAAATTCATGGAGTTGGGATTTCGGTGACAACTCAACGATTTCAACCTCACAAAACCCAACGCATTGTTATAACAGTCCCGGCGCTTATACCGTCGTCTTAACCATTGTTACCGCTGACGGTTGCACATCAACCATTACGATGCCTGCATACATCAACGTATTTGCAAATCCGATTGCGGCCTTTGGTGCTTCACCCCAACCAACCACAATCTTGAATCCCGTCATCACCTTCACCGATTCTTCAACCAACGCAACAACATGGAATTGGAGTTTTGGCGATATACTGAATTCCACCTCAACCTTACAGAATCCAACTTTCACTTATCCCGATCCAACGTGTTATCAAGTGGTACTTACTGTAACTTCAATCGACGGTTGTGTTGACACGGCTGTAAAACAAATCTGCATTGGACCTGATGCGTCACTCTATGTTCCGAATGCATTCACACCGAATGGCGATGGCGTGAATGATGTGTTTCTTCCTCAGGGAATCGGAATTGATCCTGATCATTTTGAAATGTGGATTTTTGACCGTTGGGGCAATATGATTTTTTATACCGATGATTTTGCCAAAGGTTGGGATGGTCGCGTACAAGGTCACGAAGACATCTGTCAAATTGATACTTATGTCTGGAAAATAAAGGCAATTGACATTACAGGGGCAAAGCACAATTTGATCGGCAAGGTCAGTATCATAAAATGATGATATATCAATTTAAAATCCCTGTTTCCAAAAGAAACGGGGATTTTTTGTGCTTTCTGAAAAAGCTTTTGGCTGATCGTTTTACAAACCTCAATTGATGATCCCAATCGTTGAATGGCCGTTTCCAACCATATTTTTTAATGAATTGTTTATAAAATCATCCTATAATAAATGCCCTTGACGTTAATAATATTTATCTGGTCGCCAGAATACATGCTTTCGTCTAAACATTACAATGCCTACTCTAAATATATGGTTATCAACAAGATGAAATAGCTGCTTTTACTATATTTAGGCAGCATAAACACTTGTTTTCAAAACCTCAACAACATCCAGAAGCGGCAACTTTTGGATTTGACCCAAACATGAAAAGAATCTACTCCCAATTTTTGGTTGCATTTATTCTGGTTACAACACTGGTAAACGCACAAACAAACGTTATTTGTCCAATCAGTGCCGGACCCGACCAAAGCATTTGTGTTCCAAACTGCGCAACCCTTACTGGAACATTCGTACCAACGAACCAGACAACTTCCTATACCGTTGCCGCCATTCCCTATGCGCCGGATCCGTTCACCGCTGGAACAGCCGTTGCTGTGGGTGACGACCAATGGTCGTCAGTGATCAACATCGGTTTCACGTTTTGCTTTTATGGAAACGCCTATACCCAGTGTTGCATCGGTTCCAATGGTGACCTCACATTCAACACAGCAAATGCAACCGCCTACAACACTTGGCCGATCGGTGCCGCATGGCCATCGACCACACCTGCCGATCTCGAGAATTCCATTGGTGGACCATGGCAGGATTTATATCCTCCGGGAGGTGGAACAATCAAGTGGGCGGTTTATGGAACGGCTCCCTGCAGAAGGTTCGTTGCCAGTTGGAATCAGGTGGCGATGTATTCCTGCACAACCACACTTTGCACACAACAAATCACACTTTACGAAACGACAAACATCATTGAGAATTTCATTCAGACAAAAGGACTTTGTGCAAGCTGGAACGGCGGTTATGCAATTCAGGGCATCCAGAATGCAACAGGAACAGCTGCCGTCGTGAATGCGGGAAGAAACTATCCGACAAATTGGTCGACCGTCAACGATGCGATCCGTTACACACCGAGCGGAGCTAACACTTACACGGTTGGCTGGTACCAAGGTGCAACACTTCTTTCGGCAACGGCAACAACCGTTGTTTGTCCAACGACAAC
>CAYMZV010000183.1:0-8555 GCA_964394965.1 uncultured Chryseobacterium sp.
CGGGTGCACGCAAGCAGGAATTCGATATGGATCTTTCGCAGGTTGCAGTGAAAGGCCGCGATTCACAGGGAAATATCCTCACCCGATATCCGGTGAGGAAAATTGTACTGAAATCGAAAGGAACAGTTGCGATCAAGAAACAGAAAGTCTGGTTTGACGATTCCACGCACCGATTGAATTATGAAGAGCGTGGAACTTACATCGGGAATTATGGTCCGGAAGACAGGATTCTTTCCATCACACAAACCGGACATTACCGCATGACGGGCATTGAAACGACATTGCACTTTGACGAGGACATGATCCGTATCGAAAAATATGATCCCAAAGCGATTACGACTTGCATCTATTTCGATGGCGAAAGCAAACAGTATTTCATCAAGCGTTTTGCTTTTGAATTGACCGATAAAAAATCACTTTTCATTACCGAACACCCTGAATCGAGAATCGAACACATTTCAAATCATCCCGGACAAAAAGTCGTTTTGAAATTCGCGAAAGTGAAAGGTGTTGAGCCGAAACCGGAAAAAATCGAGGCGGATGAATTCATTGAAATCCGCAATATGAAAGCGAAAGGGAACAAGCTGAATCCTGAAAAGATCAAGGAAATTGACATGATCGATCCGTTCGCGAAAATTTCGGCCGAAGAAATCGAGAACGAAGAAGACGGGGAAAGTCCGGTGGAGAAATTGAAAAAGGCAAAAGAAACCGGCAAGAAGAGCGGACCTCAGGGGAAATTGTTTTAGGATGAATTGATTTTGGATTTTACATTGAAAAGGAACAAATGGGAAATCTGAAATCGGCAATCGTATTTGGTTCTACCGGGTTGATCGGAAGTTATGTTTTAAGACAACTTCTTTCCGATGAACGTTATGGCGAAGTGAAGATTTTCGTTCGCAAATCCACGGGCATAAAACACCCGAAGCTCGATGAGTTCATTATCGACTTTGAACAGTTGGAAAATTACCGCGACAAGATAAAGTGTGATGATTTATTCTGTTGTCTCGGAACAACCATAAAAGTTGCCGGATCACAGGCCAATTTCCGCCGAGTGGATTATGAATGGGTGAGATGGTGTGCAGTTGCCGCTTCGGAAAACAAGGTGAAAAATTTACTGTTCATCTCTTCCCTTGGTGCGGATGCGGATTCCATGAATTTCTATTACCGCGTAAAGGTTGAAATGGAGAAAGCGGTAAGTGCCTTGAAATTTGAAAAATGTGTCATCCTTCGTCCGTCCATGCTGCTTGGAAAAAGGAATGAATTCCGTTTGGGTGAATTGGCGGGAAAAATAGTCATGGTGGGACTTTCATTCCTGATTCCTAGAAAATACAAGGCGATCAAGGCGGAAGTGGTTGCACGTGCAATGATAAAGTCGGCGAATGACGAAACTGTAAATGGAATTTTGGAGAGTGATGTGATCAGGAGATTGGGGAAGTGATTAAATTAGCCTTCAAATGAACCCCGTCCGAAAATTTTTCCTTTTTGCTTTTTTATCTTTTTCATTCCTGTGCCAAGGATTTTCCATGACACCTAAAAACATCCGGGAATTATTCCTGTCACTGCCGGATTCGCTTTTCATGAAGGAGAATCGGTGTTTTAATCCGCAGAACGATTCCTTCCCGATTTCGGAACGAAAACGGATGCTGGAAATTTCCGATTCCGCCATTGATGATTTTGTGGATGAACCACGATTCCTGATCAATTCGATTTCGGATAGCCTTGGACAATTGACAGTGACGAGTGTAATACAAGAAGCGACCACTTTGCGGATTCTCGAATTGGACAAGGGGGAATGTTTCTTCTCGATTTCAAATTATCATGGTGACATTGATTTGTCGTATGGAACATGGTTTTTTTATACGATCAAAGACGGGAAAATAAAGGAAGTGAGTGATGTACTTCCGGAATCGTATGGACTCGATTTGTTTTTTGACGCAACTTATCTCGCACAGAATCATTTCGATTTTTCACTTTCTCCCAGTGATCTGTTGATTTTATACGATCCATTTTCTGGTGTATTGACCGGCTCGCTTCAAACTGAAATTTTTGATCCTGAGTTGATGGGAGCCGATGATCCCAAGACAAAACTTGATCCTAAAAAAATCATCAAGACACAAATCACTTTCAAATTGAAGAAAAGGAAATTTGTGATTGAGGATAAATAGTCAATCGTTGTTTTGCAGAATGTTCAGCTTTAGAATTGAGTCCTACCCGTTAAATGAAAAAAATAGTTCTTGCAATTTCGATTTTATTTTCCACAAAGCTTTTTGGCTCATTTGGTTGTGAGTATGGCATATATTCCGAATACACAGGAATCATTGGCCCGTTCAGTTCGCCTTCCAGCTGGCTTGTCGGTGGAGGGGAACTGTATGTAAATATTGGAAAAAGGTTTACGCTTGATTACAGATTGGGAATAAGTGCATTCAATAAATCAACGAATTCATCGCTTCTGCATTCGTCGCTTGGGTTTGCATGGGGATGTTCAAATGAATTCGAACATCATAACTCTTCCTATTTCCTTTATAGTTTGATTCCTGAAGGATTTGGATTTTACCCAGCAAAGAGAAATGGAAAACTGCATGTTGCGATACAGCTTTTTGGAAGCGAAACGGAAATCATTCCACACGACCCGCTGAAATATTATTATCACCTGACTTTTGGAACAATGATCAGGTATAAATTTTTTTCAAAGAATAAATTGCTTGCCTTTTCACCTTATGTAGGGGTTTCATCGGTTTCGATTTTACAATTGGCATTCAGGGTTGGGTGTAACCTTACTTTTAATTATGAGTACAAAAAAAGATCACAAGCAAAAACAGCTTCTTGATTCATGAAATGATCGTTGGAAAGTTCCGGAATAAAGATGATGGAAGTAAAAGTATCTTTGCAATGAAATGGAAACCATCACCGGTACAGATATTTCTTTTGCAGCGGATCTTCTTAGAAAAGGCGAACTCGTCGCCATTCCGACTGAAACGGTTTACGGTCTTGCCGCAAATGCCTTGAATCCCGATGCTGTCCTGAAAATTTACGAAACAAAAAACCGCCCCGCATTCAATCCGCTGATCGTGCACGTGCATGATGCAGATGACTTTTCAAAATATGCGAATGAAGTTCCCGATCTCGTCAAAAAATTGGCAAAGAAATTTTCTCCCGGTCCACTGACTTTTGTTTTGCCGAAAAAAAATATCATTCCCGATATTGTTACGGGTGGAGGAGAGACTGTTGCATTGCGTGTGCCCGGTCATCCGCTTACATTGAAACTGCTTTCCCAACTCGATTTCCCGCTGGCTGCGCCGAGCGCAAATCCGTTCGGATATATTTCTCCGGTGAATGCGTTTCATGTGAAAGATCAACTCGATGGAAAAATCCCTTACATATTGGATGGTGGAAATTGCATGGTGGGTGTTGAGTCAACTGTTGTAACGGTTGAAAATGGAAAATTGATTGTGCTTCGTCTGGGTGGAGTTGCAGTGGAAAGTTTGAAAGATGTTGCAGGTGATGTGGAATTGCGGATCAATAATTCCTCGAATCCGAATTCTCCCGGACAATTGAAATCGCATTACGCGCCGGGAATTCCCTTGCGATTTGGAAATATGGAAGAACTGCTGAAAAAATATCCGACAGAGAAAAAAGCGATCTTGTCGTTTTTACAAAAACATTCTGACTCGACCATTCTTGCCGAAGAGATTTTGTCGCCGTCAGGGGATTTACTGGAAGCTGCCAGGAATTTATTTTCTGCCATGCGAAGATTGGATCAATCAGAGGCGGAAATAATTCTTGCGGAAAAATTTCCCGAACACGGATTGGGATTGGCAATCAACGATCGATTGGAGAGAGCGGCGGTGTAAATTTGCCAGAAAGCATAAAAACGCGAAAAAACTATTGTCCGACAACCATTTTATTTCGGGCAACCAAATTCCCTTCCTGAAATAATTCAACGAAATAAATTCCTTCCGATAAATCCCCCCGTCCGATTCTTATCTGTTTTCCGAAAACATCATTTGCCGTGCGAACCTTTTCCCCAACGGAATTGTAAATGACCATTGTTGCATTGTTCAATTCTTCATTGCTCGTAAGGAATGTTTCATTGGAAAATGGATTCGGATAAATCGCAGTAGTATTTTGCAAATCGATTTCATGGACAGAAAGTGCATTCGGTAAAAGTTGAATCAATCTCAATCCTTCCACACTGTCGTTGAAATTGCTTTTCAGGACACCCATCAGAATATAAGTTCCGGGAATGAGTCCATACGTATTCCAATCGGCAAGCGCATTGTGGGAAATTTCAATTGCCGAATCAACAACTATTGGATACCATGTCGAGGAAACGGCGGGATATTGATAATACAAACTGTAACTCGCAAAATCGACTGGGTTTCCCTGCGGACCTTGATTGATCCAAGCGGAACCGTTGACGGGAAATGTGGAATTTATGCTCGCCGTATCCGGTCCTTCGATGTTCAGCAGCCAAGCGACACTTCCGTCATAAGGAACAGGATCGGCAACCAGGTTATTTTGCACGCAAACAAGATTGCTGTTGTTGATTGCAGTCGGCGCGACGAACGGCATCCAGCTGTAGGAAAGAATGAAAAATCCCTTTTTTTCACTGCGACAGGTATTGTAACTGATGGAATTTGTTGCGAATGTGAAACTCGAATCCGTCGCCCAAAAATATCCTCCCGTTCCATCGGCTAACGTTTGATTGGCAATTACATTGGCACGTTGTTGCGTTCCGATTTCCCCCAATTGACAACTGTCGATACTCACTTGCGAAGAATCGAAAACATAAAAACTCCACGTCTGTACACTTGTGTTGATGAGGTGGAGATTCCTGTCGGCAAGCGGTGCCGTGAAATTGGTATAATTGGAATTATTGAAAACACCATAAGCGGAAGTTGTATCGCCGCGTTCGAACCAGGCACCGATGAGCCGTATGGTTGAATTGGAAATCGTAACGTCAGAACCATTCGCAGGCATGAGCGCCCACATCACATCATTGCATGAATCGGCATGCACTTGATAATTGATTCCGCTTACTCCGAGGACGGTGTTGTTGAATGTATAATTGTAAACCGGATTGCCGGAAGGAAATGAATAATTGATGAGGGCGGTTTGCGGTAAGTGATGCCACAAAATGAGTGTGTCGGCGTGTACAAAATTTGCCGTGCAACTGTCACTCATGATATATTCTCCACTTTGGTTGCAACCGTGAATGTTGATGGTTGCGTGTCCATAAAGTCCACAAGTGGTCCAATCATTCTCATGCATATTCTGCCAATCTACAATTCCGCCATCGGCAACAAGAAGGCTGTGCGACATGCCGCTGTAATTCATGGAACAGTTTCCGAAATGCGCAGAGGCATTTTGCAAAACAAGAAATGAACGTTGATAAAAATAAGTTTGGGGAAAAAAGAAAGAGGAGGAATCTGCAATCCATTTTCCATTTCCAAAAACATAAACATCACCCGTATCGATAACTGTCGCGTTCTTGAAAATGAGAACTCCCGAATTGAAAATCCATATCGGTCCGGTGTGTGTCCAGTTACCCGTGATCACCAATGTGTCATTTGTTGATGCGCCAACAATGAGCGTATCGAGAATCAGCGGTTGCGGGAAATTGTTGTGGATGCGTGTAGGATTGCCCGGATTTTTTTTCGCCTGATCCATGGTGTTGAGGATCGGAATGAGGTGATCTGAATTCGTATTGGGAGAATTTGCCGGAATGGCGGCATTGGAATTCTTGTGTTTTTCAAAACCTTTCTGCAACAGGACATTGACTTTCTCCTGCGGAAATGAGTTTGCATTTTGACAGACAATGGAATGTGAAACACAAAAAAGAAAAGTGAATAGCAGAAAGATCCTTTGCATTGACAGGAAGTGTTATTTTGAAACGATTTGTCCGTTGATCAAATATAAAACTAATCCATGCAAAGTGGAATCACTTCATCCGAACGGCATTTCTGAAAATGCTGCAGCCCTGACCTTGATTTCAGTTACGAAAAAACAAACTCCACACGCCGGTTCTTGTCATTGTCATCGCTCACGGGCCGTGTACTTCCAAAACCTTTTGAGGTAATCCTTTTCGCATCAATGCCATTTTCAATCAGGAAGGATGCAATCGCTTTTGCGCGCGCCTCCGACAATTTCAGGTTATGGATTTCCGCCCCTGTGCTGTCGGTAAAACCATCGATTTCAATTTTCATATCCGGCTGGTTTTTTATTGCGTCGAGAATTGCATAGAGCGGAGGATACGATTCCGCTTTCAAGGAAGATTTATCGACATCGAAATAAATGGTATTCGTTACATATTTTTTTCCCGGAGCTATGGATTGTGTGATGGAGGCAAATGCTTCAGAGGCGGGTGATTTTTCGCTGCAATTATTTCCGGCTTCAAGGGAAATATTGTCAAGGTAATAATAGCACCAGCCTTGTGGCAATGCAATTCCCTGTCGGTCGTGCACCACCGTTTGAGTGTCCCTGTTGAAATTCCCGATCGTAAAATATTTTTCAGTTCCATCCGCAACAAAAGTTCCGCAAACCATTTCCCATTCAACAGGATTGTCAATGAGCGGTTGGATATTCATTTTCACTTGCGGTGTAAACGCAAGCAGCCCGATACTGTTTTTATCGAGCACACGTGTCCCTGAAAAATAAACGCCCAATTCACCAATGAGTTTGTTGCATCTGTTTCCCGTTGCAATCATCATGCTGAAGGTGTATGTTTTCCCTTTTACGGGAGTTTGCGAAAGTTCGCCTTGAATGTATTCCCTGTATTCCACACCCGATTGCCACGGAATGATTCCTGCAAATGCATCCCCTTCATACGGGTTCACTTTTCCTCCATAACCATCCAATGTCAAATTGAATCCTGTCGACGTCTTGAAAAAATAATCGGAAGTTCCCTGTGTTGGTGTGATCCAATCATTGACCGCAAAAAACTGGAAGAAGTCGGAACCGTATCCGAGAAATTCTGTTTTGCCTTTCGTTTCAAAGCCGGGATTAAGAACCAGATTCTGGGAATGCAATTGATTTGCAATTGCGACAAACAACACCAGCACGAGCCTTTTCATTTGTGTTTTCTTTTCATAATACCCTCATGAATGAAAAGTTACACGTCAATGGAAAAAAAAGTGGCAGGGAAGAAGCGGCAGGAGGCCGTAGTTGAAAACTCATTGGGCGAAAATGAACTCCACCCTTCTGTTTTTATTTTTCTCGTCGCTGATGGGTTTTGTACTTCCGAAACCTTTTGTGGTTATCCTTCCCGAATCGATTCCTTTCGAAATGAAATATTGTTTCACGGCATCCGCGCGTGCTTGTGAAAGTTTTTGGTTGTGATCGGCATTCCCATCGGAATCCGTGTGACCGTCGATTTCGACTTTCAGGTTCGGTTGCACTTTCATCGCGGAAATGATTTCATCGAGAATCGGAAATGATTCTTCCTTGAGAATGGATTGATCGGTTTCGAAATAGACATTATTGGCAACCAATTTTTTCCCGGGAGCAATACCGAGAGTGTCTTTCGGAATTTGAATGACGTTGCCGATTGGAACTTTGGTTGTATCGGAAATTTCCGGAGTGTCATTAGGAACAATGGAAACATCGTCGATGTAATAATAGCCGTAGTGAATTATTTTCGGCGTTTCATGCACCAACTTTTTTTTCGTCAATACATTCCTGTCAAAATTTCCGATGATGAAATTGGTTTCGCCTCCGTGTGCGGTATATTTCAAAGTGTAAATGAGCCAATTGTCGACAAGTCCAGTCCGATCCGTACTGTCGAGAATGAGTTGGGGAACTTCTTTCAGCGCAGCTAGCATGTCCTTGTCGTAAATCAGTTTCTTGCTGAAATAAATCCCGAGATGATGGACTGCATAATTCAAATCGGAGGGAATGGCGAGCGCAAGTGAAATCCGATAGACTTTCCCTTTCTCGAGCGGTTGTGTTAAAGTACCCTCGACAAATTCCCGGTATTCCGCATAATTCCCATCCTGCTCGAACACACAAAATCCGGCTTTAGCAGTTCCGCTTCTACTTGCCGGCGAACCATAATCATGTCCGAGGTATCTTGAACTGTCGCGGAAATAATCGCAGCTTCCTCCAGTGGCGGATGACCAGCCGGTCACTTTATTCCTTGCAAGGTTGTCGCTGTTCGGTAAATTCTGCATTTCTTTTCCATGTTCTTCAAAGCTTGGATTTACAACGAGATTCTGTGCAGAAACAAAAATTTCAAAAAGTAAAAACTGAAAAAGGAAAATCGCTCGCATTTCTTTTGAAATTATTTGTCAATAACGTAAAATTTCCATTTAGCCACAAAATCAGCCGCAAAGAAATCCCTCATTAATCATTCATCATTCATCATTCCTGAAAGGTAAAACCTTATTTTTGCTCACTCTCAAACAGCCCTGTAGAATGAAAAAAATCCTAGTTGCAAATCGTGGTGAAATTGCGTTGCGTGTGATGCGCTCTTGCAAAGAGATGGGCATTTCCACGGTCGCCGTTTTTTCCGAAGCGGATCGCAATGCGCCGTTTGTCCGTTATGCGGATGAAGCGGT
>CAYMZV010000184.1:0-3516 GCA_964394965.1 uncultured Chryseobacterium sp.
AAACTCATTTTCAATCATCATGATTCACCCGTAAAAAATGAACGGCAATCGTCAGCGAACCTTTCACTTGAACAGGCATTGGCACAATTTGTTTTTGTTTATCCTGCCATCATTGCCGATCTCGACAAATACCTTCTTGCATTGACTCCGCACAACATCAAAAACAATTCCGTTGCCATTGCAAATGCACATGAAGCGATTCGGGCATTCGTCGCCATTACAAAAAACGTTGCGCAATCATGGAACGGCTTTCATCCGTTATCCGTTTCAGAACAAGGAAATCACGAGCAGGCGCAATTGGTTTATTCCATTGTGGAAAGCAAAGAGGAGGCTACGGGAAACCTGTTGATTGACATTTCACCTGATAAAACCAATGAACCGTTTTGCGCCGGAACCATTTCCATTCCCGGTTACACAACAGCGGCAGTGGATGGAACAACAAACGTTTACAGATTCACTGACAGCGACGGGAATTTTTTGCTGTTCGATGACCGCGTGAAAAATGACAAGAGGGATTTCTCACCCGATTACCTGCTTGACATTCTCAAGGAAGAAAATGTTTTTGCCGGAATAAATATCCTGCGCAATGAGAATCTGCTCGGCAATGCGATGACAGGATGGAATACAAGCAATAACGCATTCAACATCTCAACACCCTCGGTATCGCAAAAGCTCGACCCGTTTTTCCAATACGAGCCGCAGATCGACATCGCAACAATGACCACTCCGGATTTTACACCGCGAACGAAACCGAGTTTGCAAGACCTCATGCGCGTTTTGTTTACGGTCATTACCGAAGACGCGACAGTACCGGAAATTGCCCTGAAATTCGCTGTCAATTATTCCTACGAAATATCAGGAATGGAAATTTCCTTGCCGGTGAGTTTGATGTCCGATGCCATTGTCCTTTCCGAGAAAGGGCAATCCCATGCCGATCGGCTGAGTGAAGCCCTGCAGGCTTGGTTACAGAATGTTCAACCGGCTACCGATGCAGGGAAATTCCTGTTTGCATTGACCATTCTTTCCCCGAACGATCACCTTGTTCCAAAGTTGGAACTCTCCCTCTTCCTGGCTTTGGAAAATTTCAATTCAACAGTATAACCGCTCCATTTCCATAACCCGAATTCGGATCGGTTTCCAAGCAACCGGGAGCGAAAAGGGACGTCATTAGTTTAGATAACTTATTCGTATTATTTTTGTTTTTCCCAATTACCCCTAATCCTATGAAACGTTTTCTTGTTTTCGCTTTTTTTCTCTGTTCGATTTCCATGTTCGGTCAAATGAGAAAAAAGAATCAGAATGTCGGTGGACAATTTTCCATTGGAGTCCGCTCTACCATGAGTCTGTTCAGTGATGCGGGCAGTGGATTGGGAACAGGCGCAGGCGGGCAGGTCCGAATCCGTTTGTATAATTATTTGGGAACGGAATGGTTCGGAGATTATCTGATGTCGAGCGTTGGAAAAATCGGAACACGCACCGATTATCATATCGGATGGTCTGTTGTTTTTTATTCGCCGAAAAAAGTGAAATACAAAAGCTACAAACCGAAACCTTACATTCTCGTCGGACATTGTTTTGATTATACGAGAGTGCAATCGAACAACCCCTTTTACCAATATGGAACGGGTTCCGTGGCAAGCCGCTGGAGCTCTGCCATACAAGGCGGAATTGGAATGCACATTCCGTTTACGGAAAAAATCGATCTCTCGCTTTCTGCGCAATACATGCTGCATCTCGGAAAAGAAATTGTCACTGAAACCCGTTATGCAGGAACCTATAAAGAACCTTATCTCAATGTTGAGAAAGTTGACCGTACAGGACTTGACGGGCACTTGTTGATTTCATTTTCACTGAATATGCGAATTGCCGATTTGTGGCAGGATAAAAAAGGAGCGCTCGCAGGACCACCGGCTGATCCTGATGGACAAAATCCGGATTACATTCAACAATAATTTTTTCTCCTGACGAAAAATAATTTCCATGCGCAAATTCTCTTTTCTCCTCGCACTGTTTCTTCCCACAGCATTCCTGTTCGGGCAAACAACGCCAACCCAGACTTCCACACCTCCGCCTGCGGACAACGGAACTGCGTCCATGGACAATCTGCAAGGGTTGCTTCGCATGCAGTTGACGATCACTCCATCATGGGACATAAAAGGTTCTTCGGGAAATAATTCCGGATCCATAGCGAGTAACCGTACCAATGTTTATCTGCACGGTACAATAGAATATTATTGGACCGAACGTTTTTCGATGCGTGGCGACGGATATTATTTCATCAACAAGGACAAGAAGAATGGTGGATTGAAACAAAACCATTCCGTGCAGGTTGGCGCTTCGTACCATTTGAGAAAAGGAATGGGCATCGATCCGTTCATCGGTCTTTGTGCAGGTGTTTCGTACGTACGTGTTTTCCCGATGGACATCACAAGAGGTGACGGTGTGGTTTGGCAGAATTTCCCGGTTGCCGGACATCTCGAGCCGGTGTGGGCGCCACGTGTGGGAATAAATTTTTTCAGCGCAAAGGTTTTCCATTTTTTCATCGAAGCGCAATACCTGATGGGAACCTATCGCCCACCTGTTGGGCCGATTCTTTCACTCAATGAAGTGCGTGTATCTGCAGGACTCGGTTACAATTTTGTGATTCTCCACAAGGCGGCAACAATACAGCAGAAGATTTGATTCTTATTTTTTGTAATCATGCGCGCAACAAAAATCATATTCCTGTTTTTGATTTTTGTTTCAATGGTTTCGTGCGGACAAAAAAATCAATCTTCCCAATCTGCAAAAAAAGATCCCATTGCAACGAATGATTCCGCAACAATTCTTCACAGGATACTGAAATCTGTCACCGACACATTGCCTGAATTCCGGAATGCAAAACTTTCCAGGGGAACGGCTGTTGATTCCTCGAATGGCTTTTGCGGCCTTTTCGTTTATAAAGGCGACAGCATTACCGCCATCTCTCTCAACGACACGTTGAATGGCATTGAGGTTTTGTATTATCCGAATGGAAATCTCAAAACCGTTTATCGGTCGTACAATAAGAATGAATTCTTGCGTGAAAAGGATTATGATGCCAATGGAAAACTGGTGAGTGAGGGTTTGAAATTCGGAAAAGGGGAAGACATTCCAATCGGCAAGTGGATTTTCCCTGCTGTCAATGGAGGAAAGGATTCCATTGTTGACCATGACGGGGATTATAAAATCAGTTACACCGATGCAAAACAAATTGCGGAAAAACACGGATGGCCTTTTTCGGAAATCAGCACGAGTTTTTATTTTGATGAAAAAGCGGAAGGCGGAAAGACTGCAAATGGCGAATCAGTTCGAACCGATTTTTGGGAAATTGTTTACAACGGAAAAAACAATCGGAATGATAATCCGACTTCAATTCTCCAGATCAACGCACACACCGGTGAAGAAAAATTCGTGAAGACAGCCACCGTTCGCATTTGCCATTGAACAAGCCATTGCTCAAAAACAATTTCTTCTCTAATTTTTATTTTGCCACAG
>CAYMZV010000184.1:3616-8553 GCA_964394965.1 uncultured Chryseobacterium sp.
AGGCACGGAGGCACAGGAAAAATATCCTGAAAAAATCAAATGCGATTTCATCTTTTGGTTTTTGTTTTGCCACAGAGGCACGGAGGCACAGGAAAAATATCCTGAAAAAATCAAATGCGATTTCATCTTTGGTTTTGTTTTGCCACGAAAGCACAAAAGCACGAAGGAATTCCCTGAAAAGATTTGCAAATAAAAATGCCGGAAAACTTTCGTTCATCCGGCATATTTTTTCAATCGGAAATCGGCAATCACCCAATCGGCAATTCTTCCTTACCAAATGTGCACTCTCAGTGAATCCGCTCTCCACATCGGATCTCCCTCTTTCACATTGAATGCCTTGTAGAATTCCGGTGAGTTGGATAACGGTCCGATGACACGCCATTTCGCAGGTGCATGCACATCCGTCATCAATCTTTTTGCAAGCTCCTTGTCGCGCTGTTGCGTCATCCAACCGAGCGTATAACCCATGAAGTAACGTTGCATCGGTGTATAGCCATTCACCTTTTCACCTTTTTTGTATTCATCCGTTTTTTCGAATGCATCTATCCCGAGAAGAATTCCGCCATAATCGGCAATGTTTTCACCGAGCGATGCTTTTCCATTGATGTGTTTTCCGGGAAGCGGCTCGAATGCATCAAACTCTTTCACCATCATCGAAGCGCGCTGAACGAATTTTATGGAATCTTCCGAAGTCCACCAGCTCACGAGATTTCCCTGCGCATCATAATTCCTTCCATCATCATCAAATCCATGTGTCATCTCGTGACCGATTGTCGAAGCGGCTGCGTAACCGTAAATCACGGCATCGTCAATCAACGAATCCGTGAATCCCGGAATCGTGAATATCGCAGCGGGCAAAACAATTTCGTTGTTCGATGGATTGTAATACGCATTATAAGTTTGCGGTGTCATATCCCATTCCGTGCGGTCAACCGGTTTTCCGTATTTGGAAATCATGTCGTTGAAATGCCAACGCGAGGAATTCATCATGTTTTCGCAATACGAATTTGTTCCCACAATCAACTTCGAATAATCTTTCCACTTGTCCGGATAACCAACCTTCTTTGTTATTTTGGAAAGCTTGTCCAACGCTTTTGCCTTCGTCTTGTCGCTCATCCAATCCAGGTTTTTTATCCGTTCGGCGAAAGCGGTTCGGATCGCTTCCACCAGATTGACATAACGCTCTTTTGTTTTTTCCGGAAAATATTCCTTCACGAAAAGTTTTCCAAGCACCATTCCCATTGCACCCTCTTCCGCATCCAATACCCGTTTCCATCGTGGACGTTGTGATCCAGCACCCGAAAGCGTATCGCCGAAAAAATAAAAATCTTCCATGTCAACCGGTGTCGAGAGATAAGAGGCATAGGCCGAAATCAAATGCAAACGCATGTAATTTTTCAGCACAACGATATTTGTGGAATGCAACAATTTTTCAAGTCCTGTAAAAAATTCGGGTTGGCCGACAATCACCGAATCCACATTCTTCATTCCGAAATTTTCGAAAACCGATTTCCAATCGATGGTTGGGATCAGTTTTTTCGTTGCATCATCGGTCGACATCTTATTGTAATTCTTGTGCGCATCACGCATATCGGCAAGTGTGCGGGAATTTTTTGCCAATGACGTTTCAAATGCCATGATGTCGGAAGCATCCTTGTCGAAATTCCAATTCTTGGTGGAGGGTGCATCTTCTCCATGACTCAACTGCAACATTTTTGCAACGTGCTTCACATACGAAGTGCGAATGTTTTCCGCATCAGGTCCCTTGTCGAAATAATAATCGCGGTCAGGCAATCCGAGGCCACCCTGCGAAAGGTGCAATGCCATCACATCCGATTTTTTTTCATCCTGTCCAACGTAAAATCCGGAATAAAAAATATTGATGCCAAGCGGTTCCAATTGATTCATCGTAGCAATAACATCCTTCACATTTCCTATTCCATCAATCATTGCCAATTCCTTGGCAATCGGCTGCACACCCAACCTATCCGCTTTTGCAGAATCCATTCCTGTCGACCAGAAATCGCCGATCTGCTGTGAATCGCCGCTTGCCGCTTTTTCTTTTGCGGCATCCTCATTTATCTTTTTCAGGTTGGTGTAAATCTCTTCCTGCACAATATCGCCAATGCCCCAGTTCGTTTCCGAAGCGGGAATCGGATTGTTCTTGAACCATTTTCCATTGGTAAACATGAAAATGTCCTGCGCCGGATTTATTGTTGAATCAACATTGTCCGCAAAAACATCCTTCTGTTTTTTGACGGTGGAATCACTGCCAACATTTTTGTCTTTTTCATTGCTGCAAGAAAAAACAAAAGTGGCGATAACGAAAAGCGGAATGAATTTCAATTTTCTCATAGGGGAATTGCTTTTAAAAAGTGCAAGTTAAACTGATTTCCGCTTCCAAGTGAATTTCCCATCAGGAAGATTGACCGTTTGTCAGTTATTGGCGATTGGCGAAAAATAAAAAAGGTAATCGGGTTTCCCCAATTACCTCGATCATAGTTTCCACTATTAACCAATAACTGATCGCTCCTCCTCAATGCGGCTTCGGCGCAGGAATCGAATCATTCGCCGGAGCGGGACTTTGTTTTTCTATGATTTCCGTTCCCGTACTTTTTGCACCGGTTGCTTTTGCTTTCGCAGCTGCATCGGCTTTCGCTTTTTCTTCCGCTGCGGCTTCGTACATATTTTCCTTTTCCGCTGTCCCGTTGTAAAAACTTTTTGTGGTAATGATCACCGCACCTCCGGTGAGATCTCCGTATGATGCCGGAATCCCTCCCGACAAAACCGTCACTTGCTCAATCGATTCTCCGCACACACCCGCAGTTCCATACATCTGTTCACCGTCAACATAAATGTTAGATGCGCCTTCCCGCGCGCCGCGCATCACGAGTTGTCCGCCCTTTCCCTCACTCACCTGCGAATTCGTTCCCGTTACCATGTCCACCACATTGCTGCGGTCCACGGCCATGTGTTTCACTTGTGTCGCATTGATGCTTTGCACAGTGGAAAATGTCGGATCAACCGGACTCACAGTGGCGGTAATCGTAACCACATTTTCACACGAATCGCAATCGATAATCTGCATCGGGAAAGTGGTGTAAGAGGTTTGTCCCGCAGAAACAGGAATTCCTGTCTTGATGTATTTTTTGTAACTCAGCATTTGCGCCTGTATGTCGTAGCTGCCCGGAGTAAGTGAATGGAATGTGAAATTCCCATCGAGATCGGTTGAGCCGCCCAACCTCGGACCGCCGGCAACAATCATCACGACTGCACCTATCATCGGCTGGCTTTTTTCATCGAGCACGGTCACTTTTATATCACCGCTTTGGTCTTGCGCATTCGCCTTTGCAACCGGGGCGAAAAGAAGTGCGCAGTAAATGAGATTTCTGATCATCGTTTTCATGTGTCTGTTTTTTATGTGTAAGAATATTTTCCGCTTTCTGAATTAATAACGCGGCACACAAAAGAATTCCACACGGATTTTGGCATTATCGCGGAAAAGAAATGCCCGCTCTTGCAAGTGGCAACTTTTTTCCTGCAAGTGGACATTGCAAAAGAATTGGAGGAGCACAATCATTTCTTTTTCTACCAACACTTTTCCCGCTGTCCGGTCGACGGAGCTCCCTTCCATCGGGGCTATTCCGAAACATTTTCAATCTCACGTCTCAAATCTGATGTCTCACGTCTATCTTTGCACATGCCCTTGCTCGAAGAACTCGAACCGGATGATTATTACAGAACCGAAGAAGGATACATTGTCTTCACCGCAAAATTCCTGCTCAAGCGCGGTTACTGCTGTACAAACGGATGCAAACATTGTCCGTATGGATTCAATCCGAAAACGGGAAAATTCGAGAACGACAAGAAAAAGTGATTGGGAAATCAAGAAAAATGATAAAACCCAATTACCGAATTACCTTAGTTCACTGAACTCATGACAGAAAAAGATTTTCAAAAACAAATCCTCGCCGGCATCCCGGATTCCCTTCCGGAACCCAAAGCCTTTGATGCATCACTCAATCACGCACCGAAAAGAAAAAACATCCTTTCAGCTGAAGAGAAAAAATTGGCGCTCCGGAATGCATTGCGTTATTTTCCGAAAAAACACCACGCGGTTCTGGCAAAGGAATTTTCCGACGAATTGAAAACATACGGTCGCATTTACATGTACCGCTTCCGTCCCGATTATAAAATTTTTGCGCGGCCTATCCATGAATTTCCGCATCAGTGCATTCAGGCCGCAGCCATCATGCACATGCTTTCCAACAATCTCGATTACGCTGTTGCACAACATCCACACGAACTCATTACTTACGGTGGAAACGGAGCCGTGTTCCAAAATTGGGCGCAGTATTTATTGACCATGAAATATCTGGCGACCATGACCGACGAGCAAACACTCGTCATGTATTCCGGCCATCCGCTTGGATTGTTTCCTTCGCACAAGGATGCACCGCGCGTTGTTGTCACCAATGGAATGATGATTCCGAATTATTCCAAGCCCGATGATTGGGAAAAATTCAACGCACTCGGCGTTACGCAATACGGGCAAATGACAGCGGGCTCATTCATGTACATCGGTCCACAGGGAATTGTACATGGAACAACCATTACGGTTTTGAATGCGGCACGGAAAATCTCGAAGAATGAGGAAGACCGTCGTGGAAAATTATTTGTGTCGTGCGGACTCGGAGGCATGAGCGGTGCACAACCGAAAGCGGGAAAAATCGCCGACCTCGTTTCTGTCATTGCGGAAATAAATCCGAAAGCAACAGCCACACGACTTTCACAGGGTTGGGTGGATGAAGTGTTTGATGATTTGGAAAAACTCATTGTCAGGATACGGGAATGTACAAAAGCGAAAAAGGGAATTTCATTGGCATATCAGGGAAATGTGGTTGACTTGTGGGAAAAATTGGCGAAGGAAAATATCC
>CAYMZV010000185.1:0-8509 GCA_964394965.1 uncultured Chryseobacterium sp.
GAAAGGAAATTTAATCCTGATCATGTTTCTCCACGAAGCGCTTTCCTATCTTCGTAAAACATTATTTTCATTTTTCACCTGTCACTTCATTCATGAAAACAAAAGAGGAAATTGTAGCCAACTGGCTTCCGCGCTATACAGGAATTCCGCTTGACGGATGGGGAGATTATATCCTGCTTACCAATTTCAGCAACTATGTAAATATGTTTGCGGAATGGAATGGCGTTGAAGTGAAGGGGAAAGACAAACCGATGATGAATGCACATGCCAATGGGATTTCCATCATCAATTTCGGAATGGGAAGTGCCACGGCTGCAACGGTGATGGATCTGCTTTCTGCGATCCAACCGAAAGCGGTTTTGTTTCTTGGAAAATGCGGCGGCTTGAAAAAGAAAAATCACATTGGCGATTTGATCTTGCCGATTGCCGCCATTCGCGGTGAGGGAACAAGCAACGATTATTTTCCGCCCGAAGTTCCCGCCCTGCCGGCATTCAGTTTGCAAAAGGCAATTTCAACAACGATCAGGAATCACCAAAAGGATTATTGGACGGGGACTGTTTATACCACGAACAGACGCGTGTGGGAACACGACGAAAAATTCAAGGAATACCTGCGTACGACACGCGCGATGGCGATAGACATGGAAACCGCCACCATTTTTTCCGTCGGTTTCCACAATGAGATTTCCACGGGTGCGTTGCTGTTGATTTCCGATCAGCCCATGACACCGGATGGAATAAAAACGGAAGAGAGTGATAAAAAAGTGACAGAGGATTATGTCACCGAACATCTCAAGATCGGCATCGATTCGCTGAAAGAGTTGATCAACAACGGACTTACCGTAAAACATTTGCGGTTCTGAGTTGAAAGTGTTTTTCAGCGTGGCACATCATTGGAATAAACAATTATTTTATCCACAATTGTTGAAAGTAATGCGTGGATTCAAAAGCCGGAATTCAAAATTCAGGATTACTTTTACGCCGTGGAATTCCTCGACATACTTTCCGATTTAAAAAGCAAGAAATACAAACCCGTTTATTTCCTTTCGGGAGAAGAACCCTATTTCATTGACCGGATTTCGGATTTCATCGAGAAGAAAGTGCTGGATGAATCGGAACGTGAATTCAACCAAACCGTTTTGTACGGACGCGACACGGATGTGGGCACGATCATAGGCGAGGCAAAACGCTATCCGATGATGTCGGACAAAATGGTGGTGATTGTGAAGGAAGCGCAGAACATCCGCAACATCGAGGATCTCGACAGTTACGTGAACAATCCGCTCGACTCCACGTTGCTGGTGATTTGTTACAAATACAAGACACTCGACAAGCGAAAAACCTTTTCAAAGACAATTGCAAAAAAAGGAGTGCTGCTTGAATCGAAAAAATTGTACGAGAATAAGATTCCCGATTGGATTGCGGGTTACCTGAAAGAAAAAAAATATTCCGTCACGCCGAAATCTTCACAATTGCTCACGGAGTATCTCGGAACCGATCTTGGAAAAATCGTGAATGAGTTGGATAAGTTGATGATCAACCTTCCACCAGGAACTGAAATAACACCCGACCACATCCAGGAAAACATCGGCATCAGCAAGGACTTCAACACCTTTGAATTGAACGATGCGCTTTCGAAAAAGAACATTGTGAAAGCGAACCAGATTGTAAATTATTTTGCTGCCAATTCAAAGGAACATCCAATTCCAGTTACCATCGCATCGCTCAATTCCTTTTTTGTGAAGTTGCTGCGTTATCATTTTCTCGAAGACAAATCCAAGGAATCCGCCGCGAGGGCTTTGGGTGTCCATCCTTTTTTTGTCGGCGATTACATCGGTGCCGCAAAAAACTATCCGACAGCAAAAATCAAAAGTGTGATTTCTTTCCTGCGCGAATACGACTTGCGTTCAAAAGGAGTGGACAATGCCAGTGCTGACGAAGGCGAGTTGATGAAGGAATTGATTTGGAAAATTCTCCACTGAGAAAATTGGAAAGAAAACATTGCGTCTTTTCAGCTTCCCAACCTTTCAACTGTTTTCACTTTACTTTCTTCCGGGAAACCTTTTCGACGGATCGACAGCTGCATAATTGAAGGGAATATCCACGATTTCAGAAAATGTCTCTCCGTGATCGCGCATTTCCTCGTCGTCGGAATAATATTCCCAGGTAACCGTAAGCGGAATATGTTTCAAATCCTTTACGGTACGCATATAATCCAGGAAAGCCTTCGATGAAAGCGTATTCATGTATTCCAATCTGAATGTAAACGAGATTCCTTTTTCCTTTTCAGGATCGAGCGCCTCGATGAAATCCTCAACCGGACGGAAAAAAACGTACGCGTTTTCAGGAATGGAGACACCGGCAATTTCAATTGATCCCGCAGCTTCATCAACAATTACAAGGGGCGTATGTCTTGTAGATTCTATTCTCATACATCAGGGTTTGACCGGAATTGGCATCAAATTTATAAAAGATAATGTCTTATCCGTTCTCTTCACGATCTTTGTTGACCAAAACAAATTCCATGAATTACTGGTTAGTAAAATCCGAGCCCTCCGTTTACGCATGGGAAAAATTGGTTTCCGATGGAGAAACCGGTTGGGAAGGTGTTCGCAATTATGCCGCAAGAAATCATCTTCGCTCGATGAAAAAAGGTGATCAGGTTTTCTTTTATCACAGCAATGAAGGACTTGAAATTGTCGGCATTGCCAAAGTTTCAAGGGAAGCTTTTCAGGATCCGACAACAGAGGAAACGGCATGGGTTTCTGTCAATCTCAAACCTTATAAAACCCTTAGAAAACCGGTTCCGCTTTCGGTGATGAAAAATGACAAAAGGCTGAAGGATTTTCCGCTCATCCGCATTGGGCGCCTTTCTGTAATGCCGGTCTCAAAAGAGGAATATGAAATTATCATGGCACTCGCGTCCTGATACCGAATACTACTGAAAAACGACCTTATACTGATAAAATCAAACCGCCTGTCAACAGGATGTCATTTGATCGGTCATAACTCTTACTTTTGCCCCACCCCGCAAGAAAAAGCACACCACTCATGCGTCATTATTTTACCTGCGTTTTAGCTGCGTTTTTATTTTCAGTTTTTTCATTCGGTCAAACCGCAACCATTCGCGGAACAATTACCAGTGAAAGAACAGGCGAGGCCGTACTCTTCGCATTGGTTTACCTTGAAGGAACAACTTACGGCGTCCAGAGTGACCTCAATGGATTTTATTCGCTTACAAAAATCCCTCCTGGAACCTATACACTTGTCGGACAACAGCAAAATTATTCACCGACAAAAATCACGGTGACGGTAACTGCAGGGGAAATCCAGCAACAGAATATCGTATTGAAAGACCGCATGATGAAAGAGGCGGTGATCTCGGCAAAAAAACAGGAGCAACAGGAAAACCCCGAAGTCGGAAAAACGACAATGGATCGGAAAGACATCAATCGTGTCGTTGCCATCGGTGGTGTTGCGGACATTGCGCAGTCGGTGCAGGTATTGCCCGGTGTTGTGAGTTCGGGCGATCAGGGTGGACAATTGTATATACGCGGTGGTACACCTGTACAGAATAAGGTTTTGCTCGATGGGATGATCATTTACAATCCATTCCATTCCATCGGATTGTTTTCGGTTTTCGATACCGACATCATCAAGAATTTCGACGTTTACACCGGTGGCTTCAATGCCGATTATGGTGGACGTGTTTCTTCGGTCATGGATATTACCACTCGCGATGGAAACAGAAAAAATCTCGGTGGAAAAATAACCGTCAGCCCTTTCGGAGCAAAACTGATGCTCGAAGGGCCGATCCGGAAAATGGATGAGGATCCGAAAAATGGACATGGTTCGATCACCTATATCCTCTCGGCAAAAAATTCCTATCTCCGCCAAACATCAAAATTGCTTTACAGTTATGTGAATCCGGATGGACTCCCATTCAATTTCAGCGATTATTATGGAAAGGTTTCCTTCAACAGCTTGAACGGAAGCAAACTGAATCTTTTCGGATTTTCCTTCAATGACACCGTTAACCATTATCAGAATTCTGTGGATCTGAAATGGAAATCGCTTGGATTCGGTGGCAATTTCCAAGTTGTGCCCGGCAATTCAACAACACTCATCAAGGGAAATTTTGCGTATTCCAAGTACAACATCGGCATGGAGGAAAATTATTTCACTCCAAGATACAGTTCAGTGGATGGATTCAACATGGGACTTAACTTCACTTATTTCCAGCGTAAAAATGTCGTGAATTACGGATTGGAAGTTTTGGGATTCAAAACGAATTTCAGTTTTACGAATGCAGTCAACCGGAAAATCGAACAGGAAGAAAGTACAACCGAATTCGCATTCTTCATAAAGTACAAATGGATTTCAGGAAATCTCAGTGGCAAAAAAGATTCCCTCTCCAACCGCACCCTCGTTCTCGAACCCGGATTCCGCGTGCAGTATTATGCTTCACTCAACAACATTTCCCCTGAGCCGCGTTTGGATTTCAAGTACAACATCAACGATCATCTCCGCATCAAGGGCGCAACGGGAATTTATTCTCAGAACCTGATCAGTGCCACTTCCGATCGCGATGTCGTGAATTTATTCTACGGCTTCCTTTCCGGTCCGGACAATCTGCCAACAACTTTTACCGATCAGAATGGACAAACGCATGAGATCACTTCCAAACTGCAGAAAGCGATCCATTACATTCTCGGTATGGAATGGGATCCGATCGACTCCACCCAAAAATGGGGAAACCTGGAATTCACATTTGAAGGTTACCTGAAAGATTTCACCCAATTGACCAACCTCAACCGCAACAAGATCTTTGATGACAACGAAGCCAATGCCGCTGAACCCGATTTGTTGAAAAAGGATTTCATCATTGAAACCGGTAAAGCGTATGGTGTTGATTTTGTTTCGAAATACGAATACAAGAATATTTACCTGTGGGCCGTTTATTCACTAGCTTATGTAACACGTTGGGATGGTGTGGAAGAATACCGCCCAAGTTTCGACCGTCGCCACAATGTGAATGTTGTTGCCGCTTACACTTTCGGAAAACATGAGAATTGGGAAGCGGATCTGCGTTGGAATTTCGGAACCGGATTCCCATTCACTCCAACACAAGGCTTCTTCGAAAATCTCACGCTCAATAATATCACAACCGACTACACGCAACAGAACGGTCAACTCGGAATTTTATATGGCGGTTTGAATTCCCACCAGCTTCCAACCTATCACCGTCTTGACTTTACCGTCAAACGCACTTGGGAATTCAGCGCTTCAAATAAATTCGAAGCTGCATTCGGTGTTACCAACGCTTACGATCGCCAAAACATTTTCTATTTTGACCGCGTCACCTATACAAGGGTCAATCAATTGCCGATCATGCCTAGCCTCAGCGTGAACTGGACATTTTAACGGTTGCCGGTTTTCAGTTATCGGTTGTCAATTGCCTGATTATTCTGGAATCATTGGAAATCCAATCATTGTCACAACACCGAATGACAGTGATGCACAACCGTTTCGCATTTTCTTTTGTAACATTTGAAAAATAACTGACAACCGACAACCGACAAGCGGCAACAGTTTCCTACCTTTGTACTCCGGTTATCAGTCCTAATTTCACCTATGTCTTCCACCAAATACGTTTTTGTAACCGGAGGTGTTTCCTCTTCTTTGGGTAAAGGTATTGTCTCCGCTTCCCTGGCGAAATTGCTCCAGTCGCGTGGATATACCGTGACCATCCAGAAACTCGATCCCTACATCAACGTTGACCCAGGAACCTTGAATCCGTATGAGCATGGCGAATGTTATGTGACGGATGATGGCGCGGAAACCGATTTGGATCTTGGACACTACGAACGTTTCCTGAATGTCCCGACTTCACAGGCGAATAATGTTACCACAGGACGCATTTACAAAACCGTAATTGAAAAGGAACGCCGCGGAGATTATCTCGGAAAAACCGTCCAGGTCATTCCACACATCACCGACGAAATAAAACACCGCATCAGGCTGCTCGGAAATACCGGACAATACCAAGTGATCATTACCGAAATCGGTGGAACGGTTGGTGACATTGAATCGTTGCCTTATGTGGAAGCGGTCCGTCAGTTGAAATGGGAAATGCCGAAAGATGTGATGGTGGTTCACCTTACATTGGTTCCCTACCTATCCGCGTCCGGTGAATTGAAAACAAAACCGACCCAGCACTCAGTAAAATTATTGCAGGAATTCGGTGTCACTGCCGATGTGTTGGTTTGCCGCACGGAACATCCATTGAGTTCCGACCTGAAAAGGAAAGTTGCATTGTTCTGCAACGTGGAAACGAATGCAGTGATAGAGGCGCGTGATGCAAAAAGCATTTACGAAGTGCCGATGCTGATGGAAAAGGAACAACTCGATCAGGTTGTGCTGAACAAGCTCGGCCTCTCTTCCGAAAAATCAACTGACCTTTCGCATTGGAAAGATTTTGTCAATACACTTTACAATCCGAAAAATGAAGTCAACATCGGATTGGTTGGAAAGTACATTGAATTGAAAGATTCCTACAAGTCAATTGCTGAAGCGTTCATCCATTCGGGTGTGACAAACAATTGCAAGGTCAATCTCTCGTGGATCCATTCCGAAAGCATTACTGAAGAAAATGTAAAGCAAAAACTTTCCGGACTCAGCGGAATCCTTGTTGCTCCCGGATTCGGACATCGCGGCATTGAAGGAAAAATTGCGGCGATCCGTTTTGCGCGTGAAAACAATGTTCCCTTTTTCGGAATCTGTCTCGGCATGCAATGTGCGGTGATTGAGTTCGCAAGAAATGTGTTGAACATGACCGGTGCACATTCAACGGAAATGGATGCGAACACAAAATTTCCCGTCATCGATTTATTGGAGGCGCAGAAAAAAGTCACGCACAAGGGCGGCACCATGCGGCTGGGTGCATATCCATGCCAGCTTGCGGAAGGTTCGAATGCATTTTCCGTTTATGGAAAGCATACGATTTACGAACGTCACCGCCACCGTTATGAATTCAACAATGAATACCTGAGTGATTTTGAAAAGGCGGGAATGAAAGCGACAGGAATAAATCCCGAAGGCGGATTGGTTGAAATTGTGGAATTGAAAAATCATCCCTGGTTTGTGGGTGTACAATTCCATCCCGAATATAAAAGCACGGTGGATAATCCGCATCCGTTGTTTGTACATTTTGTAAAAGCTGCAATGGTGATGAAGAGTGAATATCATGTGGGAAGCAGATTGAAACAATAGAACGTTTCAGTTGACAGTTATCGGTTATCCGTTTATTTTCCTTGACAAGTGAATGTTTCCGTCTAGCCCCGATTGAGGAGCTCCGCAACCGGATAGTCCGAAGAAGTCCTTTGGAACGGAATGATTGTTCCGTGAACAGGGGATTTTCTCCGCTCCAGATTATTTTTTTGAATATTGCATCTGAATTAACTTGCAGTAAATGCATACCGGTTATTCTTCCGATTACATTATCCTATTCGTCGTTGCCTACGTATTGGTGACAATGCCATTTGCCGTTTTATTCCATGAGTTGGGCCATGCCATTCCTTCACTCATTTTCAGCAGGGAAAAAGTGAAAGTGTTCGTCGGTTCGATGGGAAATGCGAAGGGAATGTGGAAAATGAATTTGGGAAGGCTGGAAATCAATTTCAGATATGTGCCGACATTTTTGGGCAAGGGAATTTGTTATTCGTATGGCGAAACACTTTCCGTGAATAAAAAAATCGTGCGCATTGCGGGAGGTCCATTCGCAAGTTTGTTGTGCGTTGCCGTTTCATGTTTTTTCATTTTCCATTTCCCTTTTGACGGAATCTGGAGTTCAATGATTACGGGATTTGCAATTGCATCCCTCATTCTTCTGTTTTCCTCTGCAAGCATTTCCAGCCGGCGCGTATATACGGAAGGTGGGCGTTACACATTCAGCGACTTTACGGTAATCAGGAATCTTTTGGGCAAAAAGAAATTTCCGGAAAATCATGCGAAGGCCGTTTCCCTTTACAATGATCGAAAATTCGAGGAGGCGGGCATTCGTTTCAAAAAACTGATTGACCGTAATTTCATCAATCCGGATATCTACGTATTGGCGATTACCTGCTTCATGAAAATAAAAAACATGGAGATGGCGAGAATCATTGCCGAAGAATTTGAACGGACTTATCCGAAAGAAGCGGCGCATTATTCCTTTTCGGCGCATGTGCAGATACAGCTGAACGATTATGAAAAAGGTCTAGCGGCTTTTCAGAAATCATTGGCGCTTGAGCCCGACAACTTGAATTTGCAATACAATTGCGGCTATTCTTTTTTACAATTGAAACGTTATGAAGAGGCGATTGCAACTTTTGAAAAAACAATTGCCGTGGAACCGAACAGTGGGTACGCTTTTGCAAATCTCGGATTGGCAAAATTCCTGAATGGAAAAACGGATGCGGGGATTGCTGACATCATGCATTCGCTCGAGTTGGATGATAAAAATCCTTAT
>CAYMZV010000186.1:0-8467 GCA_964394965.1 uncultured Chryseobacterium sp.
GTAAGAAAGTCAAGAAATCCAAATTGAATTCGACAAAAAAAACCTGCTAATCGAAGGCATAAAGACTTCACATTAGCAGGCAATTGTCAGCGGAGAGAGAGGGATTCGAACCCTCGGTACGCTTTTGGCGTACGGCAGTTTAGCAAACTACTGGTATCGGCCACTCACCCATCTCTCCGGAAAGGTTAATGTTCCCGAAACAGGGCGACAAAGGTAGAAAAAGTTTCGAGGAAAGAAGGCAAGATTTACACTCTATTTTTACCTTGATGAAATCCTTACAATCAGGTGGCGACGTGGTTTGCAGATGCTATATTTGCAAACCACACAATCAAATCCGCTTCGTATGAACCTCACCAAGTTTTCAATTGCACTTTTTCTCCCTGCAATTATTTCCCTCGCTTCATGCGGCAGTTCTCCCCAAGGCAAATTCAAGGACGATAAAACTTCAGGAAATGATGCCATTGACACAGGCAGGCATTTCCTGCACAATCCCACCGCAACCAAATGGGAAAATGATTGGTCAAAAGAAAACATTGTCGTTTATCACTGGCGTGCCGAACCGGATAATCTCCATCCTACGAATGGAAAATCAAACCCGCGCCGCATCATCATGGATTATACGCAGCGTTTTTTGGTCAACACCGATTTTGAAAATTTATGTTTGCGCCCCGATCTCGTCAAAACACTTCCGCTTGAAAGTCCGGATGGATTGAATTACACTTATGAATTGCGTGACGAACCGACTTGGGATGACGGCACACAGTTGAGTGTGGATGATGTGATTTTTACGTTGATGGCCTGGAAATGTCCATTGACAAACAATGAGTGGGCGAAACCCTATTTTGAAACATTGGGCAGCATCACGGTTGACGCTTCCAATCCGAGAAAATTTGTCATGCACATGACCCGCAAGTACATTCAGAATGTCGCTTTTCTGGGTGACATGCCCATCATGCAGAAAAAATATTTCGACCCGAAAAACATTTTGGGAAAATACACGATGCAGCAATTCAATGATCCCGATTTTGCAAAAACAAAACACCAGGATCTGGAAGATTGGGCGAAAGAATTCAACGACGCAAAATACGGGCACGATCTGGATCATATTCCCGGATTGGGTGCTTATAAGGTTACAGCCTGGGAAGCCAAAGAGCGCATCGAGTTGACAAAAAAGGAAAATCACTGGACTTCGAAAGTCAAGAATCCGAATATGTATGACCAACCGATTCCCGATAAAATCATTTTCAAGATCAATGTGGATGACAATTCCATTGCGCTTGAATTGAAAAAACAGGACATCGATGTGTCAACTTGGATCAACACACACAGCTTGGTGGAGTTGCAGAAAGATCCTGATTTCAATCGCAATTACAATTCCGCTTTCGTGCAGGATTTCGATTACCAATACATCGGCTTGAATGAAAAACCGGAATCGGTGAATCGCCTTCCATTCTTTACAGACAGGCGCGTCAGAAAAGCGATGGCACTATTGATTCCTGTCGATGAGATCAACAAATCCTATCTGGAAGGAAAAGGTGTGCGTATGGTGAGTGTGGTTACACCAACGAAAACCGCAGTGTTGAATAAGGATTTGATTCCTGTTCCATTCAACATCGATTCGGCAAAAAAATTATTGGATGAGGCGGGATGGAAAGATACCGACGGCGATAATATCCGTGATAAAATGATTGACGGTAAAAAAGTGCAGTTTGAATTCGAGATGATGACCATTGCGGGAAATGTGGTGGTTGACAATGCATCGAAAGACATTCAAACGGCGATGTACAAGGCGGGAATAAAGGCGAATATCCGTTCCATCGAATTCGTTTCTTTCTACGAACAGCTTCAACTCCACAACTTCGATATGTATTTCGGCGCTTGGTCGGGAGCATTTGTTGCCGACGATTACAAACAGCTCTGGCATACTTCGATGTGGGCCGACGGTTCCAATTATTGCGGATTCGGAAATCCACAAACCGATGCGCTGATTGATTCGATGCGCACACAAACCATCGATTCACTCCGTGTGCCGATGGAAAAACGTTTCCAGAAAATCGTTTATGATGATCAACCGTATATTTTCCTTTTCATGGTTCCACGAAAAATTGCGATTCACAAACGCTTTGAACATGGAGACATGTATTTTGAAAAGCCCGGCGTTTATTTGAGTTATCTCGAGTGCTGGGGCGCAGGTACGATGACAAAGAACGCTAACACGCCTTGAGGATTTCTTCCACGCGATGCTGAAATACATTCTCAAAAGGATATTCATTTTCATCCCAACGTTATTTGCGATTTCGCTCATAGCGTTTGTGATCAGCATCAATGCACCGGGCGATCCGATTGATTCCCTTTTTACCGGTGGACAAGGCAACGGTGACAATGCCGGCGTTCAGAGTGCGGAAATGACAGCGCAGAAAGATTCTCTCCGTCACCGATTGGGTCTTGATCTTCCCGTTTTTTATTTTACGCTTGACAACATTGCAACTCCCGATACACTTTACAAAGTGTTTGACAGGAACCGACATGCTTCACTCGAACGCCTGATTGACAATTATGGAAATTGGAAACAGATCAGCGCCTGGTACATTTCGGTTGAGCGCATGCGTGATATCCTGAAAAATACCGTTCCCGATACAATCGCCTATTCACAATTCGGCCGCGACAAATCCAATCAGGCGTTGGACGATGCCCGACAGGAAGTGATTTCGTTGCTGGTGAGTTATGAAGATGTGGTGATTGCAAGTAAACTGGACAAGGTTCAGAAGATGGTGGAGAATGCGAATTCACTCGGGCAACATAATTTTCTTGCAGCTATCCATGAACCGCTTTCGAATTGCAAAAAGAATTTCGAGGCGATGAAAAATAATTCTTCAGTTTGGAAAAACTGGATTCCAAGAATAAATTTTTATGGTTACAATCAATATCACCGTTGGGTATTCGGAGATGGGAATTGGTTGACGGGAAAAGGATGGCAATATACCGAAGGCGTGATCCGCGGCGATTTCGGAACTTCCTACGCTTCAAAATTGGCGGTAACAAAAACAATCAAGCGTGCGATTCCCTGGTCGGTGCTGTTCACTTTTCTTTCGGTCATACTCGCCTACATGATTTCAATTCCCACGGGAGTGCGTGCCGCAGCAAATCGCGGAGGCGTTTTTGACAAGACTTCCGGCGTTGTCCTTTTCATGTTGTATTCGATGGCTGTTTTTTTCGTCGCAACATTGCTCATGCTCACATTTGCAAACCCTTCCGTGTTCAATATTTTTCCCGCCAACGGAGTCAAACCTGCAACCGGTTATCCCGATGGAATTTCATTATGGGAAAAATTCAAGATCACACTCCCCTATCTCGTTCTTCCACTCATCTGTTACACCTACAGTTCATTCGCATTTCTCAGCCGCACCATGCGTGTGGCGATGCTGGAAATAATCAATCAGGATTATATACGAACGGCGAAGGCAAAAGGGCTTTCCAACTTTCTGGTGATTTACAAACACGGTTTGAGGAATGCCTTGCTTCCGATCATTACCATCTTTGCCAATATTTTCCCGACTGCTGTTGGTGGCACTGTGATCATCGAATACATTTTCGGCATTCCGGGAATGGGACAGGAAATCTATGAAGCCGTATTGTCAAAAGATTATCCGATGATTGTCTGTGTTTTTACGCTGACAGGATTCCTCACATTGGTCGGTTATCTCATTGCCGATATTTTATACGCAATGGCAGATCCACGCATTTCATATTCCCAAAAATAACTGCATGACGGAAGAAGAAATGAAATCGAATGCAGCAGAAGTTTCCGTTGAAAATAAAACGGGAAAAATCCCCGTTTCCAAAAAAGACGAAAAGGAATTCACTTTCTCGCGTTTTGCCTGGAAACAATTCAAGAAAAACAAACCCGCTTATATTTCATTGTACGTTTTGGGATTTCTCGTTGTACTCGCGTTGTTGGCACCCGTGCTTGCGAATGAACGCCCGCTTTACATGAAGTACAAGGGAGAGACTTTTTTTCCCGCCTTGTCTTTCAAATCAAATTATCTGATTACCGATTCGCAAACGGGAAAAGATGAAAACATACAGCTTGACATAGCGGATTGGAAACACATGAATTATGAATCCGTGATTTGGGCTCCCATTGTCTGGTCACCCGGAAAAGCGGACGAGAATAACCGTGATTATGTAGGTCCGGGCGATCCACAAAAATATGTCGACAACAAGAACGATACGATTTACATGCCCGCACGTTTCAAGCATTTTTTGGGGACGAACCAATCGGGAGAAGATGTGCTTGCAGGATTGATTCACGGCACAAGGGTTTCGTTGAGTATCGGATTCATATCCATGGGAATCGCATCGGTGATCGGATTGTTGTTGGGGTCGATGGCGGGTTATTTCGGTGACGAAAGATTAAAAACCACACGGGCAAGATTCTGGATGGTGGTGATCGGTGTCCCGTTTGCCTGGTTCTACGCTTTCAGCGCAAGGAGCTATCACCTGAAAGATGCAATGGCAGAATCAGGAAGTAGTTTTTTAATACAACTCCTGCTCAGCTTCGTGATATTTGCATTCGTCATCTGGCTGTTTTCCAGAATCGGGAAAATCATCGGCAAGGGGAAATTTTTAGGCAAACAGGTTTTCATTCCCGTCGATTCCATCATTTCACGCGCGATTGAAATCCTCACTTCCATTCCAACTGTGATCCTGATCATTTCGCTCGCCTCACTTGCGAAGGAGGAATCCATCATTTATGTGATGGTCATTATCGGTTTGACATTGTGGACGGGCATTGCACGTTTCACGCGTGCGGAATTCCTGAAAATACGTGCGATGGATTATATACAATCGGCTCAGGCGATGGGCTTCAAGGAAAGCAGGATCATTTTCCGTCACGCGTTGAAAAACGGCATGGCTCCATCATTGGTTTCCATCGCATTTGGCATTGCCGGTGCGATTCTCATTGAATCCAGTTTGTCGTTTCTGGGAATCGGCGTGCCGAAGGATCTGGTGACTTGGGGAAGATTGCTGAATCAGGGAAAGGAAAATTTCAATGCGTGGTGGCTGATCATTTATCCGGGTCTTGCCATTTTCATTACCGTTACCGTTTACAATCTGATCGGCGAAGGATTGCGGGATGCGCTGGATCCGAGATTGAAAAGATAGAAGGTTAATTACAGATTACGAATTACAAATGGAAGTAAATAGGTCGAGGTTTGTGGATGGGAGAGGCTGTGCGTAGGTAAAAACAAATGCAACAAAGGCACAAAGACACGAAGGTTCTAGCCAATGCAATAGTTTCTGATCAGCCCCGAGGAGGCATTGTTGGAGCTCTTTTGTTTTTACAAAAAGCGTCCCGAGACTTCGGGAGCCGATAGCGGGAAAAATGTTGATTGAAAAGTAATTGATTCGCTCCGGAAAACAATCTGCAATCACTCAATCTTCGCAGAAAGTCCGCGATCGAGCAATGCGATGCACATGGGTTCCAAATCTTTCAGTGTTCCGCGCTTCACTCCGCATTTGCCGTTGTTGTGAATGATGAATGCACTTTGCTCCGCCTGGATGGGGTCGTGGCCGCAAATTTCCACCAGCGATTCGATGACGTGTGGGAACGTATTGAAATCGTCGTTATAAATAATCAAATCGTTGAGATGAACAATTTCCTCTTCGAGGAGAAGTAATTCTTCCTGTTCGGTTTGGTGATTGGCTACTGTTTTCATGTCTTGAAATAAAAAACAAATTTAAAGAATACTTTTTCTATTGTCCCTGCAATTTCATCGCATCTTCCATCGGTATTTTTTTGCCGTCCTTGAATGCAACCACAAAAGCATCGGTGATTCCTTTTGAAATCGCTTCACCGCGCAAGGCATCGGCTTCCTCCTTGGTTGAAACGGCACCCATTTGATAAACCGTCAATTCTGTCGATTTGTCGTAATAATTTTTCACACCGCGATTTGCCAATTGCAAATATTGATTCGCAATGGCAACCGGAACCTCATCGCGGAAAGCACCGAGCTGAACACTGAACACAAGTCCTGTATCAGGCACAGGAGGTTGTGTACTGATTGCAACAGGAGTGTTTACGTTCGGATTATTATTTCCATTATCTGTCGGCGTATTCACAACAGGAGTATTATTTCCGCTATCATGATTTCCATTGTCAACAGGCGTATTCACAACCGGAGTATTATTTCCGTTATCGTGATTTCCATTGTCAACCGGGGTATTCACAACAGGATGTGTTTTTCCACCGTTGTGATTTCCATTGTCAACAGGAGTATTATTTCCGTTGTCATGATTTCCATTGTCAACAGGCGTATTGTTATTTCCATTATCTGCCGGAACATTATTCGCCGGAGGGGTTTGCACTTGTACGCCACTGCAAGGTGAAACGCCTTGTGTTTCCAAAACTTTCGCTTCTTCGGGAGTGATTCGTTTTCCATTGTAATAGGCGCAGACGAAAGCATCGGTGATTCCTTTTGCGACCGCATTCTTTTTCGCAGCATCGGCGGCATCGGCGGAACAATATTTTCCGGAGGAATACCTGATCAATCCATTCGGCAAATGATCGCTTACGATTTCAGGAAGGTTTTTCAGTTTGGAATTGCTCACCTCATTCCTGAATACACCGATCTGTACGGTGTAGAACAATCCTTTCACATCTTTCACGTCGACAGGTGCAGAATTGTTTTGTGTACCGGAATTGTTTGCAACAGGATTGGCTCCGTTATTATTCGTTGCAGGATTCGTGCTGCCGCTATTCACAGTCGGATTTGTCGAACCGTTATTTTGTGTTCCTCCATTATTCGCAACCGGATTTGTCGATCCATTATTTTCTGTTCCGCCGTTATTCGGTGTAACATCTCCCCCACCGGCAATTCGGTTGGCTTCGTCCATTGAAATCCGTTTTCCATTGTAGAAAGCGACAACGAAAGCATCCTTGTAACCCAATTTCCTGATTTCATTTTTCGCAGCGTCTGCATTCGGGAATTGTTTGAAAATCCCTGCAGTGTAACGTGTCAATCCTGAAGGTGTTGTTTCTGCTGTGACGGGAGAAATGCCTTTGTAGATTTCAGGCGAGATCGGATTCCTGAAAGCGCCCACTTGAACTTTGTAAACAAGTCCTTCCGGCAAAGTCGGATTGACAGGAATAGTTGTGGCAGGTGTTTGGGAATTCAATTTGAATTCTTCTCCGGGAGCGAGGCGACTTGCAACAGAAGAAGAATTTGTATTTCCATTATTGTGTGTTCCGTTGTTATTCGTGACTGGATTTGCCGAGCCATTATTTTCTGCACCGCCATTATTCACAACAGGATTTGTTGAACCACTATTTTGCGTTCCACCATTATTCACAACAGGATTTGTCGATCCATTATTTTGTGTGCCACTGTTATTCACAACAGGATTTGTTGAACCACTATTTTGTGTGCTACCATTATTCACAACAGGATTTGTTGATCCGTTATTTTCTGTTCCACCGTTATTCACAACTGGATTTGTCGAACCGTTATTCTGTGTACCACCATTATTCACAACCGGATTTGTCGATCCGTTATTTTGTGTTCCACCATTATTCACAACAGGATTTGTCGAACCATTATTTTCTGTTCCGCCGCTATTCACAACAGGGTTAGTCGAACCGTTATTTTCTGTTCCGCCATTATTCACAACCGGATTTGTCGATCCGTTATTTTCCGTTCCACCGTTATTCACAACCGGATTTGTTGATCCATTATTTTCCGTTCCACCGTTATTCACAACCGGATTTGTTGATCCGTTATTTTCCGTTCCACCGTTATTCACAACAGGATTTGTCGAACCGTTTGAACTGCGGGCGGTTGAACCATTATTCTGTTGATCGGCAGATGCAATCGCTTTTATGGTTTGTGCCTTTTGCTGATCGGTATTCTGCAAGATAAAATCAGCCTTGTTGTGTTTTATTTTCGCATCGGCACTTTCATTATCGACAATATCATTGACAGAATCGCGGCTTGACATATTGTCTTTCGCCACGTCATTGTATTTTTTCGATTGGTCGATCAGTTGCTGTTTTTTTGTCGCATCATTTTCATCTGCCGCTTTTAAAGTGAGATCCTGCGCCTTGGCAATATTCGCGTTGGCGCTATCCTGAAATTTTTCGGCTACCGATTTTTGAGTTGCAACCTCCTGATCCGCTTTCACTGCATCGGAGTTTGCGGCAACATAGGATTTGTAATCGGGTGTTGCACGAACCTGATCCATTTGTTGTGGAGTCAAGGGTTGTCCGGTTGAAGGATCAACTATCTGATTCGCGTTGCCGTTGTTCGTTACAGGATTTGTTGCGGCATTGTTTTCAGTTCCGCCATTATTCACAACAGGATTTGTCGATCCGTTATTTTGTGTTCCACCGTTATTCACAACTGGATTTGTCGATCCGTTATTTTGTGAACCGCCATTATTCACTACAGGATTTGTCGAACCGTTATTT